>CAYRHU010000066.1:0-19968 GCA_964424155.1 uncultured Chitinophaga sp.
CTTTGCCAATATCGGGGGCTTCCTCGCCATGAAGGATCCCGGGCTGGCGAACCGCTGCCGCAACCTGCTCATCATAACCGAAGGGTTCACCACCTACGGCGGTCTCGCGGGCCGCGATCTCGAAGCCATCGCCATCGGTCTAAATGAAGTGATGGACGAACATTACCTGCAGTACCGCATCCGCAGCATGGAATACCTCACGGAAAAACTCGCGGCCGCAGGTGTGCCCGTCATGCAACCCGCAGGGGGGCATGCGGTGTATATTGACGCCAAAGCTTTTCTCCCGCATATCCCCGTGCGCCTATATCCCGGTCAGTCGCTTGTCTGCGCCCTCTATGAAACAGGTGGTATCCGCAGCGTGGAGATCGGTTCGCTCATGTTTGGCAAATACGACGGGCATGGCGAACTCATCCCCGCCACGATGGAACTGGTGCGGCTGGCCATACCGAGAAGGGTGTACACACAAAGTCATATCGACTATGTGGCCGAAGTGATACTGGAAGTGTTTGAAAAGAGAAATGAACTAAAAGGACTGGAAATAACGGAGGAGGCGGAGATGCTGAGGCATTTTACGGTGAAGATGAGGCCGGCCCCCCTAAATCCCCCTGCATGGGGGACTTTGGATCCTGAAATTGTTAAGTGAACTATTGATTGCCGGATCAAAAAAACGAAATCGCAAATAATAAAAATATTCAAATGAAACACATCGTCAAACGCAGTTGGGCTGAACCGTATAAGATCAAAATGGTGGAGCTGCTGAAAATGACCAGTCCGGGCCAGCGCCGGAAAGCCTTGCTGGAAGCGGGTTTCAATACCTTTCTTTTAAGGTCGGAAGATGTATACATCGACCTGTTGACCGACAGCGGCACCAGCGCCATGAGCGATCACCAGTGGGCGGGGATGATGCTGGGCGACGAGGCCTATGCCGGGAGCCGAAATTTTTACCACCTCGAAGAAGTAGTGAAAGAGATCTACGGTTATAGATACCTCGTGCCTACGCACCAGGGCCGCGGTGCGGAGAACATCATCTCGAAGATCCTCATCAAAAAAGGGGATATCATACCCGGCAACATGTACTTCACCACTACCCGCCTGCACCAGGAACTGGCGGGCGGAAAGTTCGAGGACATCATCATCGATGAGGCGCATGACGCCGCGAATGAATTTCCCTTCAAAGGCAATGTGGACCTGGACAAACTGGAAAGACTGATCAAAAAATACGGGGCGAAAAAAATTCCCTATGTCAGCATTGCCACCAGCGTAAACATGGCGGGCGGTCAGCCCATCAGTATTCAAAACCTGAAAGCGCTGCGGGCCCTTACCAGAAAACACGGGATCCGTATCATCCACGACATGACCCGTGTGGCGGAGAATGCCCACTTCATACAGAAAAGGGAAAAAGGTTATGACAAAAAATCCATCCGCCAGATCGTGAAAGAGATCTGCTCGCTCACCGATGGCGCCACCATGAGCGCCAAGAAAGACGCGCTGGTGAATATCGGCGGTTTCCTCGCGATCAACGACCGGGATGTTTTCGAAGAAGCCCGTAATCTCGTGGTGGTGTATGAAGGTCTGCACACCTATGGCGGTCTCGCCGGCCGCGATATGGAGGCTATGGCCATCGGCATCAAAGAGAGCGTGAACGACGATCATATCCATGCCCGCGTGGGACAGGTGATCTACCTCGGCGAAAAAATGATCGAATACGGCATCCCTATCGTAAAACCCATCGGGGGGCACGGCATCTTCGTGGACGCGAAACAGTTTCTTCCGCATATCCCACAGGAACAATACCCCGCGCAAACGCTGGCGGGGGAGGTTTATCTCGACTCGGGTGTTCGCACCATGGAACGTGGCGTGGTGTCAGCGGGCCGGAAAGCCAACGGAGAAAACTATTATCCCAAACTGGAACTGGTGCGCTTCACTATTCCCCGCCGTGTATATACCCAGGCGCATATGGACGTGATCGCGGAATCAACGGCGAGAGTGTATGAGCGAAGAGATAAGATAAAGGGGTTGAAGATGGTGTATGAGCCGAAGTACCTGCGGTTTTTCCAGGCACGGTTTGAGCAAATGAATGGCTAAGAGGAAAAAAGAGATGAAAGAGATAAAGAGGTTTTTTTTATTCGCAGTGAACCATTTTAATTTCCCGCAACGCTCGCCGCGGGGAAACTCGAGGCAGAAATGCTACCCTCCCTCAAACCTCGGGTTCACGAAATTGTTCAGCTTGGATCCGAACCGGTAACTGATACCGATCCTGTTCTGGTAATAATAGCTTGATTTTAACTGACGGATCCTCGAAAGAACTTCCAGGTCTGTAGCCCCTGCCTTTGCCAAATTGATCTGGTCATGAACGATACCCGCATTGGATGCGATATAGAATGACAAACCACCTGTGATCCGTACATTTACATTGATGTTCATTGTAAGACTGTTCATCTTCCAGTCATTAAAGTAGTTATGGTAAGCTACCCCTGAACTGATCGCCCCCCATTTTTTATTGAGCAGCAGGTTGATGCGTACGGTGTGCGCCAACAGGGTTTCCCTGAGCCTGTAATAGATTGTCGTATCATAATAGCGGTTGAACCGGCTGATGATACCGTAACTGACCGCCAGGTAGCGGCTGTTGATATCCCGGTAAGGGAAGATATTGTATTCAACGGCGGCGCGGAAATACAATTGCCTCAAAAAATTGGAAAAAGTATTGTTGCTGAAGATAACCTCGTAGCCCGCGCTCCAGTGATCGTTTATACTCTTCACATAATATTGGTGCAATCCGTAATAGCTGTTCCTGGCAATAAATTTATCCCTTGTACTGTCTGTTTCAAAGATAAACGTTGACCGGTTGCTGCTTCCATACAGGTTGATCCCAAGTTTCATGGCCTCCGTGACCCGGCTCGCCGATATATTAAAGCTGCCTCCGAAACTCCGGTACTGACGTTCCCCGTTCAGAGTGCCATCCGCATTAACATTGAACATCCAGTAGTTCCAGGGATCCTGTGTATTGTGATCCACCGGATCCTTCAGCACGGCAACGGAATCCTGTTTCATGCTGATCACCACACCGGTTAATACGCCTGTTTTTGCAATAAAGGGCACCAGGCCCATTTTAAGGTGTTGCACCAGCAGCTCCCTTGATTCAGCATCCGTGGTGTTTGGCTTTTCAAAATACATGAGGGTGTCTGCGGTCCTGGCAAACCTGTTTTGCCCGAAAAACAGGATCGTGTAACGGTTGCCGCCACCCCCTGTGCTGAACGAATTGATGAGTATATGCACATCGGCCGCCAGGCGGTCAACCATGTAATCAATAACAGTGATCTCTGTTTTGATGTAGTTCATATCGCAGCGGGCATCGCGGCAATCGATGAAAACGCTTACCCTTTGCGCGGTGCTGTCAGCAAACTGAACCTGTGCGTCAGAGTAATTCAGGGTAGTTAGGAAAAGAAAACATCCGGTAAAAGTCCTGCTCATAAAAGCAGTTTGAATGAACGATCATATGTACTGTTCCGATAGTTGAAAGTAGTGAATTTGCCCGGGAACCGTTTTGATTAATATCAGTTCATCTGGAAACGGATATTCGCATCCGGCGGGTGAGAACAGGTGCTGTTTCCTGTTCCCGCTATTTGCATGACCAGGTATTACCAATCCTCTTTCCCTCTTTTTCCTCTGTGCGTGGTAATACACTCATTTTTTCTATAAATTTCACCCAAACAAATACGCCATTCCGCTCGCCACTCCTTCACAAAGATCAGATACTTTTTTATCCCGACACATTCTCTCAAAAAGATCCCGAACCTGTTTGTAATCATTGTGCAGGGGACAGGGATGTGTGGACGAGCACTTACTGAAACCCAGCCCGCAGTGCTTAAAGACTTCTTTCCCGTCGATCGCTTCCACGATGCGGATGATGGGTTGCTCCATTTGTCTTTCCGTTATATAAAATCCGCCGTTGGGTCCCTTGGCGCTGTTGATCACTTTCTCTTTTACAAGCGCCTGCAGCATCTTCCCCACCGTATGCTCACTGGCACCGATGAACCCGGAGATCTCGCGGATGCCGGCCCGCTCCCCGCTGTCAAATTTCGAAGCGAGGTAAACGACGGCCTTGATGGCTGTTTTGCATGTAAGACTCAGCATAATTAACGGTTTAAAAAGGCACGCCCTTCCTCGGAGATCCGTTCATGACTCCAGGGCGGGTCAAAACTTAGGTTCACCGCTACGGTTTCACCGGGAAAAGCCCGCTCCAGGGCCCGCTGTGCCGCCGTGGTGATAGATTCTCCCATCGGGCAAAACTGCGTAGTCAGGGTCATGGTCACAAATATTCTTTTGACGGGTTCATCAAAATCAAGCTGGTACACCAGGCCGAGGTCCACAATGTTCAGCCCGATCTCGGGGTCCATCACATCCTGTAATGCGGCCAGGGCGATCGTGCAGCGGAGATTATTGTTGGTGATGACGTTCATTTGATAACCGGTTTATGAAAGACCAGGTGCAGCACATTCCATACATAGATCGCCGATGAGGCCATCAATGCCACCGTTGCGAGCCGCAACACCAGGAGCGTTTCCAGGTAAACCCCCGTGATGAACATAAGGAATCCTCCAAGATAGAGCATGGCCATAACAATGAACAGTCTCATGCTGAACAACTCTTTCGGGGCGGGTGTTTTGGCAAGACCGGCGAGTTGATGATATACTTTATTCCAGACGATGAATGGCAGCGTTTTAAAGGTCATCCCGAAGATCAGGGCCGTGATCCAGCCAAAAAAGATCGTAAACCCGTAGATCAGCACCATTTTAGTATTCAGCTTGTCTGTCAGCAGCCAGCCCGTGATACTGATGAGAAAGACCAGCGGCAGGAGCATCATCATCACCGAGAGCAGGGAGAACTTCATCGGTTCGTCCACCTGCCTGCGTATCCTTTCCCTTACACAGTTAATGCAATAATATCCAAATAGCAGTAACGCCAGCAGGATCATGCCCACCGGGATGAAATACTGATTCATCCCGGGAAAGAAAAAGAATTGCGCGAAGAAACCGAGCAGTCCCCCGTTAATCAGAACATATACGACCCAAAGCAATTTGGGGTTCGTATACTTGGAAATAAGGAACATCGGGATCAGGCGTGAGCCCACACCGGTGATCAGCAGTAAGAACCAGCCCGTGATCCCCGCATGCGCGTGCAGGGGAAGGTAGGCCAGTGTTTCCTTTGGCAGGAAAGGATAGGTGAAATTATAGACGAGGGCCAGTCCGAGAAAGCAGGTAATAAATAACCACGCTGCGGCGGTGAGAATAAATATCGCATGCACGGTAATGCGGCCGTGCCGGGCCATGCTCATCGACAGGTTGATCATATAACACAATACCGAAAGCAGTACGAATCGCCCGCCCCATTTGGCTGGGGCGTCCATATCGAAAATGTAAAAGCTGTACGCCAGCAGGGGGATCCCCACCGCGGTCAGTATAAACGACGCGTACGCGAGCCGGGTGCTGTATAGTTTCCCTTCTATAAGCACGGGCACCAACTGGTGACTCGCCCCCAGGATGATCATCGTGCCCCAGCCCAGCGCCATGACATGGGTGATAGCCAGTGTATGTGGGTGAAAATAATGATCCGTAAATGCATCAGCAGAAAAGAAAAGCAGGATCGTTCCCGCCAGCAGCGAAAAGGCCGCGTAGAGATAGAAAGGCAGCACCACCTTATGCGTCGTGGTCTGCGCAAAGGAACCGGTATGAGCGCCGGGAAACATATCAGGGTTTGAAAATGATCAGGTGCACTTCCCCTTCGCGGATCTCCCGGGCGCGGAATTCCAGTTTCCGCTCCGCGAGTTCCGGCAATAAAAATACGGGAATGCGTTTGTGATATACGAAGAGGGCTTTGCCTTCAGGGAGTTGATTCAATGTTTCCAGTATTTTCATCATCGGGCCGGGCATTTCCAGTTCACGTACATCAATAGTAATAAGCCTGTCTTTGTAACGGGCCAGTATCTCATCCCAGGCTTCCTGTGAAACCGGCCCAGCCACGGGATCGGCTGCCGGTATATCGGCAACCCGGTAAAAATAAGTATGAACCAGGTCCGGAGCTGTTTGCTCGGCAAAGGATTCAAATCCCCTTTTTTTCAGTAACAGCATCAGGGGCACGGGTTCAAACGTGTTGATGATAAGAAGCACCTGGTTTTTTTGCAGGCTGTTCGCGGACTTCATGATCCGCTGGAGGGGGTCGCCTCCACCGGCCAGGTCCGGTCGTACATCCAGCTCCACCAGCTGACCCGGCTGCAGGTCGCGGAGGAAACCAGGCGCTTCTTTTTTCTCAACTGTAAGGTTTTGTTTCTGCTCTTCCCCGGCCGCTTCAAATCCAAGCGGTTCCAGCTTTTCGAAAAAATCCTCCACGCGGCAGCCCGCGATTTTGGAAGCCATCGCAATGCTGGTCCTTCCGGCCATTAGTTTTCGCAGGATCGGATTCCTTAGTTTTTCAAACTTCGGGTTGATGCTGATGATCGCTTCCAGCGCTTCGGGGCGATGTTTTAACAGGGTGCCTATCTTGGTTTGCGCATTGATCATCATTATTCAAAATATTGGTCAAAGAGTTTTACCTGTTCCGTTATCTCCGACAACTGCTTTCCGGCATCACTCCCGTTTGTAGCGCCACTGAATTTTTTGACCTGGCCCAGCAGGGGTTCCAGCCACAGGTGCAGCATATCGTGGTCCTTTCCCTGCATCCGGCAGTCGCTGATCAGCCGGTCCAGTCCCTCTTGCAGCGAAGCGGCGGTTTGCAGGTAGCCGTTGAGCGTGGTGTCGGCGCCGGCGTTAAAAGCGGTGATCACCCCCGACAGGTGGGCCACATTGCGGTGCGTGCTGCTATCGGCTTTCCATTTTTTTCCATCATTCAGTGAAAGCGCGGTTGCATGGGTGGAATGATCCTGCTTTTCGTCATGGGCGGCCGGTTCATTGTGTTTCGCATCCTTGCAAGCCGCAGCAAGGAATACAATGCCAACTGCGATCAGGATTTTTTTCATACAGGTATATTTTAAACAGTGACAGGATCAGTTCCGGATTTCGCCGATCGGAGTTGCTTTTCCATATCAATGGCCCGGGGGAAGAGGATGTTATTCTCCAGGTGAACATGCAGGTGGAGGTCCTCTTCGAATTCAGCCAGCATGCGGTACAGTAAATTGTAGCTGGCGCAGGCGTCTTCAGGCAATGCAAACCCGTTGGTCGCCTTCCGTATCGCCGCCATGGTCTCGCCCACCAGCTCGTGATCGGCTTCCATGACGCTCACGGGATTTTCGATCGTCCCGAAATGCATGGCCTGCGGGGCGGTTGTGCCGGCCTTAAGACTGGAAATTTCTTTTATGTAAGGAAACAGCACTCTTTCTTCTTTGATCATATGCGCCGACATCTCGTTGAAGATCTCCTCCACCTGCAGGCGCACCTGCATCAGTTCAGGGTGATTTTTCCCGTGCACACGCATCACTTTCTCCGCGTAAGCGCGGATATCGGGTAGGGTTTTTCTTACATAGCTGTGATGCGTATTCACGATATAATCCGCGAGGAATCCCGGTTCCCATTCGTTGTAAGGCAAAGGGCGGGAAGAGGGCATCCGGTCGGCCTGCTGCAACTCCTGTTCGATACGGGTCACGTCAAGCCCTTTTTCCAGGCAGGCTTCCTTCACGGTTTTTTTACCCCCGCAGCAAAAGTCAAGACCGTATTTTTTAAATACCTGTGCCTTGCGCAGATCTTTGGCCGCGATCTGGCCGAGGGTTTCCTCGCCCTGGCCCGGAAGGCGTTTGGATATCCGCACTTTCCACCATTCGGGTCCCTGTTCCAGGTATTCCCAGTTAAAAACATTGCCCCGCTCGCCTAAAAGCTGGTAATAAAGCGGTTTGGGGTCATGGTCATTATGGATCGTAAGGCTCTCGCCTTCCTGCAGTTCGTCGAAGCGGTTGAAAATCGTGGGATGCTTCATCCGGGGCTCCAGGAGCGTTACATTGAGGATATTCTCTGCGGCAGTTTGCATATCTGTTGATTTTTAAGATGAGACCACAAAGGTAGGGGATTTTCGATAATAAAAGTATTTAAATACTTTTATTTTTTCGTATTTTACAATATTATAATAAAGCTGCGAGCTGTTGGCTTTTAGCTGTGAGTAGCCCATAGCAACCCTTCGCTTTCCGGCTGCCTGGTTGAATGGCTGCCTGGTTGAATAGCTGCCCGGCTGTATGGCTGTACGGTTGAACGGCCGCAAGGCTGCAACACTGCCCTGCTGCCGACTGTGGACTGTGGACTGTGGACTGTGGACTGCCGACTGTGGACTGCCGACTGTGGACTGCCGACTGTGGACTGCCGACTGTGGACTGCCGACTGTGAACTGCCCACTCACCTCATCCCTTCCAGTATCCTGATATAGTTCGCTCTCTCAAACGCCGTCGGATCCGACACATTCTGCTGGCTCATGCTGCCGCGGAAAGAGGCAATCGTGTCGAAGCCCATGCTGAACATCCAGTTCTGGAGTTCCTTGTTCATCGTCTTCAGGTAGGGAATGCCGTTCTTATAAAGCGAGGAGGCCGTCATCACGGTATCGGCGCCGGCCAGGAGGTATTTAACCACTTCCACCGCGCTTTGCACACCGGTGGTAGCCGCGAGGGAGAGTTTTACGTTTCCGTACAACAGGGCGATCCATAATAGCGGCAGGCGGATCTCGCCGGCCTCGCTGTATTGCAGATCGGTCTTGATCACCAGTTCCTGGATATCAAAATCAGGCTGGTAAAAACGATTAAAAAGCACCAACGCGTCAGCACCCGCGTTCTGCATACGCAGGGCCATATTACCCGTGGCGCTGAAATATGGATTGAGCTTCACCGCCACGGGGATCTTTACCGCCTGCCGGATCGACTCGATGATATTGAGATAGCGGTGTTCCACTTCCGAAGAAGACATCGCGATATCGGCGGGTATGAAGAAAATATTGACTTCGATCGCGTCCGCTCCGGCCTGTTCGATCAGCCTGGAATAATCGATCCATCCTTCGGTGGTAATACCGTTGAGACTCCCGATCACGGGTATCTTCACCCGCTCCTTGGCCTTGCGGATCGTTTCCAGGTAATCATCCACACCCACATTGAAATCTTCCAGGTCCGGGAAATAATCCAGCGCTTCCGGGAATGCATAGGTGGTCTCCGACATCACGCCCCGGAACCTCGCTTCTTCCTTGCGGATCTGTTCTTCAAATAGCGAGAACATCACTACGGCCCCGGCATGGTTATCCTCCATCATTACGATATTGTCCACCTTCTCAGATAAGGTGCACGCCGAAACAATGATCGGGGAATCCAACTCCATCCCCATGTACGTGGTTTTTAATTTCATACCCTAATGATTTACATCTGAATCTATATACTCCTGAAACTTTATATACTCTATATACTTTACATACTTTTTCAACACCTAACCTCCCCCTTTAAATACTAAATACTCAATACTAAATACTAACAAACCCCCATCCCTCACGCCACCGGCACAAACTCACTCGCCTTCTTTGTCGCCAGCTCCTCGTAGGTCTTCCATTTCAGGTTCACCAGTTCCTGCGCGTGCTTCATCAGTTCATCGGCCGCTTCAGGGTTGGTGATCGTAAGTACTTTGTAGCGGAGTTCATTGTAGGCATAATCCTTAAGCGGCATGCTGGGTCTCGGGGAATCGAGCACGAAAGGATTCTGGTTCTTCTTTCGCAGTACGGGGTTGTACCGCAACAGGGGCCAGTGCCCGCTCGAAACAGCCTTGTGCTGCTGATCGAGTCCGTTCTTCATATCATACCCGTGCGCAATGCAATGACTGTAGGCTAGGATAAGAGAGGGCCCATCATAAGCCTCCGCTTCCCGCATCGCCAGCAATGCCTGCTGCGGGTTGGCCCCGAATGCCACCCTGGCCACGTATACATTACCATAAGAGATGGCCTGCATGGCGAGATCTTTCTTTCCAACGGTCTTGCCACCGGCGGCGAATTTCGCCGTCGCCGCGGTGGGCGTGGCCTTCGAACTTTGCCCGCCTGTGTTGGAATACACTTCCGTGTCGAGCACCAGCACATTCACGTTCCTCCCGCTGGCAAGGGCATGGTCCAGTCCGCCGTAACCGATATCATAGGCCCATCCGTCGCCGCCCACCAGCCATACGCTGCGGCGCACTAGCTGGTCGGCTACGGAAAGTAACTGTCTCGCGGCGGGAGTATCCAGCGCTTTCAGTTTTTCTTTCAGCGTCTCCACCCTCTTGCGCTGCTCCACGATCTCCGATTCCAGTATCTGTTCACCATCCAGGATTTCCTTTACAAAAGACTCACCCAGTTCAGCTTTCATTTCGCTCAGCATCTGCCTGGCTACGTTCAGTTGTTTGTCCGCGGTGATCCGCATACCCAGTCCAAACTCGGCATTGTCCTCAAACAATGAATTGCTCCAGGCCGGACCACGGCCTTCCCTGTTCACCGCCCAGGGAGTGGTGGGTAGATTACCCCCGTAAATAGAGGAGCAACCGGTGGCATTGGCTACAAGCAGGCGGTCGCCAAACAACTGCGAGAGTAACTTGAGATAGGGTGTTTCACCGCAACCGGCGCAGGCGCCCGAGAATTCGAAAAGCGGTTCCAGGAACTGCGCTCCGTGCACGGTGGAGAAATCGATCCGGGAACGGTCGTTCCAGGGAATATTTTCGAAGTATTCGATATTCTTTTGTTCATTCTTCAAAATGGGTTCCTTATCGCCCATATTGATCGCCTTTTTCGAACGGTTCACCGGGTCTGTGGCGGGACATACTTCCACGCAGAGATTACAGCCGGTGCAATCCTCCAGGTAAACCTGCAGCGAATATTGTGTTTCGGGAAATCCGCGTGCGTTGATGGGCGCCGATTTGAAATCCTCCGGAGCTTTCTTCAAATACTCCTTATGATAGAACTTGGCCCGGATCACGCTGTGCGGGCATACAAAAGCGCAGTTACCGCACTGGATGCAGATATCCGGCTCCCAAACCGGGACGAGGTCGGAGATATTTCTTTTCTCCCATTGCGTGGTGCCGCTGGGATAAGTGCCGTCCACCGTCATCCTGCTCACGGGAATATCATCGCCATGACCGGCCATCATCATGGCCGTCACTTCCTGTACAAAGGCGGGGGCTTTCTCCGGAACGGTGAGCAGCTCCGTTGTTTTAGCTGACACTTTCTTCGGATAGCTTACTTCATAAAGATGTTCCAGCGTGGCATCCACCGCCTTAAAATTCTGATCGATCACTTTCTGTCCTTTTTTAAAATAGGTTTTCTCGATCGCCTTCTTGATCTGGCGGATCGCTTCTTCGCGGGGCAGTACACCCGAAAGTGCGAAATAGCAGGTCTGCATGATGGTGTTGATCCGCGTACCCATCCCGTTCTCCCTCGCCACGGTGGTGGCGTCGATCACGTACATCTTTATTTTTTTATCGATGAGCTGCTTTTGCAGCTGCCCGGGGAGCTTGCTCCACACTTCCTCTTTGTCCCAGGGACTGTTGAGCAGGAAGGTGGCCCCATCTGCGGCAAACTCCAGCATTTCCACTTTTTCCGTGAAGTTGAACTGGTGGCAGGCGATAAAATCCGCTTTTGAAATTAAATAAGGTGCCCGGATCGGTTCGGGGCCAAAACGCAGGTGTGATACGGTGCGGGCGCCGGATTTTTTTGAGTCATATACAAAATATCCCTGCGCATACAGATCCGTATTCTCCCCGATGATCTTGATGGTATTCTTGTTCGCGCCCACTGTTCCATCGGCGCCCAAACCGAAGAACAGGCCCTGCCGCCAGGCCGATTCGTCCAGTTTGTAGGAAGGATCATATTCCAGGCTGGTATGTGTCACATCATCATGAATACCCACGGTAAACCCGTTGCGCGGGTTTTTCTTTTGTAGCTCGTCATATACCGCCTTCACCATCGCCGGGGTGAATTCCTTTGATGAAAGTCCGTAACGCCCGCCGACTATCCTGGGCAATGCTTTGATTTTTCCCTGCTGAAGGGCCTCCACCAGGGTGGCCATCACATCCTGGTACATCGGTTCGCCTGCAGCGCCGGATTCCTTGGTGCGGTCGAGCACGGCGATCGTTTTAACCGATGCCGGTAACACTTTAATAAAATGGTCGAGCGAAAAGGGGCGATAGAGCCGGACCGCGATCACGCCGGTCTTTCTTCCCGAATTATTCAGCGCCTTCACGGTTTCAGAAACCGTTTCACCGCCCGAACCCATGATCACGATGACCTCTTCGGCATCGGTCGCACCGGTATATTCAAAAAGTTCATATTTTCTCCCGGTCATTTTGGCGAAATCCTTCATCACTTCTTCCACGATGCCGGGCATCGCATTATAAAAGGTATTCACGGTCTCCCTTCCCTGGAAATACACATCCGGGTTCTGGGCGGTTCCGCGAATAAACGGATTCTCCGGGTTCAGTCCCCTTTTACGGTGCGCGATCACCAGCTCATCCGGTATCATCGAACGGATCTGTTCATCGCTCAGCATCTCCAGTTTGTTCACTTCATGCGAAGTGCGGAACCCGTCGAAGAAATGCACGATGGGAATTCTTGACCGCAGGGTGGCCGCCTGCGCGATCAGCGCGAAATCATGCGCCTCCTGCACGCTGGCCGAACTCAGCATCGCGAAACCGGTCGTGCGCGCCGCCATCACATCCTGGTGATCACCGAAGATGGAAAGTCCCTGTGCTGCCAGTGAACGCGCCGCCACATGGAAAACGGCCGGCGTCAGCTCACCCGCGATCTTGTACATATTGGGGAGCATAAGCATCAGCCCCTGCGAGGCAGTAAAAGTGGTTGTGAGCGAACCGGTCTGCAAGGCGCCGTGCACCGTACCCGCGGCGCCGCCCTCGCTCTGCATTTCGATCACATCGGGCACATGGCCCCAGATATTGACAATTCCCTTCGAGGCCCACTCATCGGCCAGTTCGGCCATGGTGGAAGAAGGCGTGATCGGGTAAATGGCGCATACCTCGTTGACCCGGTAGGCCACATACGCGGCGGCTTCGTTGCCGTCGATGGTGGCGACGAAAGATTTATTCTTTGACATCTGTGGTTGCATTAACAGGTTCTGGAATCATTTCTATCGCATGACAGGGGCATTGCTCATAGCAGACGGCGCACCCGGTGCAGGCATTGTAGTTGAACTTGTACCGGTTCCCCTTGCCGAGTTTGATGATCGCGTCTTCCGGGCAGGCCCCGAAGCAGCCGTCGCATTCAAAGCAGTTGCCGCAGCTCAGGCAGCGCTGCGCTTCGAACCGGGCCTCCTCCTCTGAAAAACCGCTGATCACTTCCTCAAAGCTTTTCACCGCTACCGCAGGTGTTAGTTTATCCTGCTCCCTCTGCGGGGCGTCGGTCTTGTACCACATATGCAGTTTGCGGTAGCTGGCCGTGGGATGCTTGTCGGGTTTCTGGTAAGGGTCATTCAGCAAAAAGCCATTGATATATCTCGCAGCCTTCTTCCCGTGCCCGATGGAGATAGTGGAACTGCGGTTCTCGCCGGGAAGCATATCGCCGCCGGCGAAAATTCCTTCATAACCGGTCATTCGCTGCGCATCGATGACCACGGTCCCGTCCTCATTAATTTTAATACCGTTCAGGGCGCGCAGGAAGCCCGAATCGGATTCCTGCTTGTAGGCGTTGATCAGCACATCGGCTTCCACGGTTTCAAATTCACCCGTGCCCACCGCCCTGTTCTTCTCCACTTTCATTTTCTCCAGGATCACTTTTTTCTTTTCGATCCGGCTGATGCCCCTGAATAACTGAATATCCACTCCTTCCGCCAGCGCGTCCTCGGTCTCATAGTCATAGGCGGGCATCATCTTATTATCACCGGGAAAATAAACGGATACTTCCGAGCCGAAGCGCTTCAGCACCCTGGAGAGGTACATGGCCAGTTTGCCGCCGCCGTACACCACTACTTTTTTATTCATGAAAGGCGAGGCGTTCTTTTTGGATTCATTGAAAAAACCAAAGGCGTCGGTGATATATATGGAATTATCGTGCTGAAACCCTTCATCATGTATGAGCTGGGCGCCGATCGACAAATAAACCGCGTCGAAACCGCCGGCCTGTTTCTCCGTCAGGATATCCTGCACTTTATAATTAAGCCGGATCTTCACTCCCATTTTCACGATGCGGTCGATCTCACCATCGAGGATATCCCTGGGTAAACGGTATTCCGGCACCCCGGTCCATAACAATCCGCCGGGATGGCTCCCTGCATCAAACACTTCCACCGAATGCCCCATCCGGGCCAGGTGATAGGCGGCGGAGAGTCCGCCCGGACCGGCGCCCACTACCAGCACTTTCTTACCCGTAGGCTTAGCCGAAAAACGAACCTGCCATTTTTGTTTTAGCGCCTCATCGCCGATATACCGTTCCACCGCGTGGATGCTTACCGTGCTGTCGATATGGTTCCGGTTGCAACCCGTTTCGCAGGGTTTTACGCAAACACGCCCCATGATGGCCGGAAAGGGATTATCCCCGAGGATAGTCTGGAACGCTTCGAAATAATTGCCCGCCTGCGCATGCGCCATCCATGCCTGTATGTTTTCGCCCGAAGGACAGGCGCTGTTACAGGGAGGCATGAAATCAACATAAACGGGGCGGCGGGTTCGCTTGGGACCGGTTCCTTCCGCATGAATGGTAAGGTCGACCGGTTTGGTGATATCTGTTGCAGCCATGATAAAGGTTTTGAAGACAGGGTTTCCCGCCCGTAAAAAGGCTTTTAAAGCTACTCAAACCTCAGCAAAGTAGAACCAATCCCCCGGGCGGGGGGTGACCTAATTCAAGGGGTAAAATGATTCCTATCATATTAAATGGGAATCGGTTGCGTCCAAAAAGGTCAATTAAAAAGGGTAACCGGTCAGGTAAGGAGAGATCGGGGGTGCAGGGTAGCGGGACATCCTGTCCCGCTGAATTATTATATAGTATTTGGCTATTTAAAAAGCTTGCTGAAAAAGCTCTGCGAGACGTCCCGTCTCGCTGTTTCAAAAATTTTTGAGTTCTTATCCTATCGCCGCCATCACGATCTCACTGATCTTTTCAATAGGCACCCGCTCCTGCTCCATCGAATCGCGGTGTCGGATAGTAACCGTTTGATCCTCCCTGCTCTGGTGATCCACCGTAACGCAGAAAGGCGTTCCCAGGGCATCCATACGGCGGTATCGTTTGCCGATGGAGTCTTTTTCTTCGTAAAAACAACGGAACTCCCCGCGGCAATCCGCCATGATCTTTTCGGCGATCTCTGGCAGGCCGTCCTTCTTGGTCAGGGGCAGCACGGCCAGTTTGATCGGGGCCAGTTTGGCCGGCAGCTTCAGTACGGCGCGACTGTCCGGTTTTTCCGGGGTGCCAAGCTCCTGTTCTTCGTACGCGTGACTGATAACGGCAAGAAACATACGATCCAGGCCGATCGACGTTTCGATCACGTAGGGAATATAATTGCCATACGGCTTGCCCGTTGAGGGATCGATATCGTTGTCGAAATACTGCTGTTTTTTCTTACTGTATTCCTGGTGCTGTTTGAGGTCGAAATCGGTGCGGCTGTGAATGCCCTCCAGTTCCTTGAAACCCATCGGGAATTCAAACTCGATATCGCAGGCCGCGTCGGCATAGTGTGCTAGTTTCACATGGTCGTGGTACCGGTATTTCTCCGCCGGTATGCCCAGGCTTTGGTGCCATTTCAGGCGCTCGGTCTTCCAGTATTCGTACCATTCCTTTTGCGTGCCGGGCCGGATAAAGAACTGCATTTCCATCTGTTCGAATTCGCGCATGCGGAAGATAAACTGCCGGGCGACGATCTCGTTGCGAAAGGCTTTCCCGATCTGCGCGATGCCGAAGGGGATCTTCATACGGCCCGTCTTCTGCACATTCAGGAAGTTCACGAATATGCCCTGGGCGGTTTCGGGTCTTAAATAAACTTTGTTGTCTTCATCCTCCGAAGAAACGGTAGAACCGAATTCCGTGGAGAACATCAGGTTGAACTGGCGGATATCGGTCCAGTTGGATGTGCCGCTGATTGGGCATTTAATCTTATGATCCTCTATTAATTTTTTTAACCCATCAAAATCATCTGTGGCCAAAAGGGCCTCCATGGCCGCCAGCAGTTTATCCGCCTCTTTTTCTCCTTCATCTCCCTTTCCTCTAAGCTCATCGCTATACGATTCTATCAAATGATCCACCCGGTACCGCTTCTTGCTTTCCTTATTATCGATCATCGGGTCGTTGAAATTATCCACGTGGCCCGAGGCCTTCCAGGTGGTAGGATGCATGAAAATGGCCGCGTCGATGCCCACGATATTGTCCTGCAACTGCGTCATGCTCTTCCACCAGTAATCTTTGATGTTCTTCTTCAGTTCCGCCCCCATCTGGCCGTAATCATATACCGCCTGCAGCCCGTCGTAGATCTCGCTGCTCGGGAAAATAAAGCCGTACTCTTTGCAATGGGAGATAATTGCCTGGAATTTGTTCGAATCATTTGCCATAGGCGGCAAAAATAAGCCCAAACAGGGACTTGCCATTTACTCTACCTTTGCATGGTAAAAAATGAATGATGAAAAGAATTATTACCCTGGTGGCCTTTCCGGTCACCCTGATCGCCGGTTGGCTGACGGCAAGCCCCGGGAAACATAGTGCCACCAACATTACAACAGCGGTGTTGTTCGCTCCCGACACCCTTCGTCCCGACCCGATCTGCAATATGAAAGTGGATGACACGAAGGGCGATACCATTCACTATAAAGGTCACATATTTGGATTTTGTTCCAAATATTGCCGGGCTAAGTTTGAAAAGGACCCCGACTCCTACCTGCCGAAAAAGAAAGACTAAACTTAAGTTTCAGGCCGGAGCTGCTTACTCTTTTTGTGATGGAGTGATGTACCGCAATTCCTGCAGAAGTTGGCGCTTTTATCATAAATATCCAGGCCGCAACTCGGACATTCCGTAACCCGCTCGTCCGGTTCCGGTTCCTGCGGACCATTTGATTTCCTGGCCATTTCAGCGGATACGATGCCTGTAGGCACGGCGATGATGGCATAACCCAGCAGCATGATCACCGTGGCGATGAATTCCCCGACCGGTGTGGCCGGTGTAAGATTGCCATAACCGACGGTGGTGATCGTGACCACGGCCCAGTAAATGGACTTGGGTATGCTGGTAAACCCGTTCTCCGGTCCTTCCACGATATACATCAGGGTACCCAGTATCATCACGATCACGATCATGATGGAAAGGAAGATGATGATCTTGCGCATGCTCCCCAGCATGGCCTTGCCCATGATGGCGCTGTCCTTCAGGTATGCGGTGAGCTGAAACACCCGGAAGATCCTGAGCAGGCGGATGGCCCGCAACACCAGCAGGAAATTATAACCCGGAACGAAAAGACCGATATAGGAAGGAAGAATGGAGAGAAAATCAATAATGCCAAAAAAACTGAAAACATAACCCCGCTTTTTGTCTACCACCCAGATCCTGACCAGGTACTCCAGCGTAAACAGGCCTGTAAAGATCCACTCGAGTGTTTTGAACCCGTCATGATATTTCAGGTTCAGCGAGGGGATCGACTCCAGCATGATCACCCCGATGCTGAAGAGAATGACCCAGAGAAGGATGATGTCGAACATCCGGCCGGCCCGGGTATTGGTTCCGAAAACGACGACCTTTATTTTCCTGCGTATATCCATAACCGGCGGAAAGATCAGGATTTCAGTTTTTCATTTTGCTGATGCCTGTCAGCATCCCGGTTGCTCTTCTTCTCAAAATTCTTTTGAAGCGCCGTGGTGAGATCCACACCAGTCTGGTTGGCCAGGCAGATCAGCACCCAAAGCACATCGGCCATTTCATCGGCCATGTCCTTTTCCTTATCCGATTCCTTGAAACTCTGATCGCCGTATTTCCGGGCCATGATTCGGGCCAGTTCGCCCACTTCCTCGGTGAGGATGGCCATATTGGTGAGTTCGCTGAAATAACGGACACCCACTGTTTTTATCCAGTCATCCACCTGTTGCTGGGCCTCGTGAAGGGTCATAACAAAATATTTTGAGTGTTTCCTGCAATTTAGCATGATTCTTGCCGTTTTCCACCTCCCGTCCCCTTTGAAACACAAACCAATTCCTTTAAAAGATTAAATGTATTCTATGATGAGGTCTGTGTGCAGGCTTGCGATCCTGTTATGTCTGTCGGTATTGTTCATTGCCGGGGAGGCGCAACCGGTGAAAAAAGAGGTAAAACCCTATAAAGTGCTCAGTTCGGGTCGCCAGATCACTATCAAAAGCACAAAATCCATTCAAAGCGTGATGCTCTGGACCACAGGCGGCGACCGGGTGATCGAGCAACGTGATATTAACAGCCCTTCCGTCACCATCGAATTACCAATCAGCCGGAGGGCTTTCTTCCTGATGGTAAGTCTTACAAACGGGAAAGTGTATACGGAGAAGATCGGGGTACAATAGTGAATGGTGAATAGTGAATGGTGAATGGCGTACTATGATTTAAGCTGTTCACAGGCTGGTAGTTCACTCTTTGTTTTTGCTGTCTATCAGGATCGTGACAGGACCGTCGTTGAGCAGTTCCACTTTCATATCGGCCCCGAAGAGCCCGGTCCGGATCTCCTTTCCCAGGTCGGCGGAAAGTTGTTTTATCATTTTTTCGTAGAGCGGTATGGCCGTTTCGGGTTTGCTGGCCCTGATATAGGAGGGCCGGTTTCCTTTTTTTGTGGAGCCATGCAGGGTGAACTGGCTGACCAGGAGGATCTCCCCGTTTTTATCCAAAACCGATTCGTTCATTACTCCGCTCGCGTCGTTAAAAATGCGAAGGTTGACGATCTTGCCACTGAGCCAGCTGATATCTTCTTCCGTATCGGCATCCTCAATGCCCAGCAATACCAGCAGACCGGCCCCGATCGATGCATGCAACTTATTATCTATCGTCACCGAAGACCGGCTCACCCTTTGTATAACGGCTCTCATAATTCTCTAACTTTACAACTGTGCAAATGTATGGACGACCCCCCATTTGACCCATTTGACCATTTGACCATTTGACCATTTGACCCATTTGACCATTTGACCCATTCACCCTCCTCCCATGCCCCCAACCTCCCTCATCAACGAACTCCGTTTCCAAACCACCCGCAGCGGCGGCAAAGGGGGACAGAACGTCAATAAGGTGGAGACGGCCGTAATCGCTTCCTTTCATATTGACTCTTCAAACCTGCTTACAGAAGAACAAAAGAGCCAGCTGAAAGAAAAGCTCAGCAACCGGATCAACAGTGAGGGATACCTGCAGGTGAAATCACAGACACACCGCACACAACTGGCCAATAAGGAAGAAGCCGTTGAAAAAATAAACGACCTTGTCGCGAAAGCGCTCCTGAAGAAAAAGCCCCGCATCGCCACAAAGGCCAGCAAGGCCTCCAAAGAAAAACGCCTGGAATGGAAGAAGCGCAACGCGGAGATAAAAGCGGGCCGGCAAAAATTCAGACCCGGTGGGTTTTAGCCACGAAAGCACACTAAAAAACGCGAAAAATATTGCCATGCCTGCCCACCGAAGCAAGGCGCAGGCGGGGATTACACGGATTTACACAGATTTGAATACATATTAATCAAGTTAGCCTCTAAATAAAAATGAGCTTTTGTGTTATTTCGTGTGTTTTCGTGGCTACTACAAAATGATCTGTGAAAATCCGTGTAATCTGTGGCGATTAATTTTTTTTAACGAAGAGAAAATATTTCGTGCTTTTTCGTGTGCTTTCGTGGCTATTAATAATTGATCTGTGTAAATCCGTGTAATCCGTTTAATCCGTGGCAAATGATCAACCGTAATTGATTTCGTGTTTTTTCGTGTGCTTTCGTGGCCCAATCTTTTTGTATTTTAGTGGCTCAATTCTCCCTGTGCGCAAAACCGTCCTGACGATACTCACCCTTTTCGGCACCTTCATCCTG
>CAYRHU010000067.1:0-19653 GCA_964424155.1 uncultured Chitinophaga sp.
ATTAAATAAACTAAACCACTTGGTATTGAACACAGAATCTATGTGGTAAAAAAAATGAATACAAACCAGGACACTATCAAATTTTTTGAATAGTGCATTACAGGACGGTCCACTCATCAGTAAAGCACCCTCACCTTGATCGTCCCCTTCACCTCCCGCAGCAGTTGCATGGCCCGGGCGGATATGCTTTTGTCCACATCCAGCACCACGTAACCGATGGCCTCATTGGTTTTGAGATACTGGCTGAGAATATTGATCTTATTCTTCGAGAGGCGGGTATTGATCTCCGACAGAACACCGGGTACATTATCGTGTATATGCAGGATGCGGTGACTCCCCTCCTGCGGCGGGAGGGCGAGGGCGGGCACGGTATGCGAACCAAATGTGATCCCCCTTTCCAGGTAGTTGAATAATTTCGCGCTTACGTCTTCCCCGATATTCTGCTGGGCTTCTTCGGTGCTTCCCCCGATATGTGGAGTGAGCAATACATTGGGCAGGTCCTGCAGGGGTGTACGGAACCGGTCGCCGTTCTTTTCCGGTTCTTCGGGAAAGACATCCACAGCGGCCCCGCCCAGGTGACCTTCGAGCAGGTGCTTGCGAAGGGCCTCCAGGTCCACCACCTCTCCCCTCGCGTAATTGATCAGGATGGCTCCTTTTTTAAAGTACTTCAGGTTTTGCTTATGAATGAGACTCCGGGTTTGCGCCGTTTCGGGCACATGCAGGGTCACCACATCGGCGCGGCTCAGCAGCTCCTTCATCGATTTGGCGTCTTCGGCATTACCCAGCGGCAACTTGGTCTCCACATCATAAAAGATCACTTTCATGCCCAGGGCCTCGGCCAGCACGCTCACCTGGCTTCCGATATTGCCATAGCCGATGATGCCCAGTGTTTTTCCGCGCAGTTCATAACTTCCCCTGGCCTCCTTCATCCAGAGCCCCTCATGCGCGGCCTTGTTCTTGTCCGGGATCCGCCGGATCAGCATGATGGCCGCGCCGATCACGAGTTCCGCTACGGAGCGTGTATTCGAATAAGGTGCATTGAACACCACGACGCCGTTCTTCGTGGCGGTGGCCAGGTCCACCTGGTTCACGCCGATGCAGAAACATCCGATCGCCTGCAGTTTTTTGGCTTCGTTCAGCACCCGCGCCGTCACCTGCGTCTTGGAGCGGATGCCCAGTATATGAACATTCCTGATTTCCTCCATGAGCTGTTCTTCGCTGAGTGCCTTCGAAATCTTCTCCACCTGCACATAGCCGTGATGACGGAAATTGCGCACCGCCGCGTCACTGATGTTCTCGAGAAAGAGGATCCGTATTTTTTCTTTGGGATAACTCGTCGTGTTTGTACCGGGCATGATGGCAAAATTAAGTTATTTGACGGGCCGGGGAAAACTCCGCTTCCGGTTATGGGCAGGCGCGGTTATTTTTGTTAAAACGGATATGCATTGAAAAACCTCCTGTCCTTCGTGTGCGCGGTCCTGGTCCTGTACGCCTGTAATCTTTCATCAAAGGAATCCAGGCCGGAAGACGATTCGCTGCAATATTACCCTGTTACACCGGGCACGCTCAGCAAGGAAGAATTCCGGACCTATTACCGGCGGCTCAGCGCTTATTTTGACAGCACCCTCCTCAACCGCGGTTTCAACGGCGGCATCCTGGTGGCCAAAAACGGATCGGTCATTTATGAAAAATATGCCGGGAAAACCGATATCCGGAAAAAAGACACGCTCAGCGCCGAAACACCCCTTCATATCGCGTCCACGTCAAAAACGTTTACCGGAATGGCTATTTTGCGGCTGGTCCAGGAAGGCAGGTTGTCACTAACGGACACCATTAACCGTTTTTTCCCCGGCTTCCCTTACAGGGGGATCACGGTGCAAATGCTTCTCTCCCACCGCAGCGGGCTGCCCAACTATCTCTACTTTATGAGTAACCTTAAATGGGGTATCGGGAAAAACAGTAAATGGAACCGGCAAATGGCCCTGAACCGGGACGTGCTGCAGGTACTGACCGAAAAACGCCCCGACCCAACCGGCCAACCCGGCAAACGATTTAATTACTGCAATACCAATTACGTATTGCTGGCCCTGATCATCGAGCAAATCAGCGGCAAAAGCTTTCCCGATTATATGCGGGAGAAATGGTTTGAACCGCTGCAGATGAATCACACTTTTGTTTTTTCTCTAAAAGACACGCTAAGCGCGACTCCTTCCTTTACCGCATCCGGTACATTCTGGGATTATGATTTCCTGGATGCGACCTATGGCGACAAGAACATTTACACCACCCCCCGCGACCTGCTGAAATGGGACCAGGCCCTGTACAGCGGGCAGGTGATCCGCCCCTCGCTCCTCGATTCCGCGTTCACCCCCCGGAGTCATGAAAAACCTTCCATCCACAATTACGGTTATGGCTGGAGGTTACTGATGCTCCCCAACGGCAAGAAAGTGATCTATCATTTTGGCAAATGGCACGGTTTCAATGCCGCCTTTTCACGGCTCACCGATGAACGGGCCACGATCATCATCCTGGGCAATAAATTCACCCGCAGCATTTATAACGCCGCGTATCACTGCTATGAACTTTTTGGGGATTACGGACAACAAAAGGAAACGGATCCCGAAGAAGAAGACAGCGTCAAAAACACGGTTTCAGCCCTGAACGGTAATAAGCCCCCCGCGAAGGGAAAAAAGTAAATCATTCCATTTCTGCCATTTCTTTCTCAACTTTACAGGTAAACCGGGACTGTTCCGGGAGACAGGATTTAATCACCCTGTTAACCTGTTCGATGTAACAGCCCCGGGTATATTCACGCATGAAAATCTTATCCGCCGCCGAGATCCGGGAATGGGACGAATATACCATCCGCCATGAGCCCATTCCGTCTATCGAACTGATGGAACGGGCCGCCACCGCCTGTGTGAACTGGATCACGGCGCATTACCCGGATACTACTTCATTCGGCATATTCTGTGGCAAAGGCAATAATGGCGGCGACGGGCTGGCGATCGCGCGCCTGCTGATGGAACGTAATCACCCCGTCACCGTTCATATCCTGGAATTCGGTCATTTGGGGACGGATGACTTTCAAACCAACCTGGCCCGGCTTCATAAATGGTCCGGCGCCGATATTCATTTTATTCAATCGGAAGAGAATATTCACCCGCTCCCGGCGGACCAGGTAATTATCGACGCGCTATTCGGATCCGGTTTGAACCGGGCCCTGGAAGGCCTCACCGCGAAACTGGTGGAGAACATCAACCATTCCGGCAACGAGATCATTTCGATCGATGTGCCCAGCGGGTTGTTCACCGATCGCTCTTCGCAGAGCGCGCCCTGCATTCATGCCACGCATACCCTGAGTTTTCAATGTTACAAACCCGCTTTTCTTTTTGCCGAGAACGGGGAAGCCACGGGACAGGTTCACCTCCTCGATATCGGGCTTCACCCGGATTTTTACCGGACTATTCCCGGTCGCTTTGAATGGGTGGACGCCGCCTTTATACACCCCATCCATAAACCCCGGAAACGGTATGCCCATAAAGGAAATTTCGGTCATGCGTTACTGGTAGCCGGCAGTTACGGGAAAATGGGCGCCGCCGTCCTCGCGGCAAGGTCCTGTTTGCGCAGCGGGGCGGGACTCCTCACCTGCCATATTCCGAAATGCGGTTATGATATCCTGCAAACCGCGGTGCCGGAAGCGATGCTGATGACCGATTTCAATTCCTCATTCAATACCCGGATCGAAGATGATCTTTCGAAATATGATGCTATCGGAGTGGGTCCGGGTCTCGGTACCGCATCCGAAACCAAGATGATGCTCCGCGATATCATGGACGCCTACCGCAACCCGCTCGTGCTGGATGCCGACGCGCTGAACCTGTTGGCCTCGCAAAAGGATTTGTTAAAACTGATCCCGGCCGGATCCATTCTCACGCCCCATCCCCGCGAATTTGAACGCCTGTTCGGAGCCTCCGCCAACGATTTCGACAGGGCGCTGCTGGCACTTGAAAAAGCCCGGGAACTGGCCTGTATCATCGTGCTGAAGGGTCATCACAGTTTCATCGCCACCGCCGAGGGCAGGGGATTCTTTAATTCAACCGGTAACCCGGGTATGGCTACGGCCGGAAGCGGGGATGTGCTCACGGGGATATTGACGGGTTTGCTGGCGCAGGGATACAGTTCCATCGAAACCGCCCTGCTTGGGGTTTATATTCACGGGCTGGCGGGGGATAAAGCGCTGGAAAACTCAGCTGAAGAAGCCCTGATCGCCGGAGATATTACGGCACATCTCGGAGATGCGTTTGCCACACTAAAAAAGGGATGACACCGTCCGAACTATTTTTACCCTGACATGCCTGAAAATAGCTTAAGTTTAGTTCGGCACCCGTTTTCTTTTTGTATGCACCAAACCCAACGCAAATGAAAAAATTTTTTGCTGCCATTTTATCGGCGGGAACCGTATTGTTCCAGGTTAACGCCCAGGTCGATGCCGGTTTGTTCCGGTACCCGGATGTATCGCAGAACCAGATCGTATTTACCTATGCCAATGATATCTGGATAATCCCGAAACAGGGGGGCACGGCAATCCGGCTGAGTTCTCCCGCCGGGGTGGAAAGTTTCCCCAAATTCTCACCCGACGGAAAAACGATTGCCTTCTCCGGCAACTACGATGGAAATACAGACGTGTACGCGATGCCGGCTTCCGGTGGTGTTCCCCGTCGCTTAACCCAGCATGGCTATCCCGACCGGGTGGTGGACTGGACACCGGATGGGAAACGCATTCTTTTTGCTTCTCCCCGGGAAAGCGAAAGGGAGCGGTATAACCAGTTCTTCACGATCAGCGCGCAGGGCGGCGCCGCAGAACGATTACCGCTTGCCTATGCCGAATTCGGCAGTTATTCACCCGACGGCAACCAGATGGCGCTGACCTTCCGCACCCAGGTGTTCCGTACCTGGAAACGGTACCGGGGCGGCTGGAACGCGGATATTCACCTGTTCAATTTCAAAGACCTCAGTTCGGAAAATATTTCCGCCGCCAGCGACGCGGCGGACGAACTCCCCATGTGGCACGGCAATTCCGTTTATTTTCTTTCCGACCGGGGCCCGGAAATCCGCATGAACCTCTGGCGCTATGATATCGCGAAAAAAACTTTCCAGCAACTGACGCATTTCAAAGATTATGATGCGCACTTCCCGTCATTAGGACCTTCGGATATCATACTGGAAGCCGGTGGCAAATTGTATCTATTTGATCTCGCCTCGCAGAAACTCACGGAAGTGAAAGTGGATATGGTTACGGATAAAGCCAGCCTGAAACCCACTGTGGAATCCGCGGAAAAATATATCCAGCACCTGGCCATCAGTCCCGACGGCAACCGCGTACTCGTGGAGGCCAGGGGTGAACTCTTTTCGGTGCCTGCCGAAAACGGTTTTGTAAAGAACATGACCCGTTCTTCGGGTACGGCTGAACGTTACCCTGCCTGGTCGCCCGATGGCGGTAACATCGCTTACTGGAGTGATGAGTCGGGTGAATATGAATTGTGGATCGCGGATCCGTCGAAAGAAAACTCCGCGAAAAAGATCAGCAGCTACGGGCCGGGATTCCGGTACAGTCTGTTCTGGTCGCCCGACAGCAAAAAACTCGCATTCATCGACAAGGGCATGATGATAAAAGTGTATGACCTGTCGACCGGCAAGACGCTGGATATTGACAAAGGAAACCGGATGATGCACGGAGCGCTGGAGGGATTTACCTGTAACTGGTCGCCCGACAGCCGCTGGCTTACCTGGAGCCGGGACCTGGAGAATTATCATTCGGCCATCTTCTTGTATGACATGCAAAGCAAAAAGACCACGCAGGTAACCAGCGGGTATTACAATTGTTTCTCCCCCGCTTTCGACAGCGAAGGGAAATACATGTACCTGCTGACGCGGCAGAATTTTCAGCCCAATTACAGCAGCATCGACAATACATTTATCTATCCGAATAGCGCGCAACCCGCTGTGATCAGCCTGAAAAGCAGCACTCCTTCCCTCCTGTCCGCTAAAAATGATAAGGTGGAAGTGAAGAAACCGGAGGCGGATAGCGCTGCAGGGGGAGCCAAAAAACCGGAGTCCGCTTCCGCATCAGCGGATAAAAAGCCAAAGACCGTTTCCGTGGATATCGACCTGGAAGGCTTCGAATCCCGGCTGGAGATACTTCCGGTAAAACCGGGCAACTACAATGCCGTCAGTTCGGTTAAGGGTAGGATCATTTACATGGCATTTCCCAATACCGGCTCGCCGGCGGGCGCCAGGAATGCGCTTAAATATTTTGATATTGAAAAAAGGGAGGAGAAAACCATCCTGGATGACCTGAACCGTTACTGGCTCACCGCCGATGGGAAAAAAGCGCTGGTTCAGCGCGGCAGCGCCTGGGCCGTGGTACGCACGGAGGAAAACCAGAAATTTGATAAACCACTGCGGATAGCGGAGATGAGCATGGTAGTGGATCCGCAGCAGGAATGGAAACAGCTATTCATGGATGCCTGGCGGATTGAACGGGATTATTTTTATGACAAGGGCATGCACGGCGTGGACTGGAACCTGGTGAAGGAACGTTACCTGAAGATGCTGGAGGGCGCGATGAGCCGCGAAGAAGTGAATATTGTACTGGGGGAAATGATCGCGGAACTGAACGCCTCGCATACCTACCGTTCGGGCGGGGATGAAGAAACAACAAAAAATGAACCGGTCGGGTACCTGGGTGTGGACTGGGCAGCGGAAGGAAATTACTACAAGATCAAAAAGATCATCAGGCCGGCCGACTGGGATGCGGAAGTTCGCTCCCCGCTTGATAAACCGGGCGCCGAAATAAAGGAAGGCTATTACATACTCGCCGTAAACGGCATTCCGCTGAGTACGGAACAGGAACCCTTTGCCGCTTTCCAGGGGCTTTCCAATAAGGCCGTCGAGATCACCTATAACAACAAAGCTTCCTGGGATGGAGCAAAGACCACCGTAATACAAACGATTGCGGATGAAAGCCGGCTGCGTCACCTGGCCTGGATCGAGAGCAACCGCAAACGGGTGGAAGAGGCCACTAACGGAGCGGCCGGTTACATTTATGTACCCAGCACCGGTGTGGACGGGCAGAATGAACTGATGCGGCAATTCAATGCGCAATGGGATAAAAAATCATTGGTGATTGACGAACGGTTCAACAGCGGCGGGCAGATCCCCGACCGGTTTATTGAAATGCTGAACCGCAACCCGCTTGCCTTCTGGGCCATCCGCGACGGGGAGACATGGCCCTGGCCTCCTTTCGCGCATTTCGGACCCAAGGTCATGCTCATGAACGGATGGAGCGGTTCGGGCGGAGACGCCTTCCCCGATTATTTCCGGAAAAAAGGGTTAGGCCCCCTGATCGGGACACGCACCTGGGGCGGTCTGATCGGCATCAGCGGAACACCCCCGCTGATTGATGGAGGCAGCATCACGGCGCCCAGTTTCCGTATGTATAATCCCGATGGCACCTGGTTCCGGGAGGGACACGGAGTGGACCCAGACATTGAAGTGCCGGAGGATCTCACCGCCATGGCTAAAGGAAAAGACCCGCAGATCGAAAGGGCGATCACGGAAATCAAGGAATTGCTGAAGAAAAAAGGATTCGAAAGACCCAAGGCGCCACCTGTGGAGCGGAGCAAGGGTTTTTGAATAAAATCATTAAGCCTTGAACAGGAAAAACAGGTGAGATTTGTTTCACCTGTTTTTTTGTGGGGATCCTGGCCCAAAAGACGAAAATTATCCCCCGGTAATCACATCCCAATCAGCCATTTAATGCCATCAAACCGGGGTAAATCCTTCTCTTTTCCGCCTTCACGGGAAAACCCATTTTCCCCTATCTTTGCCCGCCTTGACCGCCTGAGCTTTTGCGAGGGCGGTCATTCAATAATAGTTTAAGAACCAACATTTATGGACAAATTGATTTATCTCGTTCCCCTGATGGGTATTATTGGTTTGCTGTACACGCTTGTGAAGTTCAACTGGGTATCCAGGCAGGATCCGGGCAACGAGCGGATGAAAGATATCAGCGATCATATCGCCGAAGGCGCCATGGCCTTTCTTAAAGCGGAATGGAAGATACTCGGCTATTTTGTGGTTATTGTCGGCATTCTGCTGGCCGTAATGTCTTCGACCAATCCTCATTCTCACTGGCTGATCGCTGGCGCCTTTGTCGTTGGTGCCGTTTTCAGCGCGGTGGCGGGATATATCGGGATGAAGGTCGCCACCAGGGCCAATGTACGTACCGCCAACGCGGCCCGTACCAGCCTAAGCAAGGCGCTGAATGTATCCTTTACGGGTGGTTCGGTAATGGGACTGGGTGTGGCCGGTTTGGCCGTCCTTGGATTGGGCGGACTGTTTATTGTTTTGAAAATGTTCTTTGTCCCCGATGGTGCTTCGGTGAATGGCGAGGAAATGCTGAAGGCGATTGAAGTACTCACGGGTTTTTCGCTGGGCGCCGAATCCATTGCCCTGTTTGCCCGGGTAGGTGGTGGTATATACACCAAGGCTGCCGATGTGGGCGCCGACCTGGTAGGTAAGGTGGAAGCCGGTATTCCCGAAGATGATCCCAGGAACCCCGCCACCATTGCCGATAATGTGGGCGATAACGTGGGTGATGTGGCCGGTATGGGCGCCGACCTTTTTGGATCTTATGTGGCAACCGTACTCGCCACCATGGTACTCGGACAGGAAACGCAATCCGTTGATGAATTCGGCGGTCTGGCCCCGATCCTGCTCCCGATGCTGATCGCGGGTATCGGTATTCTTTTTTCCATTGTAGGCACCTGGTTCGTTCGTGTAAGCGATGCGGCCGGTATCAATACGGATAATGTCCAGAAGGCCCTCAACATGGGTAACTGGGGATCGATCATACTAACCGCCGTCGCTTCAGTCGGCCTTGTATATTTTGTACTGCCCGAAACGATGATACTCCGAGGACATGAATTCACCAAGTGGGGTGTGCTCGGCGCCATTGGTGTGGGACTCGTTGTAGGTACGTTGATGAGCATCATCACGGAATATTATACCGCCATGGGCAAACGCCCGGTTAAATCGATCATCCGTCAATCCTCTACCGGGCATGCGACCAACGTAATTGGTGGCCTGGCCGTGGGAATGGAATCCACATTCCTTCCCATCCTGGTATTGGCGGGTGGTATCTGGGGTTCTTATGAGTGCGCGGGTCTTTATGGTGTGGCCATTGCCGCAGCAGGGATGATGGCCACCACGGCCATGCAACTGGCGATCGATGCGTTTGGTCCCATTGCCGATAACGCCGGCGGTATCGCCGAAATGAGTGAACTGCCCAAGGAAGTAAGGGAAAAAACCGATGTGCTCGATGCCGTGGGTAATACCACCGCCGCCACCGGAAAAGGATTCGCGATCGCATCGGCTGCATTGACGGCCCTGGCTTTGTTCGCCGCCTTTGTTGGTGTGGCCGGGATCGACGGGATCAATATTTATAAGGCCAAAGTGCTGGCATCCCTTTTTGTGGGTGGTATGATCCCCATGATATTCTCCTCCCTGGCCATCCGTGCGGTGGGACAGGCCGCCATGTCGATGGTGGAAGAAGTGCGTCGCCAGTTCCGCAGCATACCCGGCATTATGGAAGGAACGGGTAAACCCGAGTATGATAAATGTGTGGCGATATCCACGCAGGCTTCCATCAAAAAAATGCTGCTGCCCGGGGCCATCACTATCGTTTCCCCGCTCGTGATCGGTTTCCTGCTGGGCCCCGAAGCCCTGGGCGGATTCCTGGCCGGCGCTACGGTGAGCGGCGTATTGATGGGGATGTTCCAGAACAATGCCGGCGGCGCCTGGGATAATGCCAAGAAATCATTTGAGAAAGGGGTAGAAATAAACGGCGAGATGTTCTATAAAAAATCGGAGCCGCATAAAGCATCGGTAACCGGCGATACAGTCGGCGATCCTTTCAAAGACACATCAGGTCCTTCCATGAATATCCTGATCAAACTGATGTCGATCGTTTCCCTGGTGATCGCTCCCACCCTGGCGCAGATCGAAGCCAAAAAAGCGGAGAACATGACTGTTCCTTCCGGTAAAAACACCATCGAAGTCAGGACGGAACCCATAACTTTACTGGATCAAAAAAACACGGTTACCTATCCATAAATAATCGTTTTCAAAAGCTTAATCAGAACCATTACATCAAATCCTGCTGTGTCTACAGCGGGATTTGTTTTTTATTCCCAGGCTTGCCGTTATGCAGTCTTGCAGCAGGCAGTCGGCTGCTGACTAAAGATTATGGACAGCGTACTGCAGACTTGCGCCCTCGCATTAGCTACCGCGGACAAAGCGGACTGCCGACTGTAGACTGAAGACTGCAGACTGCAAGGCTGGAAAGCTCCTGTAACCTTTCCCCTCCCCAATCGTCTCACTGTTAACCCATGTTAAAAAAAACTAAATAAGGTGAAGGACCGCCCGTCTTACGAAATTAGTCGTATATTCGGGCTGTAAAACGCACTACTATGTCTGCACCTAAACTGATAAAACCCACTGAAAGCGAGCTGGAAATACTCCAGATTCTCTGGGAAAAAGGCCTGGCCACTGTGCGGGAAGTACACGAGGAACTGGCCCGTACCAAGGATGCCGGTTACACCACGACCCTGAAGCTAATGCAGATCATGCATGAAAAGGGTATCGTGAAGCGCGATGATTCCATGCGCACCCACGTGTACCAGGCCGCCGTGAACAAGGAAAAAACACAGAAACACCTGTTGTCGAAAATGATTGACAACTTGTTTGGCGGATCCCCCACCCAACTGGTTATCCAGGCCCTGGGTGATGAGCGCCATAAGACAAGTCCCGAGGAACTGGAAAAATTACAGGCATTGCTCGACAGTCTTAAAAAATAACCATGACCAACCAGGCCAACTTTCTGCAAGCACTCGGATGGGCTGTATTGAACAGCCTCTGGCAACTTGCCCTGTTATGGGTGATCTACCAGGTACTGACCGCTGTTTTCAAACAGGCTAAACCGGCCGCGAGAAGCCTGCTGGCCACTTCCCTGCTGGTACTGGGTTTTGGCTGGTTTATTTATACTTTCTTCCTGGTATACGGTAATGGAACCGGTGAAAGATCCGCCACTTCTTATACCTATTTTCAAAATTTGGGGAACGAGCCCGCACGTAACTGGCTGCAGCAGGCTTTACCGGTAGCCTCTGTATGTTACCTGGCCCTGCTTTTTTTACCCCTTATGCGTTTTATCCGGAATTACCGTTATGTACAGGTCATCCGCCGTTATGGTTTAACGAAAATAGACGCGGACTGGCGATTGTTTGTAAACTCCGTGGCCGCCCGCATGGGCATTAAAAAGCCCGTGCATGTCTGGATCTCGGAATGGGTCACCTCACCGGTTACCATCGGGTACCTCAAACCGGTGATCCTGGTTCCCCTGGCGGCGCTGAATAACCTGAGCCCCCAGCAAATGGAAGCCGTGTTGCTCCACGAACTTTCGCATATCAGGCGTTACGATTACCTGCTGAACCTCGTGTTGAATTTCATCCGCACCCTTCTCTATTTCAACCCCTTTGCAAAAGCGTTCGTGAAGATCGTGGAAACCGAAAGGGAGAAAAGCTGTGATGAAATGGTACTCCAGTTTCAGTATGACTCGCACGAATACGCTTCCGCGCTGCTGACGCTGGAAAAAATGAGCCGCGATCAGCAGTTGCTGATGATCGGTGCTGCCGGCAGCGGGAAGGATCTGATGCACCGGATCGAAAGCATCATGGGGGTGGAACAAAGGGCAAGAGGCACTTTCCGCCGCTTTGCTTCGGTAATGACCGCCTTCCTGATCGTGATCGTACTGAATGCGGTGTTGCTGCTGAGCAAATCCATCGGGGTTAAAGGTTATGCATTTCAAGACCTGGTGGCTACCGGTACCATTTATGATTCCAAACTTCATTTCACCGGGTTTTCAACGGATGAATTAGCTGCCAACCCTGTAATTAACCGTCCCGGCACGCACGGAATTGCCGCGAAAAACCTGAATACACCGGGCGCGGCTGTTGCATTTGCCGTCAATCCGGATATCATCAATGCCAATTTCAATACGGCACCCGAAGTGGTACTCGACCAGGACGCCGAAGCCATGGTAAAAGAAGCGGTGCAATCATCCCGCAAAGTGCTGGAAAACGCCCAGTGGAAAGCCATGGAGAAAGACCTGGCCGATGCGTTCAGTACCCATGAGAAAGAGGAATTCAAAAAGGCCATGCGGAATGAATTCAACAAATTCGACTGGGGTACCTGGGAAAATAAACTCCGCGTGGCTTACGATAATGTGAATTGGGAAAAAGTAAACGCGCAACTGAATGAAGCCGTCAGCCTTCTTAAAACAGACAGCCTGGTAAAAGTATATAATGATGCCATGGTGAGCCTGAACCAGGCACAGAAGGAAATGCAGGAGTTGTCACTGGAAGGGATACCCGATACCGAGATCAGTATAAAAGCCATTTCGGAAAAGAAACGTCAGCTGCAGAAAGAAATGAACCGGCTGAAAAGCATGCGCAACAAGAAGATCGTTCATCTGTAATCTCTCTTCCGCTTTTCCAGAAAGAAACGCTGAGGTTTTCGCAAACCGGAACTGGTTTATGAAAAGCTCTCTTTAAAACCCTGACGGTTTTCACTTTTTTTCCATTAATAACAACGGGGACAGGCTTCACTGTATTTGTTACCCAGCAGGAAGCCGAACACCACTTCATGTGTGCCGTTATTGAAACGGCTCAGGATATTACGGGCATTGGAACGGTCGTAGGAATAGCTGACATTAAACGTGTTGCTGACATTCAGGCCCAGCATGCCCGCGTACCCGTCCTGGTAGCGGTAGCTCCCTCCCATCCAGAGAAGATCCCTGAACTGAAGTTTAAGATTCGCCTCGGGCTGAAATTCCCGGATGGAACTGCCCTTGATATATTTCACCATGAGGGAAGGGATCGCGTTTATATCGTCGGTGAGCAGGAACCGGTAACCGGCCGTCAAGAACAGGTGCGGAACGAATTTGCTTTTGCTGAGGACAGCCGTGTTGTCATCCACAAAGTCGATGGTCTGGGGTATCACCTGCTGGATCGCGAAACCCACAAAATAATCGCGCGAATAAAGCCACAGGCCGGCCGACATGGTAGGTTTTATTTTGGTCAGCTGACCGGTAATGGCTGAACCGGTAGCGGGGTCGCTGGGATCACCCGCCCCGGTAAAATCGTGCTTGGACCTGTCTAAACTAACCTTGGTGATGCCTGCGGCAAATCCGCCCGACAGGTTGGTGGTCGGGTTGAGACCCAGGTGATAGGCATAGGACGCGGTGGCTGAAAAGAAATTAAAACTACCGGTGCGGTCATTCATGATCGACATACCTATACCGTGATGGGGCTCGGCCGCCGTATAATTCTCCCAGTAATATTTTCCCCGGGGGTTCTCACCGGGAATCCGGAATGAAGTGGAGGACAGGCGGTAATCTTTCTTCCCGATGGGACCATGTACCGTAAGGTAGCTGGTCATCGGCGCCCCGTTAATACCCACCCACTGGTCCCTGACCGACATCTTGAGATCCGTGTAATTATCAATACCCGTAATGGCCGGGTTGATAATATAGGGATTTACCACATACTGCGTATAATGTGGTTTCTGCTGCGCCCGTGAAGACGCCACCATACCACACATCACTAAACAGGAAAATACGATCCGCTTCATAAGTTACCTGATTATATCCACATATCCGGTTATCGGTTTCCGCCCGTTCTTGGGGTCCACCACGTAATAATAAGTTCCGATCGGCGCGTCTTTGCCGTTTACCTTACCGTCCCAGGGTGTCGCGTACCCGACGGAGCGGAACACCAACTGACCATAGCGGTTCACGATCTCCACGGTGCAACCGGGGTAGCTGTCTAGATACTTGATCTCCCACCTGTCATGTATGCCATCCCCGTTCGGGCTGAAAATGTTCGGGATATCCGGTTTCTTCAGCACTTTGACAAACACTTCATCACTCGCGCTGCATCCTTTATCACTTGTTACGAGGAGGGTGAAATACATATCATCGGGTGGCCGGGCTATAGGTGTTGCCACGGTGGCGTTATCCAGGTACTGCGAAGGCGTCCACAGGTAGGTAACCGGGTAGCTAACATTGAAAGCCGGGGTCAGCATCACCTGTCCGCCTTCTAGCATAAACTTATCCGGACCCGCGTTCACCGGCGGATAAGGATTGACGGATACCGTGAGCGTGGCAATATTACTGCGGCAGTTAAAGCTGTTGGTGATATAATGCGTTACATCATATACCCCCACCACCGCATAGGTATGCGTGAACGAAGGCGTGGTGCGAACGCTGCCATCGGCCAGGTCCCAGTTCCAGGCAGTGGTGGTTCCGTCCATCGGGTTGTTTACACTGCTGAAACTGATACTTCCACCAATGCAGACATCGATCCTGTCGGAAGAAATGGAAGCCAGGGGTTGCGGATGTATCGAATTCAGTACAATAGTCGTATCATGTATGCATCCTGCACCGGAAGTCACCTGCAGATTCACATTAAAGGGCCCTACCGCATTATAAGTATGGCTGGGGTTCATGGCTGTGGATGTATTGTTACCACCGCTTCCGGGATCCCCGAAATTCCACAGGTAGGTGAAGGAAGCCTGTGTACCGTCGGGGATGGTGGAGGTGTTGGTAAAGGCCACATTCGCATCAGGCAAACAGCCGACCGCCGGAAAAGTGAAATTGGGCCGGGCCAGCGGTTTCACATCAACAGGAATAACTTTCTGCGCGCTTACACAACCATTGCTGGTAACCACATTGAGAGTAACATTATAATTACCGTATCCGGCAAATGAATGGTTAACCGGCGCGCCGGAACTTTGTATCTGAACCGGTGATCCGTCACCGAAATTCCATCGCCATTCAGCCAGTGTGCCTTCCGTAGATGCGGAATTATCGGTGAATGTCACCGCCTGGCGTTCACATGCCGGTGCGCTAACTGTAAAGTCAGCCGTGGCGGGTTCCCACACTTTAATGGTCTGCGTCAGACTATCCTCGCAACCCGCAGAAGATGTATATACAAATTTAATCGTGTGCGTACCGGGTCCTGCCGTGGCGGGATTAAACAATCCTCCGGGAGAAACGCCGGGACCGCTGAAGATGCCCGTACCCGGTACCCCTCCCGTTTCCGTTGCCTGCGTAATCTGGTAAGGTGCGGCATCGTAACAGATATTGGGGATGGGGCTGAACTGAACCCGTGGCGCCGCGTTAACGGTGATATCACGTATTTCATCGTTCACGCACACACCACCCGAATAGGCTCTGTACCGAATGGTAAATGTTCGGGTGAGCGGGGCCTGGAAGTTGGGATAAAGATGTTTGTAAACCTTTCCTGTTACCGGGTTATTATCCGTGTCAAATACACCGGGTTGCCCCACATTATCCCAATAGATCTCCACTTTGGTGATCGTACCGGGGAATACGGTAGACGCTTCTACGATGGCGACTGAATCGTTCGCACAAAGCTGGTTGGGATTTAACAGGGTGAAGTCGGCATCCGGGAAACTGCCGTTAACAAAAATGTTCTGGTCGATCGTATCGCGGCAACCGCGGTTGCTGGTCACGATGAGTCGTACCAGGTAGGAACCGGTGGCCGAATAACTGTGAGTAGGATTCTGCGCGGTGGACGTGCCTCCATCACCAAAGTCCCATGCCCACTGGGCAATATTATCCGGAGGCGACACCGAACTGGTGTCGGTGAACTGTGCATTGGTGTCGTCGAGGCACACTTCCGGTAAAATAAATCCGGCTTCGGGTTTCGCGTATACCGTAACCTGCTGTGCAGGCGTGGTGCTGATACAGCCTTTATCGGTAGTAACAACAAGACTGACTGTATAAGTGCCGGCCGAAGCATAGGTATGGGACGGGTTCTGCTGTGTGGATGTTCCGCCATCTCCGAAATCCCATGCCCAGCTGATAATGCTGCCTGAGTTGGCAACTGACATATCTGTAAAGTTGATGACCCCGGTTTCACAGGAAGGCACGCTTGCGCTGAAATTGGCGGTGGGTAATGCATTCACGGTGATGGTTCCTGTTGCCGTTGCCGGGGCGCAGATACCGGTTGTGGTTACGGTATAATTAAATACACCCGATGCGGTGGGTGAACCGCTGATCGTAAATGTGCCGCCGGAATAGGATCCGGTAACCCCGGCGGGAAGACCGGTTACGTTGGCTCCCGTTCCTGTGGCCCCGACTGCATAAGTAATATTCGTAAGCGTCGCATTCACGCAAAGTTCCTGGTTGGTAGTAGGTGGCGCCGATGTGAGCGTAATGGTGGCATCCGGGTCAACGGTAATGGTACCGGTTGCAGTAGGATTCAAACAGGGGCCCGTGGTGCTGACCGTATAGTTATACGTCCCGCTAACGGTGGGGGTGCCGGTTATGGTAATCACACCTCCGGCAAAACTTCCGCTGACGCCTGCGGGTAAACCACTGACACTTCCCCCCGTGCCACTGCCGCCTACTGCATAGGTGATCGTGATGATCGGGGTATTAATACAAACGGTCTGATTATCCGTTCCCGCTGCTGAGGTAAGGGTAACCGTACCATCCGGAGTAACTGTAATAGTACCCGTTGCAGTTGCGCTGGCGCAGGGGCCTGTACCGGTTACCGTATAATTGAATGTACCGCTCACCGTCGGGTTCCCGGAAATAGTAAACACGCCGCCTGCATAACTTCCTGTAACACCGGCCGGCAATCCGCTTACCGTACCACCTGTACCGCTGGCGCCGATCGAATAAGTGATCGGGACTAGCGCTGTATTGATGCAAATTGTCTGGTTATCGGTTCCTGAAGGTGAAGTCAGGGTTATCGTTGCGTCGGGGGTCACAGTAATGGTTCCGGTGGTCGTGGGGTTTGAACAGGGACCGGTCGTGGTAACCGTATAATTAAAGGTTCCGCTGACAGTAGGTGTACCGTTTATCGTGATCACTCCACCCGCAAAGTTTCCAACCACTCCAGCGGGTAAACCGGAAACACTTCCGCCATTGCTGCTGCCGCCGATATTATACGTGATGTCGGCTATAGGTGTATTGATACAAACGGTCTGGTTATCAGTGCCGGCAGGTGAGGAAAGGTTGATCGTACCGTCCTGCAGAACGGTGAGGGGGAATGTAAACACCTGGCTTACACAACCGGCCGCGGTTTCCACCGTTAACGTAACGTTGTAAGTTCCCGGTGCTGCATAGGTATGCACTTCGTTGGTGCTTGTATTTCTAACTACGACCGGCGAGCCGTCGCCAAAATCCCAGGTCCAGACCGCCAGTGTGGAAGATCCGGTCGCGGTTGACTGGTCCGTGAAAGTAATGGGTACCCCCGGGCAGAATGGCGCTGTAACGGAAAACAAAGCATTGGGCGCATCATCCAGCGTAACAGGATGAGATATAGTATCGGCAAGACATCCCACATCGGTGATCAGGGAATACCTGACATTATAGGTACCCGGCGCCGCATAGGTATGGGTCGGGTTATTGGTATTGGTGGTATTACCATCATCAAAATCCCAGAAACGGCTGATAACGGCCCTCCCACCCGTATTTGAATTATCAAAGAAATCGACGGGAGCGGTATAGCAACCCGCCGTCGTGAAAGTAAAATCGGCCGTTGGCGGTTCAAAAACCTGGAGGTCGAATTCTATTTCCTGCAGGTTCCCGCATCCGTCAGGGGTTGGATTGGTGGCCAGCACCTTTATCGGGTAGATCCCGGCCGCAGGAATGCTATAGGTTCTTGGAAGCCGGTACCTGTAAATGGTGCGCCCGGCCACGATCCAGGAAGAATCGAATACCGGGTTAACCAGCGTGGTATCATTAAAACCGAAGGGTCCCAATGTTCCAAATTGCCATTCGATCTGCGTTGGCTGGTAAGGAAACACGATCCCCAGCCGGAACGGGGTGTTGCGGCAGGTGGCAGGAAAAGTAACGGTTCCGTATTCATTGTTAATATTAATGAACTGGAACAGGTCCTTGATATTGGTGCCGGCATTGTACCCGTAGGATTCCGTCTGGCCATACCCGTAAGCGATGGCATTAAAACCCGAATCCGACTGGATGGTATGCTGACCGGCGGAAACCGAGGTCCGGAGATAGGAATAAGCGGGATCCGCGGGGTGAGGAACAAATAAACCCAACGCCACCGGAGCGCCGTCCAGCCTGAACGAGGAGATGGCCGTTCCGGTGTTGAGTATTACAACATTTATAAAATGCTGCGTGATGTTGAAATTCGGGGTGGCGTTCCACAATACCTTATTGATATTTTGTTCCACCGGGCTGAGATAGATGACTTCCGGATCACCCGGAGCGCCGTTGGCGCAAGCGTTTTGGGAGGTGATATACTGGGCAACGGTAACGGGTTTATCCGCTTCTATAACGTAAGGAGTGTTCGTGGGCCCCAACTGGTAATAAAAATTATTCTGGAGCGGAACCCCGATGGGGGCTCCATTAACCGTCACCAGCGTGAGAGGATCTGAAACACATATCCGGAAAAAATTATTCGACAGGTTTAGGGCGGTGGGAACGGTCAGGTATTTTTTTCCCCAGGCCGCTTTGGGCATAGCCTGCGCCATATAGTTATCCGATGAGGATGAATTTCCGTTACAGGTGATGCTGATCCTTCCGCTGCCGGAAAAAACCCCGATCTTTTTGCAGCCTGAGCCGGTATTGATGCTTTTAATAATTGATCCGGTTAAATCGACACCGTTATTACCGGCATAGGTTCCCATTACATTGTAGATCTGACCCTGTGTGAGGTTGACGCTGTAAGTATTCCCCGCCAGCCATCCGCCCACCGTGTTGGCGGAAGGTGTGATTTCAACCGTGGTGGTACCCGTATCGGCGGCTACTACGTAAAACCAGCAGTTGGCTGCATTGGTATTGGAAATGTTGGTAAAGTTGACTGAATAATACTCCTTGCCCAGGGTATTGGTGGGATACAGAATGGTGGCCCCGGAAACATTACTGTTATAAATATGGGCATAGGCCACGATCGGTTTATCGCTGGTGATATGGATACCCTTGTCGTGTATTCCTTCGGTCTGCAACCGCGCGTCCTGCGGATTGGCTTTTGGGATTGGATTGGATGTAACCACTGTGCCGGCAGCCACAACATAGGTTTGCAAATAACCCAGGGCCGGGATCGTTACGGTCACATTCGAGGTTTGGTCGGCCGCGAAGTATAATACCATTTGCTGCTGGTTACCGGCCGTCATTACCTGGTGATAACCATAACCCACCCAAAAATCCTTTCCCTTATTGGAGAAGTCCTGTGCAGACAGGCGAATGCTGGCAAGTACAGATAGTACAAGGGTACTAAGAAAGCAGAGTTTTCTCATTGGTCCAATGTCCTGAATAGTCAGAAAGCGGCTACTAATTTAATCAAACAAGTCGATAATCCTAATGAGTGAGTGACCAAAATATTGAAATGTTGACAAGAGACAACTGAGTGTTAATCAGACCCTATCGGAAAAATACCTGTATTCAGCTTTTAAAGAATTCCAGGAAGAAAGTCTACGATTCGCAAGCATATATGTAACAAACTATTCCCCGGCTGCAAAAAAAGGAGGGGC
>CAYRHU010000068.1:0-2456 GCA_964424155.1 uncultured Chitinophaga sp.
TCTCAATATCGCTGGCCTGTCCGCCGATGGCCCCGCTGGGCTGGTGCATCATGATGCGCGAGTGCTTGAGGGCGGCTCTTTTTCCCTTAGTGCCCGCACCCAGCAACACACAGGCCATCGAGGCCGCCACACCAATACAGATGGTGGCGATATCGGGGCTTACATACTGCATGGTATCATACACGCCCAGGCCGGAATACACGCTCCCGCCCGGACTGTTGATGTACATATTGATGTCACGGGTGCGATCGGTCGAGTCCAGGAATAACAACTGCGCGGTGACGATATTGGCGATCTCATCGTTGATGGGATACCCCAGGAATATGATCCGGTCCATCATCAGGCGGCTGTACACATCCATCACGGCCACGTTCAGGGAACGCTCTTCGATGATATTGGGCGTCATACCCGTCACCATTTGTGATGCATAGCCATGCAGGGTGTTGCTGGAGATACCGCGGTGTTTGACCGCGTATTTTTCGAATTCGGAGTTAAAGCTCATATCGGTTAATTAGTTAAATAGTTAATTGGTTAAATGGGTCTCCATTGCAAAATTTCTTAAAGGATACACGGTTTCACCTTTCAGCCGGTTACCTATGCCTCAAATATCCGTCCAAATGGTAAAACCACAAAATTGGTGACAAGTTGACTGTTTTGACGGTTGACGGAAAATAAAAAAGGCTGACAGGCAGTGTCCCTGTCAACCTTTACACTTTTCAAAAGTTACACTCATCCTTAGTGGTGATGGTGCTGATGCGCCTCCACCATTTTGGTGAATTCATCGGCACTGATCGATTTTTCTTCGGGTTTTACCTGGCCGGCGGCCCACTCGAAGATCTTCTGGGTCTGGATGCGGTTATAGGATTCCTCCACGTATTTCCGGTCCTTCATCATTTTTTCCACGTAATCATTCACCCAGGGCTGGTCATCGCTCAGGTTGGCGCCGCCCATGTAGCTGAAGAGTTGCTGTTTGGCAAAGGCCCTGATTTCATCGGGCGTCACCTGGATGGCATTATCCTGCACGATCTTGTCGGAGATCAGCGTCCATTTCAGCTGGCTGAGGAATTTGGGGAATTCCGCTTCCACCTCATCATCGGTTTTCGGATTCTCACCCTGTGTTTTCACCCATTTTTTCAGGAACCCTTCGGGGAATTCGATTTTTGTATGATCTACCAGCTGGTGAAACACCTGGTCGTGGATCTGGTTATTGGCCTGGCCGTTCCAGTAACCCTGTATCTCTTCTTTGATCTTATTGCGGAATTCGGATTCGGTTACCACGCTCTGGTTGGGATAAAGCTGGTTGAAGAAGTCTTCATTCAATTCCCGCTTTTCGAGCAGACCCACTTTGGTGATCTCCATTTTAAAAAACCGGTCGGCGGCGGAGGCATCCTCCTTCAGTCCAAGATCGCTGATGATCCACTCCCTTTCTTTTTCATCAAAAGCCGTTTTCAACTGTCCCTTTTGGGCGTCTCCGGTTTTTTTACCCATCCAGTTTTTGCGGAAACCTTCAGCGAAATATTTTACAAGCAGGGAATTATCCTTTTTTATGCCGCCTTCCATTTCGTTTCCTCCGGAATCGGTTTCAATGAAATTAACATTGAGTACGTTCTCGTCTGTCGTCACTTCTTCCTCGTCCTTCATATTGCCATACCGGTTTTGCAGGCGGGTGATCTCGTTTTCGATCATCTCATCCGTAACGGTCACCACATAACGGGTGATAGAGGCCTTACCCAGGTCGGGTAACTGAAACTCCGGTTTCATACCGATCTCGAAATGAAAAGTGTAATCCAGCGGGTTGTTAACATCGAGCTGTTTAAAATCCGATTCCATCGGCAGGGGCTGGGCGAAAATATCCAGTTTATCCTGTTGCAGGTAACTGATCAGTTCCCGGTCAACCGATTTCAGCACTTCATCCGTAAAAAGCGAAGGACCGTACATTTTCTTGATCAGCCCGGCCGGCACCATCCCTTTGCGGAAACCGGGGATATTGGCTTTTTTGCTGTATTCTTTCAGCGCTTTTTCAAAAGAGGGGAGGTAATCGGTTTTTTCCAGCTTTACGGTAAGCTTTTCATGGAGGAGGCCGATGTTTTGCTTAGTTATTGTTGCCATTATTGAGTAGTTAATTTGTTAATTGGTTGATTGGTTAATTGGGTCCGATAGCCCCACATTATCCTACTTTTAAAACGGTACACTGCCGATAAAAATTTACGTTTAAAGGAAATATTAGGTTAAGTAAGGACCTTGGTTTAAAGGGCCTAATAAACCAATTAACTAATTAACCAATCAACCATTTCGTCCGGATGGAGGGACTCGAACCCCCACACCTTGCGGCATCAGATCCTAAGTCTGACGTGTCTACCAATTCCACCACATCCGGGAAGTTATCAGTCGGCAGTCCTCAGTCGGCTGTCGGCTGTCGGCTGTCGGCTGTCGGCTGTCGGCTGTCGGCTGTCGGC
>CAYRHU010000068.1:2556-9616 GCA_964424155.1 uncultured Chitinophaga sp.
CGGCTGTCGGCTGTCGGCTGTCGGCTGTCGGCTGTCGGCTGTCGGCTGTCGGCTGAAACAGGGGTGCAAAGGTAACGCAAAATGCCTTCAAAAAACCGCTGATTTTCACTAAATTCGTAGACCATTCCTGATGGAAACAACCGCGCAAATACCGAAGTATAATCTCAACGAAGAGGAGGAGAAGAAGCTCATTCTCAGGGAGTACCGTTCCCTGCTGAAAGTGCTGAAAACAAAGCTCAAACCGGGCGACAAGAACCTCATCCGCACGGCCTTTGAAATGGCGGCCGAGGCGCACAAAACCATGCGCCGGAAAAGCGGGGAGCCCTATATTCTTCATCCTATCGCCGTGGCCAAGATCTGCGTGGAAGAGATCGGTCTGGGGGTTCGTTCCACTATCTGCGCCCTGCTCCATGATACTGTAGAAGATACCGATATCTCGCTCGAGGATGTGGAGCGTGAATTCGGCAACGAGATCACGAGGATCGTGGACGGGCTTACCAAGATCTCCAACGTGATCGATGTGAATGCTTCGCAGCAGGCGGAGAATTTCAAAAAGATCCTGCTTACGCTCACCGATGATCCCCGCGTGATCCTGATCAAACTGGCCGACCGGTTGCATAATATGCGGACGCTCGACAGCATGAAGCGCGATAAGCAACTGAAAATATCTTCCGAAACGGTTTATGTGTACGCCCCGCTGGCTCACCGGATGGGACTCTACAATATCAAAACGGAGATGGAGGACCTGGCCATGAAATACATGGAGCCGGAAGTGTACAAGGGCATAGCGCGTAAGCTGGCGGAAACAAAAAAGGAAAGAACCCGTTATATCAACGAATTTATCCGTCCCATCAGGGAAAAACTGGAAAAGGCCAACCTCCATGCTGAAATATTCGGCCGGCCCAAGAGCATTCACTCCATTTCCAATAAGATGAAAAAAAAAGGAGTGGAATTTGAGGAAGTGTACGACCTTTTCGCGATTCGGATCATCATCGATTCCCCACCTGAAAGAGAGAAAGAGGATTGCTGGAAAGTATATTCGATGATCACCGATGAATACAATCCTTCACCGGAAAGGCTGCGCGACTGGCTGAGCAATCCCAAGTCAAATGGGTATGAAGCCCTCCACACCACGGTGATGGGTCCGCAGGGTAAATGGGTGGAAGTGCAGATCCGCACCCGGCGCATGAACGAGATCGCGGAAAAGGGACTGGCCGCGCACTGGAAATACAAGGAGGGAAAGGATGATGAGAGCCGGTTCGATAAATGGTTCCACCAGATACGTGAAGTGATCAGCAACCAGGAAACGGACAGCATCGATTTCCTGCAGGACTTCAAGACCAGTTTCCTTGCGGAGGAAATTTATATCTATACGCCCAAGGGCGATATCAAAATGCTCCCGGTGGGATCCACTGCGCTGGATTTCGCATTCTCCATCCACAGCGCCATCGGGGTGAAAACGATCGGCGCGAAAGTGAATCATAAACTGGTGCCCATCAGCCATAAGCTGCACAGCGGCGACCAGGTGGAGATCATTACCAGCAATAAGCAAAAGGCTTCGGAAGACTGGCTGAGCTTTGTGGTCACCTCCAAAGCAAAAGGCAGGATCCGGGATGCGCTGAAGGAAGAAAAAAGAGCGGTGGCCGAGGAAGGGAAATACACGCTTCAGCGGAAACTGGAAGGAGTGGGGGCGTCTTTTTCCCAGCACAACATTGATGAACTGGTACATTGGTACAAATTGCCTTCCAACCTCGACCTGTTTTACCAGGTGGCCGTCAAGAATATCGATCTCCGCGAACTGAAGGATTTTAAAGTAACCGGCGACCGCATCGAAGCGCCCAAACCGGTGCGGCATCTTCCGGAGAAACCGGAATATGTACCTGGTCTTTCATCGACAAAGAAGGACGCGGAACTCGTGATCTTCGGGGAAAGCAGCGATAAGATCGTGTATAACCTTGCCAATTGCTGTAAACCCATCCCGGGCGATGACGTATTCGGGTTTGTAACAACCGGTAAGGGACTGACCATCCACCGCACCAATTGTCCCAACGCTGCCAAGTTACTGGCCAGCTATGGTCACCGCGTGGTGAAGACCAAATGGGCCAAGAACAAGGAAATATCTTTTTTGACCGGTATCAAGATCGTGGGCATGGATGATGTGGGCGTGGTGAATAAGATCACCAACCTCATCTCCGGCGAACTGAAGATTAATATAGCGGCCCTCACCATCGAAGCCAAAGAAGGGCTTTTTGAAGGAAATATCCGTCTTTATGTGCATGATAAAGAGGAACTGGATACCCTGGTGCAAAATTTGCTGAATCTTCCTGGCATTGAATCAGTGGAACGCTATGATATGGAAGATATTCCAAACTGATCATCCTTAGAACATTCACCAATACGGGTATTTACGTAGCCGCTAAATCGGATTTTTTTGCTTAACTTGTTTCGCTTTAGGCGAAATATTTATGCTGTAACTGCTTATGAGACTGAATTGGTTAAAGCTGTTGGTTATTTCAGGATTTCTATTCGCTGTTTATCCAAAGGCTTCCTCACAGGTTTTTTCCTTTAACTGTACCCGCGATACGATCCTGCCGGGCTGTCCGCCCAACCTGTGTTTTACATTAAAAGCGCTGATACCGGATATAAAAGGCCTGAGCACTTCGTACAGCCTGAATCCCGGCAGTACCATCCCCGGATGTTTTCCCGTGTACCTGAACCCGGATGATCCCGCCGGCACGCCCACTAACCTGGTCATCGACGATCGTTACAGCAGTGTGATCAACCTGAGTTTCCCTTTTACATTTTACGGCTCGGTATATAACAGCCTGGTGGTAAGTACCAACGGCTACCTGAGTTTTGATATTTCCAGGGCGGGTGCAACATCGCACTGGCAGAATAACGGGGATCTTCCCAATGGATCCTATGACAGGGCCCTGATAATGGGACCTTATCACGATCTCGATCCTTCTGTTACCACATCACCTTTACGAAGGTTACAATACCAGGAATGGGGCGTAGCTCCGGCCCGGAGATGGGTGCTGAGCTATTTTAAAATGCCGTTGTTTGGCAGCGCCTGCAATGCTTTGTTTGAAAACACCCACCAGATCATTCTTTATGAATCCACCGGTATTATCGAAGTAAAGATCTTCGACAAAGAAATCTGCACTGCCTGGAACGGGGGAAAGGCCATGGTGGGTATCCAGGATTTTTCCAGGACACAGGGAATGACGGCACCGAACAGGCGGATGAGCGATCCCCCCTGGGGTTCGATAGGCATGAACGAAACATGGCGGTTCGTTCCCGATGCGGGCGCTTCGCTTTTGAAAAGAGTGGAATTGTATGACGGAGTCGGCACCCTGATCGCCACCGGAACAACAGCGCCATTTTCAAACGGTGTACTGGAAGCCTCATTCCCCAATATCTGTCCGCCGGCGGGAGCTACCACTACCTATATCGTACGGTCCGTATACCAGAAAATAGATGATCCTGCAGTGGAAGTTTTCGGCAGCGATACTATAAGGGTTAACCGGCTGAATCCACTCGCCGCCACCGTTACCCCCACAGCCGCCAGTTGCGGTACACCTGACGGAATAATAACCGTTACAGGTGTTTCCGGTGGCACACCGCCTTATGAATATTCTCTCGATGGGGTGACCTGGCAAAGCAGCAATGTGTTTACCGGTCTCAGTGCCGGAAACTATACGGTGTATATTCGGGATATGGGTGCGGTTTGCACCATGAATGTGCCTGTAACGGTGGGTGTGACCGGTACCATCAGCGCTGCTACTACAACTACAGCCACGGCATGTACCGGCGTAAATAACGGAACGATCACGGTCACCTCAGCCGGCGGAACCGGACCTTATACGTTTTCATTGGATGGCGGCGCTCCTGTGGGCGGAACCATTCCTTTTACTTTTAACAATGTGGCGGCCGGTAGTCATACCGTTATTGTGTATGATGCCGGTACCGGTTGCAATTCGGGTCCCCTCACGGTGAATGTGGCCATAGGAGCCGGGGTGAGCGGAACCGCGACTACCACACCCACCGCCTGTCCGGGTGTCAGCAGCGGTACCATTACGGTTACCGCGCTCACCGGTACGCCACCTTTCCAATGGTCGCTCGACGGAGGCGCCTTTGTTCCCGGTGCCAGTCCCTATACATTTACGAATGTTTCCGCAGGATCGCACAATGTCACGATCCGTGATGCCAATAACTGCACCATCCTGGTTGTGGCGAATGTAGCTTTTGGCGCGGGTGTGGCCGGCAATGCCACGAGCACCGCAACCAGTTGTCCCGGAAATACGGATGGAACGATAACCGTGACCGCTACTGCGGGCACGGCCCCCTTTACCTGGTCGCTCGATGGCGGCGCTCCGCAAAGCGGCGCCAGTCCCTATACCTTTAATAACGTGGCCGCCGGATCACATACGGTGCAGATCACGGATGCCATCGGATGTAATATCCTGGTACCGGTTACGGTTTCGGCCGGGGCTACTCCAACGGCTGTCGCATCCTCCACGGCAACGGCATGCGCCGGGGTGAACAATGGTACTATTACCATAACATCCGCCAGTGGTCCCGCACCCTATACGTTCTCGCTTGATGGCGGCGCACCGCAGGCCGGTACCATACCCTTTACATTCAGCAATGTGCCGGCAGGAGTGCATACGGTTGTGGTAACAGATGGTTCAGGATGCCAGACAGCACCGATCAGTGTTACAGTGGCAACCGGTCCGGGTGTAAGCGGAAACGCCACCACTACCGCCACGTCCTGCCCGGCTGCTTCGAATGGCAGCATAACGGTAGACGCGACGGCAGGCACGGCCCCTTTCACATATCAGCTGGATGGCGGTGCTCCGCAAAGCGGTGCAAATCCCTATACATTCAATAATGTGGCGGCCGGACCGCATACCATCATCATCACGGATAATTTCGGATGCACCCTTACGCTCAGTAATGTAATGGTGAATGCGGGTCCGGTGCTCACGGCCAACCTGGTACCTACGGCCACATCCTGTGCCGGTGCGACCAACGGAAGCATTACGGTCACTCCGGTGGGAGGCGCCGCACCGTTTACATTCTCACTCGATGGCGGAGCGCCCCAGGCGGGAACGCCGCCTTATGTTTTCAATAATGTTCCTGCGGGAAATCATACCATTGAAGTGGTGGATGGCGCCGGATGTGCAACAGGTTCATTATCTGTAACGGTAGCGGCCGGGCCAGTACTGACTACCACTGTAACAGCGACGGATGTGCTTTGCAATGGCGGCAGCACCGGGATCATTACGGTTACTGTACCCACGATCGGCACTCCTCCGTATGAGTATTCGCTTGATAATGTCAACTGGCAGAGCAGTAATATATTTAGCGGACTGGCAGCCGGTACGTACACCGTTTATTTCCGGGAAAGCAATGGTTGCCTGGGCCAACAAAGCGTAACGGTCAATGAACCCGCCGTACTCTCAGCAACCAGTTCCGTAGTGAATGTTTCCTGCAATGGCGGTAATGACGCTACGGTCACTATTACCGGAGGCGGTGGCGTTACACCTTATGAGTATTCGATTGATAATGGAACCACCTGGCAGAGTTCCGCCACATTTGGCGGGCTAACCGCAGGCGGCTATACGATCATCATCCGCGATGCCAACCTGTGCACGGCCACCTTAACTGCCACGGTAGCTGAACCGGCGGTACTAAGCGCCAGCGCGGCCACCACCCCTTCTTCCTGCAATGGCGGCAATGATGGTACGATCACGGTAACGGCCACCGGTGGTAACAGCGGCGGGTATCAGTATTCGATCGACGGAGTCAATTTCCAGGCTTCCAGCCTATTCAATGTGGTGGCAGGAAATTACACCGTTACCGTCAGGGATAACCTGGGTTGCAGTTTTACATTCCCGGTTACAGTTACGCTGGGCAATAACCTCACATTCACACCGCAAACGGATCCGACGATTTGCGAGGGCAGTTCCACCCAGTTGAACCTGGTATCCAACGCCACGGTTTATACCTGGACCCCTTCCGCGGGATTGAGCGACCCGGCCATACCCAACCCGGTGGCTAATCCGGTTGTCACTACACAATATATCGTCACAGCTACGCTGGATCTTTGCAGTATCACGGATACGGTGATCGTTAATGTGAACCCGGCACCCGTGCCTGATGCCGGTCCTCCGGGTTTCATCTGTTACGGTCAGAGTTACCAGTTGCAGGGTTCAGGTGGAGTGCAGTATTCCTGGACACCGGCTACTTACCTGAATAATACAGCCGTTCCCAATCCAATTGCAAATGCTGCGCAGACTATTACCTATACTTTATCTGTTGTTGCAGATGTGAATGGATGTCCCTCGCTGACCACCGATACGGTTACGGTAGATGTAACGCCGCCGATAAAAATTTATACTTATCCTGCGGATACGATTGCTTATCCCGGTGATCAATTTGAAATAAAGGCGGTTTCAACCGTTCCTTCAGCCAATATATTCAGCTGGTCACCGGCCTTCAACCTGAGTGATCCCAATATTTACAACCCCGTGCTTACCGCGGGTAATGTGGGCGACAGCCTGATTTATAAAGTAACCGCCAGCAGCATGGCAGGATGTATCGGGGAAGCCTATGTTCGGTTGCGGGTGTACAAGGGTCCCGAGATCTATGTGCCCACGGCCTTTACACCCAACGGCGATGGAAAGAATGACCGGTTTTATCCCTTCCCCGTGGGAATCAAGGCTATTAATTATTTCAGGGTCTTTAACCGCTGGGGACAGCTGGTTTTCTCATCCAATACACTTTACCGGGGATGGGACGGAAAGTTACAGGGTGTGGACCAACCGGCCGGCGTTTATGTCTGGATGGCGCAGGGCATTGATAAGAATAACAAGGTGATCTCCCACCAGGGAACGGTAACCCTGATCCGTTGAAACATACACAGATAATTTTAAAAAAGAGCCTCATGGCTCTTTTTTTATTGACATTTTCGGATCCAGCCCTGTAAAAAAATGACCCTGGGTAAGCTGAATTAATACAATCGCAGTGGGTGAAGCCTTATTTTTGCCTGCCT
>CAYRHU010000068.1:9716-19388 GCA_964424155.1 uncultured Chitinophaga sp.
GACTTCGCCAAGGCTTCGTCAGACAAACCTGACTTCGCCAAGGCTTCGTCAGACAAACCTGACTTCGCCAAGGCTTCGTCAGACATGCCTGGTACTTTTTCAAAGGCTCACCTGAAATTTGGAATATGGTAGATGTAATACTCGGTCTCCAGTGGGGAGATGAAGGAAAGGGAAAGATAGTAGACTATTTCGCGAAAGACTATGACCTCGTTGCCCGTTTCCAGGGCGGACCCAATGCGGGACATACCCTGTATGTGAACGGGACAAAGGTTGTTCTTCACCAGATCCCCTCCGGTGTTTTTCACAGCGGGATCACGAACCTGATCGGTAATGGCGTTGTGCTGGATCCGGTGACCCTTAAAAGAGAATGTGATACCGTGGCTTCGTTTGGCATCGACCTCCGCAAAAATCTGTTTATCGCTGAACGGACACACCTGATCCTTCCCACACACCGTGCGCTCGATAAGGCAGCCGAATTATCAAAGGGTAATCAGAAAATAGGTTCCACGCTAAAAGGCATCGGCCCAACCTATATGGATAAGACTGGCCGGAACGGTTTGCGGGTTGGTGATCTGCTTGATAAAAATTTCACCACTTCTTATATCAAACTGCGGCTGAAGCACCAGCGTTTGCTGGATAATTATAATTTCCAGGAAGACATCAGCACCTGGGAAGAGGAATTCTTTGAGGCAGTGGAGTTCCTTAAACAACTGAATATCGTTAACGGCGAATATTTCATCAACAACAAGCTGAAAGAAGGAAAACGAATACTCGCCGAGGGCGCCCAGGGCAGCATGCTCGATATCGATTTCGGAACATTTCCTTATGTCACTTCCTCGAGTACCATTTCCGCAGGCGTATGCAGCGGGCTGGGTATCGCGCCGCACCATATCCGGGATGTGATCGGTGTAACCAAGGCGTATTGCACGCGGGTCGGCGGCGGGCCGTTTCCAACGGAGCTCGACAATGAAACCGGGGAGGAACTGCGGAAAACAGGTCATGAATTCGGCGCCACTACCGGGCGGCCCCGCCGCTGTGGCTGGATCGACCTGGTGGCCCTGAATTTCGCCTGTATGATCAATGGTGTAACAAAGATCGTGATGACGAAGGCCGATGTACTGGACGCGTTCCCGGAATTGGACGTTTGCACCGGCTACCGGGTAAACGGTAAGGAGACGAACGAAGTGCCTTTCCAGATGGAGCGGTTGAAGCCGGAACCCGTTTACCGGACCTTTAAAGGCTGGCACACCGACACCAGCCAGGTGAAGGAATATGCATCACTGCCGGAAACAACAAAAACATATGTGGATTTCATTAATAACTATCTTGGGGTAGGGATTCACTATATTTCGAACGGCCCGGGCAGGGAGCAGATCGTTCAGGTAAAATAACCCGGTATTATCCCTTTTCCCGGTTCCCGGACACAACAAAAAAATTAATTTAAAAATTTGGCGGATTAAAAACTTCGCCGAAATTTTACAGCGTAATCCTGTAAGACTATGGCAATAAAACCAGAAAAAGGGAAAAGGGCTGCCGGGAAAACGAATTCCGAATCCGAAAAGAAGTCAGCGCAAAAAGCATCACCCAAACCTAAGAAGAAGGAAGAGGAAGATGAAGAGGATGACTTTGATGATGAGGAAGAGTCCGCAGGACCTGTAAAGAAAGCCGGCAAGGCTACTGCCGCATCCCGGAAGAAATCTGATGATGACGATGATGATGACGAGGATGTGGATGACGGACCGGATGACTGGGAAAAACCCGAAGAGGAAGAGGACTGGGATCCCGATTTCGAGGAATTTGATGTGCCGCAGTCGAAAGGCAAGAAAGCACCGGGCGCCAAAAAAGGATCCTTTGATGAGGATGAGGATTTCAAGATCGATGACGAATTCAAGGATTTGTTCGGCGATAAGGATTTTGACGACGATGATGAGGAAGATTATTAATCAGTACAGACCCGTTCAATGCATTGAACCATACAACCCTTACTAACTGCACCTATCCCATTACTCATTTTGAAGAGGTAAAAGAAAAGGTGCTGAACTGGATACAACGGTTCGGCACCTTTTGCTTTCTGGACAATCACGGGTACCGGGTGGAACCGCATGCGGAAGAATGCCTGGCGGGAGCGGGATCAAAAAGAAGTTTGCGAATCGGGCGAGGCGCCATACTGGCTCCCCTGCAACATTTTATAGATGGCGGTAACCGTCGTTTATTCGGTCACCTGGCTTACGATTGCAAGAACGAGATCGAGGATCTTCATTCCTCCCAACCCGACGAAACCGGTTTCCCTGACCTTTTTTTCTTCGAGCCCGAAATCCTGATCCGGGTTTCACCCGTATCAATGACAATTGAAGCGGAGGATCCCGGAAAAGTGTATGAAGAAATAAATTCCGAAAGTACCAGCCAAAATCCTCCTGTACGATCCGTGGAAATCCAGTCGCGATTCACCCGGGAAGAATACCTGTCCGTTTTGGAAAACCTGCGCCGCCATATTTTGCGCGGCGATTGTTACGAGATCAATTTTTGCCAGGAATTTTTTGCCCGCGATGCGGTTATAGATCCTGTTTCGGTATATAAAAAACTGAGCGCTCTTTCTCCCAATCCATTTTCGGCGCTTTACCGCACCGGGCCCAACTGGCTGATCTGCGCCAGTCCCGAGCGGTTTCTGTATAAGAAAGGGGACCACATTTTTTCCCAGCCCATCAAGGGCACGTCCAAACGCGACCGCCAGGATGCGGAGAGGGATTCACTTAGCAGGGAAGCCCTGCGTGCCAGCGCCAAAGACCGTTCTGAAAATGTAATGGTGGTAGACCTCGTTCGCAATGATCTTTCGCGTATTTGCCGGGAAGGAACGGTGCATGTGGATGAACTTTTCGGTATCTATTCTTTTCCGCAGGTACACCAGATGATCTCCACCATCAGCGGGGAACTGGTTAAAGGGATCACCTTCACGGATATCATCCGGGCCGCGTTTCCGATGGGTTCCATGACGGGGGCGCCGAAGAAAAAAGTGATGGAACTGATCGACACGTATGAACGCACCCGGCGGGGCATTTTTTCAGGGGCGTTGGGATATATTGATCCGGGAGGTGATTTTGATTTCAATGTCGTGATCCGGAGCATCATGTATAATTCGGATACGGGCTATCTTTCTTTCCAGGCCGGTTCGGGGATTACCTGGTACAGTGATCCCGAAAAAGAGTGGGAGGAGTGTTTGCTGAAAGCGGAAGCCATTGAAGCGGTACTCCGGGATGCCTGATCACTGGCTGCCCCCGGCTGCGGGTTTGATCAGCAGTTCCATGCTTTCGTCGAGTATCTGGTATCTTTTCGCGATGAACACATTCATCTTTTGTACGGGCAGGCGCAGGTTGTATTTTCCCTGCATCGCGATTTCGTTCTCGAAATTGGGATTATACCGGTCAAACTCCGTTTTTTCCATTTCCACATGCTTCATGATCACCTGCGAACTGAACCTGCCGGTGATCAGGTAAGCCGTGGATCGGTTCATTTCCTCTTCATTCAGTTTAACGGCATTGTTCAGGAGTTCCTTTGTTTCATCCTTTGTGATCGTGGTGACGCCCCCTTCGCCCTCAAAGATGTAATGCGTGGCGATGAATTTTTTAACATGGTTCATCGATTCGTTTGGCAAAAAATACTGGAGGGTCCAGAAATCCCGGCTGCCCCCGCTTTTCCGGATGGCCCTGAGCACATTGCCCGGGCCCCCGTTATACGCGGCGATCACCAGCAGCCAGTCGTTGAATTGCGAGTAAAGTTCCGTAAGCATCCGCGCCGCCGCATGCGTACTCTTGAAAAAATCCGTCCGTTCATCGCGTGAGCGACCTACATATAAACCGTAATGGCGGGCGGTGGCCGGCATAAAGTTCCAGGGACCCAGGGCCCCCGCTTTGGAAAGGGCATAGGGTTTTAGTCCCGATTCGATCACGGCCAGGTATTTTAATTCTTTCGGGATGCCATGCTGCAGCAATACCTGGTCCATCAGGTTCAGGTAGGGTTCACCCCAGGATTTCATGGATTCATATCCCTTTTTATTTTGAGAGATATAATTCTCCACGAAGGATACGGCCATCGGGTTGAGCCGTGCGCCCGTTACACCGTCACCATTGAGGGCTGTTTTCAATAACTCTTTGAGACCTTCTTTCGGATCTGTCTTTACCGGAGAAACGGCAGGAGCCGGTTGTACAATGCTGGTATCCCTTGTTCCGGCGGGAAGCAGGTTATTTTCCTGATCACTTCCGGCCGCATATACCCGGTCGGAAAAAAGTCCAGTGAAGAAAACGGATACTATGTATAATAATTTCCTCAATTCCTGGCTGTTTGTCTTGTATAGGAGTCTTACCGCATCAGCTGCGCGGAAACCTGCAGCAAAGATACTTCATCAAACCGGGCCGACATAACCTGGAGACCGAACGGGAGGCCGTTGCTATGCCGGAACAGGGGGAGGGAAATAGCGGGACTACCCACCAGGTTGGCCATTACAGTATATATATCAGCGAGATACATCGCTATCGGATCATCCGTTTTTTCCCCTGTCTTAAAAGCGGTGACCGGGGAAGTGGGCATGATAATGAAATCATAATCTTTAAAAATGGCGGCCGTCCGGTCGTAAAGCAGGCGCCTTACCTTCTGAGCACGTGTATAATAGGCATCATAATAACCGGCGCTCAGGACAAAACTCCCCAGCATGATCCGGCGTTTAACCTCCCGGCCAAAGCCTTCCGATCGGTTTTTTTTATAAAAATCAGCCAGGTCGGAAACCGCCTTTTGGGTCCGGTACCCGTATCGAACCCCATCATACCGGGCCAGGTTGGAGGAGGCTTCCGCTGTGGTAAGTATGTAGTAGGCGGGTACGATGTAATCCATCAGGTCAAATGGCACGGGATCGGCCACATGACCGGCTTTTTTTAATTCGCCGATTTTATTTTTTATGCTAACGGCAATCTCCGGGTCGAGGCTGGGATGATCCAGTGCCTCATTGAACCAGGCAAAACGGAATTTTTTATCCGTGTTCAGCAAGGAGGAATAAGCCGGTGTTTCATTGCGCGAGGATGTGCTGTCCTGTACATCATGACCCGCGATCACTTCCAGTGTCAATGCGAGGTCGCTGATATTTTTTCCGAATATTCCTACCTGGTCAAACGAAGAGGCATAGGCGATCAAACCGTAGCGGGAGATCCTTCCGTAAGTTGGTTTCAGGCCGATCACTCCGCAGAAATCGGCCGGCTGGCGGACTGAACCGCCCGTATCGCTGCCCAGCGAAATCATACATAATCCGGCCTGTACAGCTACTGCCGAACCACCGGAAGATCCACCGGGTACCCGCGTTTCATCCAAAGCGTTCAGCACTTTGCCGTATGCGGAGTGTTCGTTGGTGGAACCCATCGCAAATTCATCACAGTTGAGATTGCCGATGATGATGGCCCCTTCGGCCAGTAATCGTTCCACCGCGGTGGCGGAATAAATGGAGGTGAATGAGGAAAGGATCCTGGAAGCGGCGCTCAGGCGGTGATCCTTAAAACAGATTACATCTTTGAGCCCGATAATGACCCCGTGCAGTTTCCCGGTGACGCCCCCGTTCTTTCTTTCGGTATCCAATGCCGCTGCCCTGTCCAGCGCTTCTCGGTCATAGACTTCGATAAAGGCATTCAGGTGCCGGGTGGCTTCAATTTTCCCAAGATAGTGCTGAACCGCCTGAACACAGGAAATGGTTCCTTCTTTTAATTGGGCATGGTATTGCTCAACAGAAGCGAATGCAAACAAGAATGACCGCTTTATTTAGATGATGGGTAAGAAAGAAGGATTGGATCAGGTATTGGGAGAATTCTTCACATCACTGGCGCTTTCCTCGATCTCTCTTTTTACATTGCTCTTTGCATCATTGAATTCCCTGACACCCTTCCCAAGACCCCGCATCAGCTCAGGTATTTTCCGGCCCCCGAATAATAATAACACAACGATCACGATGATGATCATCTCATTGGTGCCGAATGCTAACAAGTAAGGCTTCATAATTCGTTATATTAGACATCAAATATACTAAGTATGGGAAAATGTGGGACCAAATAAGTTTATAGCCCGGTTCTTACAAAAAACCCCGGCGGAGTGCCGGGGTTTTCCTATAATAATGAATTGTATTATTCTGGTGTACCTTCCGTAACCATTCTCCTTTCACGGATACGGGCGCTCTTACCGCTGCGGTTGCGCTGATAAAACAGCTTGGCACGACGCACATGACCGGTTTTGTTGAGCACGATGGAGTCGATATTGGGAGAATAAAAAGGGAATACCCTTTCCACACCCACGCCATCGGAGATCTTGCGAACGGTGAAACTGGCGGTATGACCGTTGCCCTGCTTTTTGATCACATCTCCCTTGAAAGACTGGATACGCTCCTTGTTACCTTCTATAATCTTGTAATTCACTGTGATATTATCACCCGGCTTGAATGCGGGAAACTCTTTTTTACCGGTCAGCTGATCCTGTACGTATTGAATGGCGTTCGTGTTCATGACCTAAAATTTAGGACGGCAAAGGTAAGGGATTTTGGTTAATTGATTGATTAGTTGATTGGTTAATTGGGGGTAAACAAAAGAAAAAATATTTCAAAGACGATCTGAGTTCGCTTAACCGGCTCTCCGGGAATTGTTTATTGACTGTTCTAGCTGTAAATTATTGATTATTAGCTATTTATTATTTTGTATCCAGATCAATAAGATCCTTGAATAATATGAAACTGAATACCATTGTGAAATCCTGAAAGAACCCGATTAACCAATCAACAACTCAGTACCAGTGAGAAATCCAGCACCAAGGGCCTAATCAACCAATTAACTAATTAACCATTCAACCAATCAACTAGTTAACTACCTGGCCACATTCACCGCCCTCTTTTCCCGGATCACCGTCACCTTTATCTGCCCCGGGAAGGTCATTTCGGTCTGGATCTTCTGGGCGATCTCAAAAGAGAGTTTGTCTGAATCCTGGTCGGATACCTTATCGGCCTCCACGATCACGCGCAGTTCGCGGCCTGCCTGGATGGCATAGGCTTTTTCCACACCGGTATACCCCATGGCCAATGATTCAAGGTCTTTGATACGTTGCAGGTATTGCTGCATGATCTCGCGGCGGGCGCCGGGGCGGGCACCACTGATAGCGTCACAGGCCTGTACGATGGGAGAGATCACGTATTGCATTTCCATCTCATCGTGGTGGGCGCCGATCGCGTTGACTACTGCGGGGTTCTCGCCATATTTTTCCGCCAGTTTGGCGCCGAGCAGCGCGTGGCTGAGTTCACTCTCCTCATCGGGAACTTTTCCGATATCATGGAGAAGACCCGCTCTTTTGGCCAGTTTGGGGTTCATGCCCAGTTCGGCCGCCATGGTGGCGCAGAGATTCGCCGTCTCCCGGCTGTGCATGAGCAGGTTTTGTCCGTAAGAGGAACGGAAACGCATACGTCCCACCATTCGCACCAGTTCCTTATGCAGCCCGTGAATACCCAGTTCGATAACGGTCCTTTCCCCGATATCCATCACCTGTTCCTCGATCTGTTTGCGGGTTTTTTCCACCACTTCCTCGATCCGCGCCGGGTGTATCCGGCCATCAGCCACCAGGCGCTGAAGACTCAGCCGGGCGATCTCGCGGCGGAGCGGGTCGAATGAGGAAAGGATGATCGCTTCCGGGGTATCGTCTACGATCAGATCCACACCGGTAGCCGCTTCAATGGCGCGGATATTTCGTCCCTCGCGACCGATGATCTGTCCCTTGATCTCATCGCTCTCCAGGTTGAAAACGGTGATCGAGTTCTCGATGGCCTGCTCGGCCGCGGTGCGCTGAATGGTTTGTATGATGATCTTCCGGGCTTCTTTTCCCGCCTTTTGCTTGGCTTCTTCAATGATTTCCTGCTGTAGTCCCAGCGCTTTGGATTGAGCTTCGTTCTTCAGGCTTTCGATCAGCTGGGTTCGGGCTTCTTCGGCAGAGAGATTGGCTATTTTTTCCAGCCGGCGGATATGTTCCTCCTGGTGTTTTTCGAGTTCTGTTCTCTTGATATTCACCAGTTCAATCTGGCGGTTCAGATTTTCCTTGATGGCTTCATTTTCCTTTATGTGCTTGTCAAGGTTGGTTTCCTTCTGGTTGATTGATTGTTCTTTCTGGCGGATGCGGTTCTCGGTGTCGCTGATCTTCCTGTTTTTTTCAAAAAGTTCTTTGTCGTGTGCCGCTTTCATCTGCACGAACTTCTCCTTGGCCTCGAGTTCTTTTTCCTTGCGGATGGTCTCGGCCCTCAGTTCGGCTTCCTTGAGTATGGTCTGCGATTGGATTTCTGCTTCTTCTATTTTCTTACGGGTGTTTTTCGCGAAGATCAGCTTACCCGCTATGAGGCCCGCTATGAGGGCGCCAATGCCAATAATGACAGAGAGTATATTCGGATCCATGAATGTTTTTATTTAAATGTTTCATAATGTCCTGTTCCGGGATTAGCCCGGAAACATCCCAATAAGCCGTCCCGGAACACCGGGGGTAGCTAATCAGCGAAGATACAAAACGATAGCCAACGTTTAAAATGCCCTTTTGGACCCGCCGCCTGTATAAAAATGGGTTGAAAGCGGCCAATTTAACAGGAAATGGCCCCTGTTTTCATTAAACTTGCAACTTCAATACTCCAACTATGCGTAAACTTTTTTTCATTTTTGGCCTTTTGCCCCTTTTAGCTTCAGCACAGGAAAACGGAAAACCTTTTAAGCTGAAGGGAAAAATTAAAAATTCCGGTTTCGAGCCCGAATGGGTGTACCTCCAGTACCGTACCGGCGGGGAGTGGAAAACAGACAGTGTAAAGGCCAGTGCCGGCAAATACAGTTTTTCGGGCAGGATCGAAGAACCCGTACTGGGGCGGCTCCGTGTAAAATATGCACCCGACCCATCCGGGAATAAGGTGACCATGCGATCGGGAAGGGACATGATGTCGGTATTTCTCCAGGCCGGAAAGATCAGGGTGAACTCGGTTGACTCTTTCAGTAATGTAAAAGCAAAAGGCTCGCCGGCTCATACGGAATATGCAAAACTCACCCTGCAAAACAAACCTTACGATGAAAGACTGACACCTTTATATGCAAAATATGCTGAGTTCAGCAAGGCTAAGGACCAGGCCGGGATGGACAAAACGGAAAAAGAGATCGACGCCGTGTCGGATGAGAGAAAGGAAAATGTATATGGCGCTTATGTAAAGAGCAATCCCTCTTCGCCGCTGGCGGTCTATGCCCTTCAGCAGTATGCCGGATGGGACATTAACCCGGAAAAAGTGGATCCGCTCTATGATATTTTATCCGAGACGAATAAGAACTATCCTTCCGCCGTAACGCTTAAGGAGAACATTGAGATCGCCCGGAAAACCGGTATCGGCCGTATCGCCATGGACTTTACCCAGAACGACACCCTGGATAACCCAATCAGTTTATCTTCCTTTAAGGGCCGTTATGTGCTGGTGGATTTCTGGGCCAGCTGGTGCGGACCCTGCCGGGCCGAGAATCCGAACGTGGTGAAAGTGTTCCATAAGTTCAAGGACCGCAATTTCCATATCATCGGGGTTTCACTCGACCGCCCGGGACAAAAAGACAAATGGATGAAGGCCATTCACGATGACAAACTCGAGTGGACCCAGTT
>CAYRHU010000069.1:0-19124 GCA_964424155.1 uncultured Chitinophaga sp.
ATGCAGTTTGTATCATGATTGGCAGTCTACAGTCCACAGTCTACAGTCCACAGTCCTCAGTCCACAGTCGACAGTCCACAGACAAAACCCTAAGCTTTAATTTTCAATACTGGTAGCTCGTAGCAGGGAGTTCAATGGTACCGCCGGTTTTTCAAATATGCCATAAAAATACTGTGTACGACGGGGTTTTAATTCAAAAAATAAAACAGGAGATTGTGGTGGAAACTGAATGAGTCGGGAGTTAGGAGTCAGGAGCCCTTCCGTTCCGTGTCATGAATTATTGCAACTGATTAGTGAATAAACCTATTGCTTTCAGGAAATGCAGAGAAAAGTACAGGGTCACCGATCTAAGTCTCCCCTTTAGGGGGACAGGGGGTGGGGTGGGGGCCTTACCTCCTGCTATAATTCGGCGCCTCTTTCGTGATCTCAATATCATGCGCGTGGCTCTCTCTCATTCCCGCATTGGTGATCTTGACAAACCGGGCTTTTTGAAGCTCCTCGATAGAGGAAGCTCCGCAATAGCCCATTCCCGCGCGAAGACCGCCGGTGAACTGGTATACCACTTCTTTCAGTAATCCTTTATAGGCCACACGGCCCTCGATGCCTTCGGGAACGAATTTTTTTACATCATCTTCCACATCCTGGAAATACCGGTCGCTGCTGCCCGTAGCCATGGCACCAAGCGATCCCATGCCCCTGTATTCCTTGAATTTCCTTCCTTCATAAATGATCGTCTCGCCCGGACTTTCTTCCGTTCCGGCAAAAATGCTTCCCATCATTACGCAATTGGCACCGGCCGCCAGCGCTTTTACCATATCACCCGTATAACGGATACCTCCATCGGCAATGATCGGTATGTTTTTTCCTTTCAGCACGGCGGCCGCTTCCATGATCGCGGTGAGCTGCGGAACACCGGCACCGGCCACGATACGCGTGGTGCAAATGGAACCCGGACCGATACCCACCTTGATGGCATCCGCGCCGGCCTCGGCAAGCGCTGCGGCGCCCGCGGCCGTGCCCACATTACCGGCCACCACACTGATATTCCTGAAATTCTTCTTGACGCTTTTTAAGGCGCTGATCACCCCCTTGCTGTGACCGTGCGCGCTGTCGAGCGCGATCAGGTCGGCCCCCACGGCCTGCAGGGCGGCAACCCTGTCCAGCAGGTCTTTTGTGATGCCCACACCGGCGCCAACCAGTAACCTGCCGAATGAATCCTTTACCGCATTCGGATGACTTTTCAGTTTCAGGATATCGCTGAAGGTGAAGAGACCGGTCAGTCTGCCCTGCTTGTCGATGATCGGCAGTTTTTCGACTTTCGTTTTCTTGAAGAGTTGCTCCGCTTTTTTCAGGTCGGTGCCCTCGGGAGCGGTGAAGAGATTCTCTTTGGTCATCGCCTCGCTCACTTTCCGTTTCATGTTTTCCTCGAACCGCAGATCCCGGTTGGTGAGAATACCCACCAGCACCCCCTTCTTATCAATAATGGGGATCCCCCCGATCTTATTCTCCCGCATCAGACGCAGCGCGTCGCCGATAGTGGCGTCGGCATGCAGGGTAACCGGGTCGATGATCAGCCCGCTTTCACTTCTTTTCACCTTGCGTACCTGCTCGGCCTGTTTCTCGATGGTCATGTTCTTGTGCAGGATGCCCAGTCCGCCTTCCCGGGCCAGGGCCGTGGCCAGCGCGGCTTCCGTTACGGTATCCATGGCGGCGGATAAAAGCGGCACGTTTAACGTGATGTCGCGGGTGAGCCGGCTTTTGATATTCACATCCCGGGGAAGCACCTGGCTGTAACCGGGCATTAAAAGCACATCATCGAAGGTGAGACCTTCGCCGAAAAATTTGTCAGTATCCTGTTTGCTGGGGGGCTGTCCGGTTGAAGCGGCCGGACGGGAATTTCTTGTTGCCATGTGCAAAGATAGGCCAGCGGGAAAATATGGGCAAATTGGAATTTTTGGGAAAGGGAAGGTAAAAAGCTGCGAGCCTTGAGTTGCGAGCTGCGAGCTACTAGCTTCTAGCTACTTGCTACGAGCTACGAGCAGAACCCGTTACTATTAAAATCATTCCCTGTTCTAAAAGTTTTAATCAGGAATAAGCGGCCAGTAATGTTTTTTACAATAAGTGAATCGCTTCGTAGCTCGCAGCTCACAGCTCATAGCTTCCCCCACCTTTCACCTTATAAGCGTCACCGTGCCTTTTTTAAACACCGGCTGCCCGGTATCCCGGTGCGTGTACCGCAGCATCCAGACATAGACTCCCGTGGGCTGTACCTGGCCTTTGATCCGCCCATCCCATTTTTCCTGCCAGTTGCGGGAGCTGAACAACAATTGTCCCCAGCGGTTGTACACTTTGAATTCATAGTTATCGGCCTTGAGGGCGTTATGCGGACGGAAATAATCGTTCAGTCCGTCGTTATTCGGCGTAAAGGCGGTAGGCACATCAATGAAACAATGATCCAGCACGGTGAGCGTGTGCCGCGCGCTGTCGCTGCAGCCCAGGGTCAGGTTGGTCACCACCAGTTTAACTGTGTAGTAGGCCTCCCGGTTTATGGTCGGGAACAGGAAGGGAGGCGGATCCTGCAGGTTGCTGCTGCCGATCACGTCATAGGTCCATCTCCAGCGGTCGATGATACCGGTGCTGGTATTGGTAACCGCCAGCGGATCTTCGGGACAAATGATGTTTTCCATTTCGAAAGAGGCCCGTACTTCATTGTCGAATGTAAGGGTCTGCGAAGCGGTATCCGAACAGGTGCCGTTGCTGACGATCAGCTGCGCATCATTGGTGCTTTTGGAAGGAAATGAGATGGTATGGGTGCGGGTGGTCACCGGCGCGCCCCCGTTGAAGGTCCAGTTCCAGCTGTTCACATCATGCGCCCCGTCGTGCGAGAAAACGACGGTGTTGCTGAGACAGCCATAGATGAGCTGGGATTGAAATTCCGCCGATACCGTATCGGCCGTGGTGAACGTAAGCACCTGCGGTAATATCGGCTGACCACAGGCATCGAATACCGGGCTGCCGTCAATACCCGGTTGTATGGTTACGGTATATGTTCCCCGGGTGTAGATGGGGGCAGACAGCCGCACAACGATATAATCCGTCAGGTCGTTTATGCAGTTTCCCGTGGCGCCGGTGACGGTAACCGGTTCGGGTCCGTTAATTGAAAAATCGGAACCGGATGGGGTGATCGAGGAACAGCGGATTTTTTTTGGATAGTAAACAAGGATTGAATCGGGAGTGCAGGGTACTTTTCGGATGCTGTCGGCAACAATCGGTATGGGAGCGGCATAGGTAAAGGAGATCCGATCCCCCTCCGGTATGGAATTGTCACAGTTATCTTTTAACGTATTACCGTCGGTCCCGTTATTGATCACCAGGTCATAGGTGCCGTTAGTCAGCGGCGCCGCCAGTGTGAGCGTGATCTCGTCAAAATCAAAACCAAAGGCGCAGGAGTCGGGTGCGGCGGAAATAATGGTCGTTGTTGCTGGTGATAAACTGAATTCACTTCCTGATGCCGTTGCGGTCGGGCATTTTACCTTTTTGTTCAGTTTCAGTGTGATCTTTGTTCCGTCACAATCGGGTACTGCGTTAACCTGTTTGGGGATATTGGGATCTGTGATCACCGCCGAACCCCCGCTGAAGGAAAGATCATAACCGCTTTGCCCGTCTGTCCAATGACTGACCATTAAAAGGTATTCGTGACCTGCAATCAGATTGGGCATCTGGGCAAATGTGGGGGCATTATCCGGTGGAAAGGAAGCGCACTGAATATAATTGACTCCTGAAGCCGATGCGCCGGTATTGCCATAAGTTCCTGCCCAATTGGCCGTAACGGTAGGCGGCGGATTGATAAAAAAATTACTCAGGTCCCTTCCCGTTATATCCCAAAGATGCCAGTCATAATCTTCATTGGCTGCCAGGGGGGCAATTAAAAAACCAAGAGTGCCCGATACATAACAGGTGAATTTATAGAAATAGGGATTCTTGTTCTGGTAATTCGCCGAACCCGGTTGCGTGGAACAACCCGGAACGAAGATGTCATTGGTACTGCAAAGCGGTACCGTGTTTTGACGAAAAACCGTTGTAGCGCAAACCGGGAAGGCTGTAGAAGGGGTTTGCCCCAGGTTGGTACAGACCTGGCCGTAGATCGGGTTACTATATAAGCACATCCATGTAACGAATGCAATCTGGACTTTCAAAATAAGCTTCCGCTTCATGGGGTTTTATGATAAGGTTTTTATCCGGTTACAATACAGACAAGAGTACATACAAAAATGATGCACTATTTTGTAAATCAGGATAAACGGTAGATTTTACCCGGTAAAGATACTATCACATTCTGTAATTCAAGATGGAGAATGACGGCGGCTACGGCGCTGCTGCTGAGCCCGCTTTTGAAGTTGATTTCATCGATATGGGCGGTTTCGTTTTCCCGGAGGATGGTCACGATTTTTTTCTCTTCTTCAGAAAGTTCAATGAAAAGTTCCTTTTGACGTTTGGATTCCCTGCCATCCTTTTTTTTCTCTTCCCAACCCATGGATTCCAGCAGGTCGGATGCCGATGTCAGGAGCTGGGCTTTATTGGTCCGGATAAGGTAATTGCAACCGGCGCTTTTGGGATCCGGAATTTTCCCGGGTATGGCAAATACGTCGCGGTTGTACCCGTTGGCCATTTCCGCCGTGATCATGCTGCCACCCTTTATATCGGTTTCGATAACAATAGTGGCATCGCTCATACCGGCCACCACCCGGTTGCGGCTGGGAAAATTATGTTTGTCGGGCTGGGTGCCGCTGCGGAACTCCGTGAGCAATCCTCCTCCTTCCTTCAGCATGTCCCTGGCCAGCGCTTTATGCGCATTCGGGTATACCTGGTCGAGCCCGTGTGCCAGTACGCCTACGGTGGGCAGACCGTTCTTCATTGCCGATCGGTGCGCGATGGCATCCACCCCATAGGCCAGTCCGCTGATGACCGTTACATTATGGGAGGCCAGTTCTTTCAGCAATTTTTCGGTGACCTGTTTTCCATAATCCGTATGGTGACGGGTGCCGATCACAGAGATGATCCTGGAGGCATTCAGTTCCGCCTCCCCTTTATAAAAAAGCAGGGTGGGGGAGTCGCAGCAGTTCAGTAATCGCCTGGGGTATTGCGGATCACTGATAAACAATGGACGGATCTGGTATTTTTCAATAAACGCGATTTCTTCCTCCGCCCGGGAAAAATCCCGGAACTGTTTGATCGAAGCCGCCCGTACGGGTCCGATCCCTTCCAGTTTTTCAAGGAAGTGTTTTTTGGCGTGGAAGATCTCTTCGGGCTCGCAATGCTGCAGCAAAATTTTGGCCTGTACGGGGCCGATCTGCGGAACCAGGGTCAGGGCGATCCTGTATAATAGTTCGGTGTTCTTACTCACGGTTCATTCTCCTCGGAGACAAATCTAGGGGAAATAATGATGAGGTCCATGGTCCATAGACCATGGTCCATGGACTATTTCCGGGTACGCAATGTTTACTATTGATTGCTGGCTGCAAGACTGCACGGCTGCAAGGCTGTGAACCGTCGACTGTGGACCGTGGACTGTCGGCTGTATGGCTGCCTGTCTGCACGGCTGCCGGCTGTGGACTGTAGACTGTGGACTTCAGACTGCGGACTGTCTACTGCTGTCTAACCACCCTCATCTCCGTTCTCCGGTTCATCGCCCTTCCCTCCTCCGTTTTATTATCGGCCACGGGTTTGGTTTCGCCATAGCCCTTTGCCAGGAGACGGCCGGCGGGAATGTTTTTGCCGACCAGGTAATCCACGACCGATTTTGCGCGGTTATTGCTGAGGGTTAGGTTATCGCCCGGTTTGCCCACGTTGTCGGTATGCCCGCTGATCTCGATTGTCAGTCCCGGGTTTTCGGAAAGCAGTTGCACGAGTTTGTCCAGCTCGGTTTGCGATTCGGGTTTTAATTCGGACTTGTTCGTGTCAAAGAACAGGTTTTTCAGCACAATGCTGGCATTGATCTCGATCGGTGTGAGCGGGATGTCTTTTCGGTAAGTGGAATCCGGAGACTTTCCAGCCAGAAAAAACTGGTCGGAGTAGAAAAGATAACCCTTACGGTTAACCGTAAATGCATAATCCTTGCCTACCGGGAGCGTGATGAAATAGTTCCCTTCTTCATCGGTCTGTACCTGGCTGATGACCCGGTTGCTGCCCAGGTCCGTGAGGGCTACCGAAGAGTTCAGACCGGTCCCTGTCTTTTTATCAAATACCTTTCCTTTTACCCAAAGTGTTTTAAAAGGACGCACGTTTTCCCGGAGTTCGAAACTGTACAGGTCCAGCCCGCCCTTGCTGTCGCCCCGGTCGCTGGCGTAATAAGCGGTCTTGCCGTCTGCCGCGATGTATAATGTCCCTTCCCGGTCGATGGTATTGATGGGATAGCCCAGGTTCACCGGCTCGGTCCATTTGCCGTCCGGTTGTTTGCGTACATAAAAAAGATCTTCATCGCCATAACCCGGCCAGTGGGTGGACGTGAAATAAAGGGTTTGGTTATCCGCGTGAATGAACGGGCACTGTTCATCGCCCGGGGTGTTGATACCCGGCCCCAGGTTTTCGGGGTAGCTCCATCTGCCGTCGGGCAGCAGATGTGAAACATAAATATCGCTGCCGCCATAACCGCCGTTGCGCTTGCTGGCAAAGTAGAGGTCGCGTTTATCGGGAGAAAGACAGGGCTGCGATTCCCACTGGTCGGAATTGATGACCCGGCCCAGGTTTTCCGGTTCCAGCCAGCCTCCGGGTGTTTTGTAGGAAATATAAATATCGCAGGAGCCGAAACCGTCGGGCCGGTAACAGCCCGTGAATACCAGCCAGTCGCCGTCGGAGGAAATATGCTGCGCTCCTTCGCTTTGCGGGGTATTCACATTTCCGCCCACCGGTTTGGCGATATCCCATTCGCCATCCGCTTTCTTAACGGATGAAAAAAAATCCTCGTTGGTATTATTGAGCTTGCGGGTGAAGATCAGTTCGCTTCCGTCGATGGTGAGAGATGGGAAATATTCCGATTCGCCGCTGTTGACCGTGTTGCCCATGTTCCTGGGTGCAAATACATAATTGGAATCGGGGTTGTTCCTGGCGTAATCCAGGGCAAACTCATATGATTTCTTTCTGGCCTCCGCTTCCTTCCGTCGTTTTTCATTCTTTGGAGGGGCTTTCTCCAATAGTTCGTTGATGGCGGCCAGGGCTTTTTCGAACTGACCCAGACCGGCGAGATAACCGGCATAGGAAAATTTGAAATTGATGGTATAAGAAGGGTCAATGGCAAAGGCCTTTTCAAAATAATTCACGCTGACCTGGTAATTTTTCAATGTGCCGAAAACGCTCCCCAGGGCCAGCCAGGCATCCACGTAATTTTTATCGATATCCACCGCCTGCTGCAGCAGTCCCGCCGCACTGGCATAATTGCCGTCTTCGGCTCTTTCCTGCGCCTGGGTATAAAGAGCAACGGCCTTCGGATTTACTTTGGACGGGTCATAGGGCTGCGCCTCTGAAATGAAAAAAGCGGTAACCAGGAAAAATAAAAGGAAAGCGGAAATCCGGGTTTTCATGATATGGACAGGCATTTAAAAGACGAAACTACTGCAATTTTGATCCAGGTAAAGAAGAAAATAGCTGCGGGGAAGTTGCTTAGGGTACGTTAATATACTTATGCAGCTGAAGGCTCAGTTCCCATTTCGGGTGCGATTTGATATAATCAACGATCAGCGGCGTTACATCGGCGGCTTTATCCCATTCAGGCTGGAGATACAGTTTGCAGGCGGGTGACACGAGTGCGGCGTATTTTTCAGCCCATTCAAAATCCGACTTGTTATAAACGACAACTTTGAGTTCATGAGCCAGTGGCGGGATCTCCGGCAGCGGCGCTTTGAATTTTTTGGGCGACAAACAGATCCAGTCCCAGGTACCGCTCATCGGGTGTGCGCCGGAGGTTTCGATATGCGTTTTGAACCCGGCGGATTTTAATTGACGGGTCAGTTCATCCAGGTTATGCATCAGGGGTTCGCCCCCGGTGATCACCACAATTTCGGCCGGTGTTTTTCGAATCTCGTTAACCAGGCTCCCGGCATCCATCAAAGGATGTTTTGACGCGTCCCAGCTGTCTTTCACATCACACCATACACAACCCACATCGCAGCCACCGAGACGAATGAAATAAGCCGCCCGGCCCTGGTGGTAACCCTCACCCTGCAGGGTATAGAAATGTTCCATTACGGGAAGAAGTTCATTCATGCGTTCAAAATCCGGATTGAAAAAAATAATTTTTTACCAGGAAGCGGATCAGGATCTCAATTTTGGATTTGATCTTTTAATTTTTCATTCGGCAGGAGGCATAAGTGTTTTTCAGCAATGCCGCGATCGTCATCGGGCCTACGCCTCCCGGCACCGGCGTGATCCAGGAGCATTTGGGGGCGACGGATTCATAATGCACATCGCCCTTCAGCCTGAAACCGCTTTTACGCGAGCTGTCGCTCACCCGGGTGATCCCGACATCAATCACCACCGCGCCTTCTTTTACCATATCGGCGGTAACGAATTCCGCACGGCCCAGCGCCGCCACAATGATATCGGCCTGCAGGCAGAGCTCTTTCAGGTTTTTGGTTTGCGAATGACAGACGGTAACCGTGCAGTTGCCGGGATAGGTGTTGGCGCTGAGTAAAATGCTCATCGGCCTGCCCACGATATTGCTGCGACCGATTACCACGGCATGTTTCCCTTTCGTTTCCACTTTATAGTGCGCCAGCAGCAGCATGATGCCGTGCGGGGTGGCGGATACAAAGGCGGGCATGCCCTGCACCATTTTGCCCACATTTACGGGGTGAAATCCGTCCACATCCTTATCGGGGTCGATGGTATTGATGACATCATTTTCGGAAATATGTTTGGGAAGCGGGAGTTGCACCAGGATGCCGTCCACATCCGGGTCGTTGTTCAGTTCCTGTACTTTTTCCAGCAGCCGGATAGAAGGGATATCCTCGTCGAACCGCACCAGCGTGGAGCGGAATCCCACTTCTTCACAGGCTTTTACCTTGGCCGCCACATAGGTTTCACTGGCGCCATTGTTGCCAACCAGGATCGCCGCCAGGTGCGGTATTTTTTTTCCTTCCGCGGCCAGTTGTGCGACGTCTATTTTCAGCTCTTCCCGGATCGCCTGCGCGGCTTTTTTACCATCGAGTATTTCCATGGCGCAAAAGTAGCTTTTGAGAAGGGTAAAATCACGGAAAATTCCGGTGTTTTTATGATTGCCGGCAGAAAGTCCGCTGTTAATTTTCAGATCCAAAATTGGAAACCGTGTGTGGCAGATTTTTGTGTGTGCTGGTCTTTTCGGGGTTTAGCCAGGGGCTATTTGCCCAGACATTCCGCTTGCCGGGTTTCATCACAGGTATAGGTGCCTGTAGCCGTAATTACTCAAATGTTTTTTCCTTCACCGTCAACCCGGCTGCACTTGCGGCACTGAAGCAACCCGGGATGGCGGTTTACGGTGAAAGAAAATTCTTGCTTCCGGAACTGGGCGGGTACGCCGCTGCAATAGCAATGCCCGCAAAAAATGGAAATTTTGGTTTGAAGGCGGCTTATTCCGGATTCAGCGATTATAATGAAACGGAGCTGGGACTGGCTTATGCAAGAAGCCTGGGTAAAAAACTGGATGCGGGGATCCAGTTCCTATATCACGGAACCCGGATTGCTTCAGGTTATGGTAGTGCATCGGGGATGAACGCCGAACTGGGCATCCTGGTGCACATCACGGAGCAGTTACATACGGGGATCCAGGTACGAAACCCGGCGACCGGTTTGTTCGGAAAGAATCATCCGGAAAGAGCTGTTTCGGTATATCAATTCGGAATGGGGTATGAATTTTCTGAGAAATTTTTTATCGGCGCGGTGGTTGTTAAGGAAGAGGATCGCCCGGTGAACCTGGATGCCGGGTTTCAATATAATATCCTGCCACGCTTTTGGATAAAGGCCGGCGTGGCCACATCCACGGCTTCGATATGGGCGGGCGTGGGATTGTCGAAGGGAAAATTCAACTCGGAATTCTTCACGGAATTTCATCCGCAGCTTGGCATAACTCCCGGCCTGTTGCTGAGTTTTGAATGGGGTCGTGAAAAAGAATGAGCTGGAGAAAGATCATATTCGCCTGGCTGTTTTCGGGTTGTATTTCCCGTTCCGTTCATTGCCAGGAAATTCCTGCGGGTAATGAACAGCAACTCGAAAACCTGGCAGATACGGAACAGTCCCAAACCGAGGACGATACCTGGCTGCAGGATATGGAGCATTTCAGAAAACATCCGTTGCCCGTCAACAAGGCCGCAGAAGAAGAATTCCGGCAACTGCGGGTGCTGAATGATCTCCAGATCGCAAGCCTGTTATCCTACCGAAGACTTTTTGGTAAACTGGTTAGTATTTATGAATTGCAGGCGGTCCCGCACTGGGACCTGGTTACCATCCGGAAACTTATCCCCTTTATTACCCTGGAGGAACCTTTTTCATTAAAGGAAGGGATCGGTCCCCGCTTTCAAAAAGGAGAGCACAGCCTGCTGTTCCGTTTATCACAAACCCTGGCCGGAAAAAAACCGGTTAGGGATCCGGGTTATACGGGCAGTCCTCTGCGCCTGTTATTGCGGTACCGGTATGCCTATAAGAACCTGTTGCAGGCAGGTATACTGGGCGATAAAGATGCCGGCGAACCCTTTTTGAAAGCTCCGGCACGGGCAGGGTTTGATTTCTATTCCGCACATCTTTTTCTCCGTAAACTGGGTGCGGTGCAGGCAGTGGCCATCGGGGATTTCACGGTTAACATGGGACAGGGGCTGATACACTGGCAAAGCCTCGCATTCCGGAAGAGCGCGGAGGTTACCGCGGTGAAAAGACAGTCCGCCGTGCTGCGGCCCTACAGCTCCTCGGGTGAATTTTACTTTCACCGGGGCGCGGGTGTCACGGTCAAAAAAGGAAAACTGGAAACCACCCTGTTTATTTCATTCAGGCAACTCAGCGCCAATGCGGTTTTTGATTCGGTTATGCAATACCGTTATATCACTTCCCTGCTGACCTCCGGTTTGCACCGGAGCCCGGCCGAGCTCGCCGATCGCAACCAGGTTTCGCAGACAGGGGCGGGGGCCACGATCCGGTATACCGGAAAGCGGGGACAGGTGGCAGTTAACGCGGTCGCTTTCCGTTTTTCCCTGCCCATTCAAAAAAGAAACGAACCCTATAACCTGTATGCGATCAATGGCCGTCACTGGCGGAACCTGAGTGTGGATTACAGTCATACATACAGGAATCTTCATTTTTTCGGGGAAGCCGCGGTTGACCGGGAATTCAACAGGGCATTTATAAATGGTTTGTTGATGAGTGTGGAACCACGGGTAGAGTTAACCCTGCTTCACCGGCATATCGCAGCCGGTTACCAGTCTGTTTATGGTAATGCGTTTACCGAGAGCACATCCCCCGTCGGGGAAAACGGGATTTATACCGGGATCAGCATCCGGCCCGGGACCGGCTGGAGGATCAGCGCATATTCGGATCTGTACCGCTTCCCCTGGCTCCGATACCGAGTGGATGCGCCCGGCCGGGGTTCGGACTGGCTTCTATGGATTCAGTATTCCCCCGGAAAGCAGGCCGAGATTTACTTACGTTTCAGAAATGAATCAAAACAGGGAAATATGCGGGAGGAAACAGGATCTATGAATTACCTGGCGTTTCAAACCCGCGAAAACTGGCGTATCAACCTGGTTTTCAGACTCAATTCTGCCATCCAGCTGAGGTCCCGTTTGGAAATGACAAAGATCTCGGGAAAAGGTCCGTTTGAGGAGAATGGCTATTTGATTTACAATGATATATTATATAAACCTATGGGACGTCCCTTTTCGGCCGGCATCCGGTTACAATACTTCGAATCGGAAAGCTATGATTCCCGTATTTATGCTTATGAAAATGATGTTTTATACAGTTATTCTATACCCGCCTTTTCCGGGAAGGGTACCCGGGTTTACCTCAATTTTAATATTGAACTCTTTCCTGGTCTGGACATTTGGTTAAGGGTGGCCCAAACCGCCTACCGAAAAAGCAGTTCGGGGCCGGAAAATGGAGAGGGAGCGACCCGTTCCGGGCCGGAATTAAAGATCCAGACCCGGTGGGTTTTTTGATACCGGAACGCCCGTTCGGATTTTTTTCAGGCCAATTAACTAATTGTTAAAAAAAGTTTTACATTGCGGCAGCATTTTCAAAGGGTATTGTGTCTTTGTATTCGATCTATACCCTGGGAATTGACGGATTTCCCTGATTTTCAATGCTTTTAAATTTAAAAATTAACGTTAACATGAGAAAATTCGCATCACTGTTTACGATGCTGATGCTTCTGACTGCATTGGCGTTCGGCCAGAATCGGACCATCACCGGTACTGTGACCGATGAGACAGGTGCCCCTGTTCAGGGTGCATCAGTCATTATTAAGAACACCCGTACAGGGGTGGCTACTGACAACAGCGGTACTTTCCGTATCACGGCCAAGACCGGCGATGTGCTGGTTATCACCGGTGGTATTGAACCCATCGAACTGACCGTCGGATCTGAAAGTAACTATTCGGTAAGCGCCAAAAGAACGGTGGTTGCCGGAACCGAGGTTGTTGTAACCAGCGCCTATGGCATGAAAAGGACACTGCGCAATGCTACCGTGAACGCCCAGGTGGTGACCGGCGAACAGTTGAACACCATCCGCCAGACCAACGTGAACAACGCCCTGGCAGGTAAGGTATCCGGAATGCAGGTAAGAAGCCAGTCGGCTGCCAAACTGGGTAACGCCGGTACCGGTAGCGTTAGGCTTCGCGGTGAAACCGGATTCGGTGGCGGTGGTGAGCCTATCTATGTTGTAGACGGTACCATCCTCCCCAACATCAACGACGTAAATAATGATGATATCGAAGATATCACCGTGCTGCAGGGCCCTGCAGCTTCCGCCATCTTCGGACCCCAGGGTTCAAGAGGTGCGATCGTTATTACACTGAAAAAAGCGAAGAAAGGGGCAAAAGGAATGGGCGTGGATGTGAACCTGGGTGTCCAGGTCGACAGGGTCTATATCCTTCCCAACTACCAGAACTCTTACGCGGGTGGTAACACGGCAGACATGTTCAAGTATACCTGGCAGCCGGGTCACCCCGAACTGTGGAAGAAATTAGACGGTAAATATTATCATGACTATTCGGACGACGCCAGCTGGGGTCCCCGCATGGTTGGCCAGGAATACATTCCCTGGTATTCATGGTATGGCGGTCACCGCTATGAGGGTACCACTGCAACACTGCAGCCTCAGCCGGACAATGCCCGCGATTATTACAACACCGGTATCACATTCAACAATTCGGTGGCTTTCTCTAAAGCAACAGATAATGTTTCTTTCCGTATCGGCTTCAATAATGTGGAATCCCAGGGTCTGATCCCCACTACATTCATGAAGAAGAATGTATTGAACCTGGCAGGTTCTATCGAAGTGACTCCCAAACTGACTGCTTCGCTCAACTTCAACTACACCACTTCCATCCTGAACGGTGAGTTTGATGATGCCTATTCCAACCAGACAACCGGTTCATTCAACCAGTGGTTCCACAGGAACCTGGATATGAAGATCATGAAGGAGTTGAAGGATCTGCGCACGCCCCAGGGTATCTGGGCCAGCTGGAACCACCTCAACCCAACCGTTTATAACCCGGGTAATACCCGTCCCTTCTATGCCGGTAACTACTGGTATAATTTCTATAAGTGGTTCGACCTCGTGAAACTGGTTACCAATACCGACAGGTATTTTGGGGATATTACGCTTAACTACCAGATCCATAAGAACTGGAAATTAAGAGGTACTTACCGTAAGCAGCAGAACCTGATCTGGGCTGAGCAAAAGTATTCTTCCGACCTGGCAGAGAGCGGTACCCAAACAACCGGTAACTGCGGTGAGTGTCTTGGTTTCTATGGCACCAACACTTCCAATGCCAACCGGACCAATATGGAGGCACAGCTTACATTCACCCGCAGATACAATAAATTCAATGTTAACGCCAGTTTTGGTACGGATATCTTCCGTCAGATCATCAAGGGTAATAACGCCAACACCAATAACGGTCTGAGCGTTCCCAACCTGTTCTCGATTTCCAACTCGAAGAACCAGCCTTCAGTAGGTAACACCCGTAACGACTTCCGTTACAGTGCGATCTTCCTGACCGGTGCGTTCTCTTATGATAATTTCCTGAACCTGGACTTCACACTCCGCCAGGACTGGATGTCTGACCTTCCTCCTTCCAAATCTTACATCATTTCCAAATCGGCTGGTATCTCCTTTATCTTCAGCCAGCTGCTGAAAGTGGATGCCCTTTCATTTGGTAAACTGCGTGCTTCCGTGGGTGAGATCCCGAGCGGTATCGGCGTTTACGCTTACCCCGGTTTCAACTACGCTCCCGGCCAGTTCCAGTGGAACGGTAATATCCTGATGGGTACACCCGACCAGTTGGTGGATCCCAACATCAGGGGTTCAGTTACCCGCCAGATGGAAGTGGGTCTTGACCTCGAGTTCCTGAAAAGAAGGATCGGTGCTTCCGTAACCTACTGGAGCGGGGATGACAAAGACTTCCCGACCGCGGTTACTGTGAATGGCGCCAGTGGTTATACATCACTGCTGACCAATGCCGGTTTGATCACCAAGAGAGGATGGAACTACAAATTGATGGGTCGCCCGGTTTGGAACAGCGCTGTTAAGTGGGAGATCAATGCCAACTGGGGTATCCTTTCCGAGAACAAGGTGAAGGAACTCTCTCCCGGAGTTGACAAGACTGCCGGTATCCAGGGTAACTGGGGTACGGTGGGTCCTTACATGCTGCACCAGGTGGGTAAAGACTGGGGTCAGCTTTACGGAAACGGTATGAAGCGTATCAATGGTCAGCCGGTTCTGGATGCAAATGGTCTTTATGTGAACGATCCTGCCGTTTCTTACGGATCCGTTCTGCCCAAGCATACATTCGGTCTTCAGACCACTGTTGAATACAAGCGGTTTGTTCTGGCAGCCAATGCCGACGGACAGATCGGTGGTAAGTTCTTCTCGCTCTCCAACATGTGGGGTTCTTATTCCGGTCTTACGGCCAGAACTGCTGTTATTAACGATAAAGGAAACCCGATCCGTGATGCCGTAGCCGATGGCGGTGGTATCCACGTATTCGGCGTAGACAATACAGGTCGCCCGGTTGACTACTATGTGGAAGCACAGGATTATTTCCACTCTATCTACGACAGAAGGGCCTTTGACCCCTACGTATATGACCTGACTTTCGTTAAACTGCGCGAGGTTTCATTGGGATACAGCCTCCCGATCGAAAAGTGGGGCTTTACCAAGAAATGGGCAAGACAGGCGGTGCTTTCACTGACTGCACGCAACCCTGTTCTGATTTATGCCGAAACTGAAGACTTCGATCCGTCCGAGATCAGCAACCTGAGTGGTGAAGCTGGTAACCTGCCGGGTACAAGAGGTTTTGGTGTGAACCTGAAACTTGGATTCTGATAACCTTCAATACTAATTAATAAACATCATTGATATGAAAAAAATAAGCATTCAAAGGTTAGCGGTCCTGCCCCTGGCTTTGGGTTTGTTTTTTACAAGTTGTAAAAGATATTCCTCTGATTTCGGGGATACGAACGTAAACCCGGGTGTTACCGGCAGCCCGCTGTTTAATGCCTTGCTGACCAACGTAGCGGCCAACGTGTCCGGCTACGCTACTTCAACAAGGGGTGGTCTTTACTGCCAGTACTTCTCAGAAACACAGTATACCGACGTTTCCCTTTATTCTTTACCCCAGATCAATTTTGAGGGTAACTATTCAGGGGTGATGAATGACTGTCAGAACATCATCAACAACGGCCCGAATGACAATATGAAGGCAGTAGCGAGGATCCTTAAGACCTATATCTACGCTTTCATCACGGACGCATGGGGAGATGTTCCTTATTCACAGGCTCTTTCCGGTAACGGAACTCCTGTTTTCGACAAGCAGTCAGATGTCTATACCGGTATGATAAACGAACTGGCAGGCGCTGTGAACCAGCTCAATGCCGGCGGTGGCGCCATTTCCGGAGATATCATCTATGGTGGAAATATCACCAAATGGAAAAAACTGGCTAACTCCCTCCGTATCAGGCTGGCCCTCCAGCTCAGCAAGAAGTTCCCAGCTGCGGGTGGTTATGCAGCCGTTCAGTTCAATGCTGCACTTACTCATCCCGATGGCATCATCACCAGCAATGCTGACAACTTTACCGTGAACTATCCCGGTGGAAACTTCAGCTCACCCTGGTGGGGTCTTTACAACGGCAGAAAGGACTTTGGTGAAAGTAATACAATGACCACTTTAATGACCTCTATCGGTGACGGAAGGCAAAATGCCTTTGGTGGTAAAACAGAAGACCAGAGTACATCAAATCCCGACTGGAACCAAACCTCTTCACTGGGTGTCCCGTATGGTCGTCTTCGTTCATTTGTTGATCCCTGGACTTCTAACAACCCTACATGGGCTCGTATCTTAAGAGGTGACCTTCGCCAGCAGAATGGCAGTGTTGTGATCCTTTCAGCCGCAGAAATGTTCCTTTCAAGAGCGGAAGCAGCCGACAGGGGATGGACCGCTGAAAATATGAACTCTATGTACCAGCAGGGTATCAACGCTTCCTTTGCACAATGGGGTCTAGCTGCACCTGCACCTGCTTATTTCACCCAACCCGGTGTAGCCCTTGCAAACCCGGCCGGTACCGCAGCCAATATCAGGAATATCGCTATCCAGGAGTATATCGCAGGTTATCCTGATGGTCAGAGAGGCTGGAACATCTGGAGAAGAACAGGATGGCCGGTGCTTACACCCGCTCCTGATGCAACGAACAGTTCCGGTCAGATTCCGCAACGCTATACTTATGGCCAGCAATCCTATGGTTCAAATACTGCTAATACCAACGCAGCAGCCACAGCAATAGGAGGTGATAACCAGGATACCAAAGTATGGTGGGCTCAATAATGCTTAATCTAAAAAACGAAACACAATGAATAAGAAACAATCATTATACGGACTTCTCTTTATCGCAGTGGCCTTCGCCTCCTGCGTAAAAAAAGAGGTTACGCCCCTCGGTGAAGAAGGTAAAACCTTTGTAAAGATCCTCGGCGGAGGTACACCTGCCACGCTGAGCAAGAACCCGATCGACTTCGTGAATATATCCCAGAAGATCCTGGTATGTGACCTTCGCAAGGATGCTGCCAATACGGATGCGTTAAACACCACCACTACCGTAGTAGTGAAGGATGACACCGCAGCAGTAAAGGCAACCAACCCGAATTACATTCACTTCCCTGCTGCCTGGTATACGCTTGAGTCTGAAGCACCCAAGGTTGGCGGTATGGGCGGTACATTTACCTTCCAGTTCAACCAGGGAGATTTTGGCAAACAGATCTATATCAATATCCCCAATGCCACAGTGATGAACCCCAGCAGCCTCTACGCCCTGGGATTCACCATCATTTCTGTTAGTGCTGACGGAACCATCTCTACTCAGAAATCCATTGTTGTGGAGATTGGTGCTAAAAACGCATGGGATGGTACTTACGCTGTTACAGGTCCTGTAACAGATATCGTAACACCCAACCTGGTTCAGTGGACCAATCAACCAGGTTACAGTGATCCCTGGCTGGATGCGCATCCCGGAGCATGGGAGTTACACCTTGTAACAACCGGCGCTTCCCAGTGTGAAACATTCGACAATACGATCTGGGGTTCTTGCGGACACGCACTGTATAATACTGCTACATCCGGTAATACAGGTTATGGTAGTTTTGGTATCGTCGTCAATTTCGACCCGGCTACCAATACAGTTGCAAGCGTATTTAACTATTATGGTGACCCGACCCGCCCTTCGACCAACCTTGGTAATCCTGCATCAGGAACTGGCGCACCGCTTTACGCTGCCTCCAATGGTCGTCGCGGTGAACTGGATCCCAGTGGTTCCAATTCAGTTCAGGGCAATAAAGACGTCCTGATCAAATACTGGATGTGGCACCCGGGCGCAACTGCACCTCCGCTGACCGTTCCCCGTACCACTTTCGACGAGAAGTGGGAATATATCGGCCCCAGGTAATTTTGTTTCTTATTTCATTGTTATACACCGTCCCGGTTTTTAACCGGGACGGCTTTTTTATCGGGCATCCCAAACATTATCGTCTTGCAATAAGCTTATTTTTGCGCAAATTATTGAATCATGGATCAGTCTAATGCGCAGCCCAACCAGCTCAATATCGAGATATCGGAAGAAGTGGCCGAAGGCACGTATGCCAACCTTGCAATCATCACCCATTCCCATGCTGAATTTGTGATCGATTTCGTGAATGTCATGCCCGGAACCCCCAAAAGCAAGGTAAAATCAAGGATCATCTTTACCCCGCAGCATGCCAAACGATTTATGAAGGCATTGGCCGAGAATGTACAGAAATACGAGTCGGTAAACGGGCCCATCAAGGACCTGGAGGAAATACAATTACCAATGAATTTCGGGGGTGTTGCGGGACAGGCCTGAGATGAGTTCAGAGTCAGGAGTCTGGAGTCTGGAGTCGGGTGCGTTATCGAAACTTGTCTGCATTATTGATCATGAACCAGATCAATTTGCCAACCTCATTATTTTTACCTGTTAATTTAACATACTCCTCCTTATTGATATAATTACAAGTAAAAGAGAAATCTAGCCAAACCTGGATTTCTGCATTCTCGGTCTCTGCATCACATAGTTTGCTTATAAAGTAATTTTTGTATCGTCTTCTTCTGTACGCTTCAACAATATTTGAACAAACAGATCTTGAGGATCTTTGTATTTGATCAATCAAAGAATACCTTTCGTCCGCGGGAAATCTTCTTGATATTTCAAAGAGTTCCATAGCCAACTCATATCCTTTCTTAAATGCAATCAAATCATTATATCGTCCCATAAAATTGATTTTTTTTGTAATTAATATTCAACTCCCAACTCCCAACTCCCAACTCCCAACTCCCGACTCCCGACTCCCGACTCCCGACTCCCGACTCCCGACTCCCGACTCC
>CAYRHU010000070.1:0-18878 GCA_964424155.1 uncultured Chitinophaga sp.
CGGATAGTAATAAATGCCTGCTTTTTCCGATGTAAATTCAGTTGAAAACAGTAACTCAGCTACAGACTGTCGACTGTCGACTGTGAACTGTGGACTGTAGACTGTGGACTGTAGACTGTGGACTGCCGACTGTGGACTGCCGGCTGCCGGCTGCAAAAACCACCGCTAAATAAGCATCCATTACCTTAAACTAACCCGGTCTTCCCCGGCACCCCGGATCCTATTAAATTTACTGATACACAATCATTTGTGCCAAGACCCCGAAATTGAGTATTTTATTACCCAAATGCCCTGCCTGCGAGCCCGGTTCACCATAGCATCCCTGTTTATCTGGGTGGTCGCCCTGGCGCAACCGCAGTCACCCACCTTTTATCACCTCGGAACGGCGGAGGGATTGAGTGATAATAATGTCACCTATGCGCAGCGCGACCGCAACGGCATCTTATGGATCGGCACTTCGGAAGGACTAAACAGTTTTGACGGCAACCGGATCACCACCTATTACAAGTATCAGTACCCGGAACTGGAAGACAACAATATTACCAAGCTATTGATCGACCGGGACAACCGGATATGGCTGCGCACCAACTCGCCTTATCTCACCGTGCTGGATGAAAAAAGAAAATTTCATCGCGTGGCGGTGGGCGATACGGCGTTTAAGGGCACTATCGGCAATATTTATCACAGCCAAACGCGGGGGATCATGGTCATCAGGGATGGGCGGCATTATTTCCAGCGACCCGGCGACCCGCTGAAATTTGAACCGGTGGCGACACCCTTTGATTCGATCCACTCGGTACAGGGCGGGTTCAGTTATTTCACCCACCCCGACAAGGCCATTTATTACCGGGATAAAATCCTGTATGTAGCGGATTACCGGGATTTGCAGCTGCGGCTCCGGCTCCCCCTGCCCGGACTGATCGGCGCGCAACTGATCAACGATGATGAACTGATCGCCTTCCCGGCCAAAGGCGATGTTTTCTACCGGATCAGTATAAGCGAAAATAAAGTGGTGAAGGAGTACCGCGATCTCCGCGATCAGCACGGGCTACCCGTAAGCGGTAACCTGCGCGTCATCGCGGGGATCGGTGAAAACCGTTTTGCCATCAGCACATTCTTCTCGGGGTTATACATACTGGATCTCCAGGAAATGAAGTTGCATCACTGGGTGCACGACCCGGTGGATCCGAGAAGCATCGGGGGCAACAATACCTCCCATGTGCTGTATGATTCTACCGGCTACCTGTTCATCACCACCCAGTCGTCGGGATTGCATTACTATAACGTGAACGAATACCAGGCCAGTACAAAGACTTATTTTATGGACGCGGCCCGGCAGATTTTCGACGGATACATTCTTTCCATCACCACCGATGAACAGTCGAACGTATGGCTGGGCACACAGGACCGGCTGATAAAATGGAACCGGAAAAATGACAAAACGGAATTTATCCCGCTTTCATTACCGGGTGGCACACCCATCAGCGGCATTGAAAATATCCGGGCGCTGGGACGGGATGAAATGGGGCACCTTTGGGTGGGAACCTCCCGTTTTGGTGTATTGATCCTGGATGATCGCATGAACCGCGTCGCGCACCTGGGCGGTGGAGAAAAGGCGCTCCCCTCCCCCTGGATCAACGCATTTTGCAGCGACCGCTATGGCAATATGTGGATCGGGACTCACCGCGGGATACGGATCGTGAAGAAAAACAGCCTGGCGATCGATGATCCCCGCGCCCACCCGGTTCCGGAAAAAATAGGATCCGTTACCGTCATCTCTCTCTGGAAGGATGAAAAGGATCGCATGTGGATCGGCGCAACGAACGGGGCCTGGTGTTATGATGAGAAAACCAACAGTCTCAGCCATTACAGTACCGCGGAGGGGCTTGCGCACAATACTGTATATGCGATCCGGCAGGATGCGCAGGGGCATACCTATTTCGCCACTGCCGGCGGTTTATCCGTGTTGTCGCCACAGGGAACGATCAGCAATTACAACCGGTCGAACGGTTTGCGGAACGACCGGTGCGAAGGCCTGCTGCGCGACGATAAAGGGTTTATCTGGATCGGTAACCTCAACTGCATCCTGCGTTATGACCCCGTCAATAAAAAATTCGTGGTGTTCGAGGAAGGTCCCGGATTTAACCATGCCGGTTTCCGTATGCGCACCGCGTATCGCAGCCGGGAGGGAGAAATGTTCTGGGGCAGCGACAAGGGGCTCACTTATTTTTTCCCGGACCATATGCGCATTCCCGACCGGCCCCTCCACCCTTCTGTGAACACCTTACAGGCCGGCAAGGATATTTTCCGGTTCACAGGGAATGATGAAGCGCGGTTCCCGTACAACACTTCTTCCTTTGTCTTTACATTTTCTTCCGGCGAACTGACCGGTGATAAAAAACTTAAACTGCAATACCGGCTTTCCGGGTTCGATACGGAATGGCAAACACCCGCCAGCACGGGACAGGCCGTGTACAGCCAGCTTCCCCCGGGCGATTACCGGTTCGAATTAAAGGCCTCCCGCGATGGCATCAACTGGTACGAGGCGCCCTACCCGGTTAAGTTATTGATTGCCGCGCCCTGGTGGCAGCAGACCTGGTTCCGCCTGTTGTATATTGCCCTGGCGGTGATAGCAGGCATCGGCATCTACAATTATTTCCGGCGCCGGAAGAAAGCAAAAGAGATCCGCCAGACCATCGACTATTTCGCCAACTCCCCGCATGAACATTCCACCGTCGAAGATATTTTATGGGACATCACCCGCAACTGCACTTCGCGGCTGGGATACGAGGATTGCGTGATTTACATGCCCGACAATGAACGGAAAGTACTGGTGCAGAAAGCCGCCTTTGGCGCCAAGAACCCCGAACTGAATAAGATCGCCAATCCCATTGAGATCCCTTTTGGCAAGGGTATCGTAGGCGATGTAGCCCGTACCGGCAAACCCGCGCTGGTACATGATACGTCTAAGGATCCCCGTTATATCGTGGACGATGAGCGCCGGTATTCCGAACTCACCGTCCCCATCATTCATGAAGGAACGGTGATCGGCGTGATCGATTCGGAGCACCGCCAGAAAAATTTCTTTACCCGGGAGGATCTCTCTGCCCTGCAAACCATCGCCTCACTCTGCGCCGCCCGGATCGCCCGTTCGGCCGCGATGGACGCGATGAAGAAAAGCCGGGAGGAACTGATGCTGCTGAATGTGAAAATGGCCGAAACAAAATTTTTGAACCTGCGGTTGCAGATGAATCCGCATTTCCTGTTCAATTCGCTCAGCGCGATCCAGCACCTGATCGTGTCGCAACAGACCACGAAGGCCTACCGTTACCTCACGGTCTTTTCCAATTTCCTGCGCTCGCTGCTGAATTTCGCGGAAAAGAATTTTATTCCGCTCGACGAAGAACTAAAGATCCTCAAAATGTACGTGGAACTCGAATCACTCCGGTTTGACGAATCCTTTACCTGGGAGATCAGCGCCGATGAAAGTCTTTCGCAGGACGAGGTGCTGGTGCCCTCGCTGATGGTGCAACCATTTGCCGAGAACGCGATCTGGCACGGGCTCCTGCACAAGGAAGGGGAAAAGAAACTGAAGATCCGTTTCACCAATAATTCGGAGGACTACCTGAGCTGTATCGTCGAAGACAACGGCGTGGGCCGTGAAAAGGCCACCGAGATCCGGGATAAGAAGATCAGCTCGCGGATCCACGAAAGCAAGGGGATCGGCATCATCCGCGAGCGGCTGGAACTGCTGCAGCAAAAGACCGGCAAACCCGCTTCCGTGGAAATGGAAGATCTTTTTGACAGTAAACAGCAACCCGCCGGGACGCGGGTGCATATCACCATTCCTTACTATAACCCCGAACAAACATGATAAAGGCAATGATCGTAGACGATGAGCAGTCCTCCATCGACCTGCTGCAGTGGCTGGCGGGTCAATACTGCCCGGATATCACCGAGATCCGGTCGGCCCGGAGCGTACGGGAGGCCATCCCCCTGATCCGCCAGTTCAAACCGGATATCCTGTTCCTCGATATCCAGATGCCGCACGAAAGCGGGTTTGACCTGCTCACCAGCATCGAGCACTGGGATTTTGAAGTGATCTTCACCACCGCCTACAATGAATTCGCGATACAGGCCATCCGGTTCAGCGCGCTGGATTATTTGCTGAAACCGGTGGATGAGAATGAACTGAGAAAAGCGGTGGAACGGTTTCGCGCCAAGCGCATCTACGCCCCCGCCGGTCAGCTCCTGTTCCGGAACTTCATCCAGAACATCTCGCAGGGCAACAAGGAAAAATTCAAACTGGCCCTGGCCGATGCCAACGAAGTAAAATACGTGCAACTCGATGAGATCATCCGCCTGCAGGCCGAGAGCAATTACACGCATATCTTCCTCGCGGATAAAAAGGTTTTCGTTTCCGCCAAAACCCTTAAGGAATATGATGAGATCCTGCAGGGGCACCGTTTTCTCCGCGTGCATAAATCACACCTGGTGAACCCGGCGCATATCGAGAGTTATGACAGGCAGGGCATACTGGTCATGACCGACGGATCGCGGGTGGAAGTGGCGAGGCGGAAGAAGGAGTTTTTGCAACAGTCGCTCGCTGGAAACAGATAGCTTACTAAAAGAAAATGTTCAATGTTCAACGAACAATTTTCAATGTTCAAGTTTACCCGCTACGTAGCAATTGAGAATTGAACATTGAGCGTTGAACATTGAGAATTATTGTGTAAACACGAAGCAACAGATTCATCTCAACAATCAGACAAGCCCCAGTTGCCTGACCACCGACTCATTTCAATAACGTCTTTGCCTCGTTGAAAAGGCAGTTCGCCAGCGTGTACAGCGCTTCCTGGTCCTTCGGGCTCAGGGTAATGATAATGGGTTTTCCGCTGTTTCCCGTAAAAATGACCTGGGTGGTTTTGCGGGTGAGTATGCGTTGCAATAAGGTGGTTGGAGTATTGCGCGAATTCTTGAATATCACCTGGAAGAGGCCTTCGCAGTTCATCGTACCGGCGTTGCGGCTGATGGTCTTGGATTTGATCCCTTCAAAATAAAAATCGGCGACGGAATTATTGTCGAAACAGATCTCCCTTCCCTCGATGGAGAACAGGAAAATGATCTCCCGGCTGTCGGCGTCGATCGTAACGGAAGCGCCGTTGAAGCCGATAAAACCCGTACTGAGCTTTGTTTCCTTAGTATAGGGATCTGTCTCCCGTATGAGCTTACAGTTCACACCCGTTGTATCACCGGCCGACGCTAACAGGGGCAGCAGCAGGGCTGCGAGCAACCATTGTGGGAGGCGAACATCTTTCATGCGCATTGGACCAAATTATGCATTAAATACGGAAATGACGATACCCGTATAAGACCCCGGTTCCGTGCTGCCCGTTGCACGCGGGAGGTAAAGAGCCCATTTTTTACATTGTGAAAAACTTTTAGACCCCGGTCTTCCCCTTAGCATAATAATTGCAGTTTCCGGGTTTTAACCTGGTTAGTATGCATCTGGAATTTAGCAGAATGATCCAATTCTCGCTGCTGGTGAAAGCAGGGGACCGTGTGAGGGAGTTCAACTTCAGGAAACTGCGAAACCCTGAGGAAGAGCAATTCTCTGTAAATGTTTGTGACGAACGGGGCGACCGTATCCTGTTCAACCTGCACAAGGAGGAGGGTGCGTGGAGAGTGGGGCCGGAAAGTCTCCCGCCCTGGATCGTGCAGAACGAACATAAGATCAGCGATGCCGTGGAAAAGGAACTGGGCCGCTGGCAGGCCTGATGGCAGGATCAGATCCGGTTCTTATTGAACCGGTTTCGTATCGTTTCCAGTAGCTTCAGCCCCGGGTTGGTGGTTTTCTTCAACACCTCGATGAAATAATCGACCTCTTCCGGGTTGGCGGGACAGCCTACGTTCACCCCTTTGCCGGTATTTTCGTCTGGACGCTTTGAGTCGGCCAGCAGTTTGCCATCCTTGTCAAAGATCAGCCAGTAAGGGATCCCCTGCCCATCGCCCCCGTATTGGGTTCGGAACTCCGCCGCTCCGGGTGTTTCGAGACTCTTTTTATTCGCGGATTCATCCACCACGAAATGCCGGATCACAAAATTGTCATCGAAAAATTGTTTGCAGTCCGCCGCGTTCATGCTGCTGTCCATTTTGTGGCACCATCCGCACCAGGAGGCATGGAACATCACAAACACTTTTTTATTTTCCTTAGCGGCTTTGCTGCAATCTTCCTTTAACAGTTCGGTGGCCGACGACCCGTTTTGGGCGGAAGCCACTGTTATTGATCCCAGGAAGAGTATAACCCATGACAGATACTTCATTCATTATATTTTTATAGATTATAAGCGTACAGCCGTTCCCGAAGCGATCACCATCAGCATGCTTCCGCCCCCGCCGATGGTTTCAAAATCGAGATCCACCCCTACGATCCCGTTGGCGCCCATGGCCTGGGCTTTTTCGGCGAGTTCGCGCAGGGCGTCTTCCTTGGCCTGCTCGAGCACTCTTTCATAGGTCTTGCTCCGGCCGCCGAATACATCGCGCAAACCGGCAAATATGTCTTTGAAGATATTGGCCCCGATGATACTTTGCGCGTTGACTACGCCGAGGTATTCCTGGACAGGGTGCCCGTCGACCGAACTGGTGGTAGTGATTAGCATAATGTTGTATTTATTTTAATTGATCAAAAATAGCTTTTAAGGCCGCATGTTCCGCGATCGCCGAGTTTTTTGACGCTTCTTTAATATACGCGATCCGTTTCCGGATATCCGGGTGACTGGCCAGGAACTCAGGTATCACGGAACCCGGGGCGGCTTCCCCCAAATGTGTAAACAGGTCCGTAAAGCCCTGCGGGTCGATCTTTCGCTGAACCAGAATGGCCAGTCCCTCCGTATCGGCCTCCTTTTCCAGGGCGCGGGAATATTTCAGCTGTTTCAGGTTATCAGCATGATCCACCAGTACGGACGTGACGGAGCCGAATCTGCCGAATAACAAGCCGAGAAACACTTTGGAACCAAAACGACGGAAGATGGATTTGGTGGAATGCTTGTTCTGTACGTGCGTGAACTCATGACTCAGTAAAGCCGCCAGTTCGGGGTAGGAACTGATCTGCTGCAAGAGGGCCTTGTAAACCACGATGCGTCCCCCCGGAAGCGCGAACGCATTCACCACGTTGTCGTTCACCACGGAAATACGGATATTATAGGCGGTCGGAATCTCCATTGCCCGGAAAAAAGAATTAAGCAGCCTGGACGCGGTCGCATCTTCCTGCGCGGATAAGCCCATGGCGTCGTAAACGGCATTGCCCAGTTGCTCTTCGGTCTTTACCGACACTTTGGAAGCCAGTTTTTGCGACAGCCAGGGCACGATCAGCAAATAGAGCAATACCAATAAACCGGCGATCCCGAGAAAAAGCAGGCTGTTCCGGATCCATTCTTTCCCGCTGCTTTTCCGGTACCAGGGTTTATGGCGTTCGGCCTGCAATTCCCCGATATGATCGGCCGCTCCTCTTCCTTCAATCATTAATTCGCCGGGTTGTTTCAGGTTGCGCAGCACAGAGGATTGCCGGGGAAAATCGAAATGCACCTGTGTATCCCGAATCATCCAGTTTACCGAGCGGCTGCTGCCATCGGCATCCCGGAAACCCATGCTGAGGTTTTTGTCGAACACCAGTACCGTGCATTCCTGCGCCGCCCGGCCGGGTTCTGTGTAAGTACCGAAATAGCTTTTCATGTTCATACGAATTGGTAAAGATAGTATGAAATTGATGGTTTCGTAGGAGGATGGAATTAAGAACAGATGAACAAGCCTGCCTGTCGGCAGACAGGGAGATAAGAATGTTGAAGTGAGCGGAGAAACCTGCGAGTTTTTGCGACAAGTAGTACACTCTAAATGATCGGGTTCTGACTGTGGACCGTCGACTGTAGACTGCCGATAAGGGAAATGCTCAATGAGCAACGATCAATGTTCAATGCTCATTGATGGCTTCGTAGGAGGATGGAATGCACAACAGATGAACAAGCCTGCCTGTCGGCAGACAGGGAGATAAGAATGTTGAAGTGAGCGGAGAAACCTGCGAGTTTTTGCGACAAGTAGTACACTCTAAATGATCGGGTTCTGACTGTGGACCGTCGACTGTGGACTGTGGACTGTCGACAATGGACTAATAAAAGTAATCGGGTAATAAACTATTTTTGAGAGATTTTTGTTTTACCACATAGGACATAGAAAACATAGACTGGCACATAGGGCACCCTTTCTTCAATGTGTTTATCTATGTGCTCTATGTTCTATGTGGTAAAATAACAGGCAAAGTGAAAGACATCCCAAAAAGAGGAATCGCATTCACCATTCACCATTCACCATTCACCCAATGATCCAGGCCTACAACTTCCTCGCCTCCTGGCAGCTTTTTCCCGAAAAGGGTATCTATGAATACGGTGAACGGCCGAAGAGCGGCATTTACAAGATCGAAGCCGGCAAGGAAAAAAAGGAATTGAAAATATTTCACAATTGGGTATCGCTGGAGAACCAGGCATTTGCTTCCTCCTACACCCTGGCGGCCGATGGAGCGCTGAATGATTTTGCCGATCACCAGCTGGCCGATAAAGTGCAGGTGGCCTTCCCCGACAGCATCAGTTTCGAGATCCATTTTTACCGGAAAGGAGAAGTGGTCCTGCATATCGTACACGAGATCATGCCCAACGGTTACCTGAAGATCACCCAACAGGGATATAAAGAAGACGGCACTCCCTTTACGAATACCGAGATCTATCACAAGCAACTGAGCGTACTCCCCTACTCCGCGGCCGTGTCCGGCGCGGTGATCAAACCCAATGAAGAAGGGATCATCAAACACAAGGCCCTGACGGCAATGGAAGAGCAAACGAATATGCAGCTGGACCAGATAAGGAAGCAAATTGAACTCCTGGCCCTGCAGGCGCATGAGATCCAGAAAAGGAAAGATTTATCGATGATGATCTACGGGGCCAGAATGTCGTTCAAACCCAATATCGGTCAAACCTATTATCTCTACGAAAAAGAAGACAACAGCTACCTGCTCTCCCTCGTGGCCCCCAAAGAATGGGGCGCCAAAGGACCTTTTAAGCGGTTTGTCGCAGCGGTGCGCCTGCTGGCCGATCATACCTGGTTGGAATTATAATTTTTTGAAACCCGCCGTAAGCCTTTCAGTTTTCCATAAAAACCGGAAAGAAATTAATGCTGTCATCACGTACCCGGGAATTCGATTATTCGCAATCCGGCATGCCCGTTTTCCCGCTCAGCTGAGTCATGCAATGGCTGCAACTGTTACCTTTGGGGAAAGAAAAACGCATGACGAAACTCTCCGTCAATATCAACAAATTCGCCACCCTGCGCAATTCGCGGGGCGGCAATAATCCCGATGTGGTAAAAGCGGCCGTGGATGCACAGCGTTTCGGGGCCGATGGTGTAACGGTGCATCCGCGGCCGGACGAAAGACATATCCGGTACGAAGATGTGCGGCAGATTAAAAAGATCATCACGACAGAATTCAACATTGAGGGCAATTGCCGGGAGCAGAAGTTTGTGGACCTGGTGCTGGAGAACAAACCCCACCAGGTAACGCTGGTGCCCGATACCGGCGACCAGCTAACCAGCGATCACGGTTGGGATACCGTGAAGTACAAGGATTACCTGGTGGAAAAAATTAAGCTATTCAAAGACGCCGGGATCCGCGTTTCGATTTTCGTTGACCCGGTGACCGAGATGGTGGAGGGCGCTGCGGCAACAGGCACGGACCGGATCGAATTATACACAGAAGCCTATGCCCATGCGTATGCCACCGGTAACCCGGAAAACGCGATCCGGCCCTATATCCAGGCCGCGGAAAAAGCGAACGAACTGGGACTGGGCATTAACGCGGGTCACGACCTCGACCTGCGCAACCTCAGGTATTTCAAAGACCATATTCCCGGTTTGCTCGAAGTTAGCATCGGTCATGCGCTGATCTGCGACGCGCTGTACCTGGGATTTGAGAACACCATACAGTTGTACAGGCGGCAGTTGCAGTGAGGGGTGAGTTTGTTGGTGCTTTGGGGATGTAAAGTTTAAAAAGTATATAAGGTATATAAAGTATAAAGAGTAATGGTGGTTCTTCTGGTAAAGAATAAATATGAGGGATATTAGTTTTCCAATTCTGACGACGACGCGGTTACAACTGAGGAAACTGGTGCCGGGGGATGCACCCGGTTTATCGAGGTTGCGGTCGGATGATCGCGTGAACAGGTTCCTGGAACGGCCGGGGCAAACCAGTGTAACGGAAGCGGGAGCGTTTATCGAAAAAATCAACAACAGTATCGCGGAGGGCAACAGTTATTACTGGGTCATTTGTATAAAAGGAGAAACTTCAGTTTCCGGAACGATCTGTATCTGGAATATTTCGGAGGACAGGAAAACGGCCGAAATCGGGTATGAGCTGCACCCCGATTTCCAGGGAAAGGGCCTGATGAGTGAAGCGCTGGAAGCCCTGGTCCGTTTTGCGTTTCATAATGCCGGGATCACCCGGCTGGAAGCCTATACGCATAAGGATAATCACACATCCTCCCGCTTATTACAGAAACATGGATTCACCATCGTTCCGGGAAAATCAGATCCTGAAAATGAAAACCTTGTTATTTATTCGCTGCAATATGTGAAATAAGCTGCGAGTTGTGAGCTGCGAGCTGTGAGCTGTGAGCTATGAGCTGTGAGCTGCGAGCTGTGAGCTGCGAGCTGTGAACTCTAACCCATAGGACTCATGTCTCACGACTCACGACTCACGTCTCACGATTCACGTCTCACGATTCACGTCTCACGATTCACGTCTCACGACTCACGACAAGCAATAATTTCCCAACAAGTAGTTCAACCTGCACTTTAGGGTTCTATCCATGGACTGTGGACCATGGACTGTGGACTAATCCCTACCTTCGCAAAATGGCAGAAGACCTTCAAATTACCACCGGCACCAGGGAAGAACAGTACCATTCCCTTCTTCCCCAAATAAAGGGATTACTGGACGGTGAACCGGACCTGGTCGCCAACCTGTCCAATGTGGCCGCGGCACTGAAAGAGCAGTTTGGCTGGCTGTGGGTGGGATTTTATCTTGTTAAAAATGAGGAACTGGTACTCGGACCTTTCCAGGGACCGGTAGCCTGCACCCGGATCCAAAAAGGCAGGGGCGTTTGCGGAACCAGCTGGGCGGAAGCAAAGACGCTGATCGTACCTGATGTGGAAAAATTCCCGGGGCATATCGCCTGCAGCAGCTTGTCGCGCTCCGAGATCGTGGTGCCGGTTATCCGCAACCGGGAAGTGGTGGCGGTGCTGGATGCCGACAGCAGCGACTACGACCATTTCGACGCCACCGACCGTTTGTACCTCGAACAGATCGTTGCACTCATCCCCTTCTGAGATCATGCGGCAAACGATTTCCATTCTTGTCAGCGGCAAAGTGCAGGGTGTCTTCTTCCGGCAGGCCACGCGGGAAAAAGCGATGGAACTCGGATTAACCGGTTTTGTACAGAACCTGCCCGACGGATCGGTATATATTCTCGCTACCGGCACAAAACCCCAACTGGATATGCTTACCGCCTGGTGCGGATCGGGTCCGCCCCGGGCGGTAGTTGCCCGAGTGCAGTCGGCCGCGCAGGACCTGCAGGAATTTGACAGCTTTTTCATCCGGCGATCTTAATGCACTACGTGCAGGTAACTGATGTAGAGTACGGAGGCATGACAGATAAAGAGCAGTACCTGGCTCAGCAGCCAGCAGGTCCGGTGTCTGCGCACTTTTTTCACTCTCTCCTTATGAAACTTATGGATATGCGGCAGTTCTTCGGCATGAGGGGTTTGCGCTTTACCATGAGGAACATTGGAATGCGTTTCCTTTGATACGGGCATATGCTTGGCGTGGGAAGTCATATCGGTTTGTTTAGCCGCTTCATTGCCCGTGTGGTTACCACGTCCATTGCCATCCTGGTTACTGCCTGCGCTGGCCGTGAGGCAAAGAAGTACATAAACAATGGTGAGGGCCAGGCTGAAATATTTTTTCTGTGTCATAAAAAAGAATTTTATAACACAAATCTTCGCCCGGCGATGGCCCTGAAACAAGGTAGGAACTGCGGGAAAAACAAATGCCGCAGTTGCACGCGGCATCATCCGGCCCGGTTGCGAAAGAATACCTGTACCGTGTGATTATGTATATCTACGCGATGACGGACGTAACTACGTAAATCATTTAGGATTCTGTTAATACTGACCGACGGCTTTGCCGGTGCCTGCGTAGTACTACGCAGATTAAGGAGTTTCTACGCAATCCTCCGGGGACACCTTTGAAATATCGGGGGCTAAGCTTAAATTAGATTTGAATTTATCCCGCCCGAAGAAGCTCCCTGCCGCCATTATACACCATTAAACCAACTTTGTATGAAACACAGCATGTTTTCAAACGGGCGTCGTTTAGGGTATTCCGCTTCTGTAATCCTGCTGGGAATCCTTTTTGTCTCCCTATATTCCTGCGTGGGCAAGTCGGATAAACAATCCAGCACCGCATTCGGTCCGCCCTCCTGTATGAAATTAACAGCCAAGGAGATCCAGGCAAATTGGGTGGACAAGGGTTTTACAGACCCGGTATCGGTCAACCTGATTTATTATATACAGATCTATACCGCTTACCAGGGACCGGGTTCCGATTTTAAAGTCAACGTACAGGGTTTACGAAAGGATTATACCCCTGTACAGGGATCGGAGTTTGACCTGGGACCGGATGCCGCCTGCCTGGTCAGTTTCCCAACCGATGTGGCTATCGGGAGCAATTCCATGACACTCTCTTCCCTGAATATCCTGGAGGCCGACGGGAAACTGAAACCTACGTTTGAAAAGTTGCAACTGACACCGCAGAAAGACCCCAAAAACCCGGATTTCCTGAATTTTACCATCATGGCCTATTCTTCCGAAGGCACCACGGCGCCTGGAGGTGAAACCCTGCCCTGCCCACCGTGTTACAACTGCCGCCCGCCCTGTGATTCGACAATTGATGATGACAGTACCAGCCTGCAACGCAAGGCTGACCCGGTAATGAACAAGTAATTTCCTGATCAAACAGAAGATCTCCATTTTTAAAAACCATAAAACCACTCTATATGCATCCAGCAAGCCTTCCGAAATTCAAAACCCTGCTGTCTTTCCTGCTCCTCGCCAGCATGCTTACGGGTCTTTTCTTCTGCAAAGAGAAAACAACCGCGAAACTGTTTGAGCCACCCACCCCGGTAAAACTGCTTCACCGGCAGGTAATGGGAGCATTGCCACCGGGACAATTAAAAAACGCAGATTATGTTTCATTTTACACTTCTTACAACAAGATAACCGGCGAGTATGAAGTGATCTTCCAGGCTTATGATGCCAATCATAAAAGAGTGGGAGGCGATAAAAAGCTGAAGAAAAGAAATTATGATCCCGTCAGCTTTCCCACCGGACTGGGGATTGATGATAACCTGATCAGTATACGCGACCTTGACATCATCGACGCCTCGGGTAAACTGAAAGATTTCGACTCGATCCGTCTTACACAGAAAGAATATACCGATATGCGCACCGGCGACAAGTATCTTCAATACGAGGTCCAGGTTTTCCCCCTTGCACCGGCTCCGAATGATGTTAAATACACGCTGCCCTGCCCGCCCTGCTACAACTGCAGACCACTACCTGCGGATTGTGTCGTTATTAATAAAGTGGCAACGGAAGATAGCACCGAAATTGTCACCGATTCAACCAAAAAGGCGAACTGATGGATATCGTCCAGGTCATACGTGACTGGTCGGAGGTATGGGCCCTGCTCATACCTCTGACCGTCATCCTGGTCCGGAAGCCCCGGGGAGAAAAAACAAAATGGCTGGTGCTGTATGTTTTTACGGCCTTGTTCCTGAATACGGCCAGTACCGTTATGGCGCAGTTTTACGGGAGCATGCCTTCCTGGCTGAAGAACAACAATATCCTTTACAATATCCATTCCGTGGCGCGGGTATTGTTGCTGGGAGCTTATATCATCAGCGTTCGTCCCTATAAATATCCCCGTGTACTCAAGGGCCTGTTCATTACTTATATTCTATTTATCATCCTGAACTTTTCCTTTATTGAACCGGTGGCCTTTCTGAGTCCCAACCTGTACGCGGCCGAGAGCATTTTACTGCTGGTACTCTGCCTGCTTTATTTCTTCCGGTCGATCGAGGACGACAGCGATATTCACTGGCTGAAACATCCTTCCTTCCTCGTATGCACAGGCATTTGTTTTTACGAAGTGGTTACTTTTTTCGTATTCCTGTTTTTCAATACCATCAACTACTCCACCGAGCACAGCGACCTGGCCTTTGCCCGGGTATTGCTCCTGGTGTACACGATTTCTTACCTGGTATTCTGTATCCTGCTGGCCCTTGCGCTTTACCGGCACAGGAACCCGGTCTCATCGTCCGGCAGCTAAAATGCTATAATAACAGGTTGTACCTCACGGCCGGTCCGTAAGAGCTGCGTAGAACTACGTAATATCGGCCAGTATCTACGCAATCGGTCCAAAGCCCTTTGAAAGGAACGTTCCCGCAATTACTTTCGAATAAAGAACCAGCCCGCAATGAAGAACAGCGGAACAGATATACGGTATTTGCTGATCGTGGGGATCGCGGTCATGCTCCTGCTCTTCGCCAGTTTCCTGGTGGCGCTGATCATTAGCCAGCGGAAGAAAATGAAGTACCAGCAGGACATGCAAAAGCTCCGCGAGCAGCAACAGAACCAGCTGATCGAAGCCGCGGTACGGAGCGAGGAACTGGAGCGGCACCGGATCGCCGAAACGCTGCATGATGAAGTGGGGGCCATCCTTTCTTCGGCCAAACTCCACCTGCTGGGCATTAAATCCGAACTGCTGGATGAGAAGGACCAGAAACTGCATGAAAAGGGCCGCGAACTCCTGAATGAAGTGATACAGAAAGTGCGCGGCATCTCGCACAACCTGCATTCCAACATCCTCAAGGAATTCGGTCTCAACGAGGCCATCCGGCATTTCATCAAAAAGATCACCCAGGGAACCGTTATCCATGCCAGCACCGCGCTTGACGATAATTATAAAACCCTGAATGCCGACGATGATATCAGCATGTACCGGATCGTACAGGAACTGGTGAACAATATCCTGAAATATGCCAATGCCAGCGAGTTCCTGATCAGTTCCGTTTTGCATGAGAAGGAACTGGACCTCGTGATCTTCCACAACGGCGCGGGACTTACCCAGGAACAGTTCGAGGAACTGCGGTACCAGAAAGAAGGATTGGGTTTGAAAAATATCCAGAACCGGATTATATTGCTGAAGGGGACGATCCATTTCACCGCCGGTGAGGAAGGATACCGGATCAATATCCACGTACCCGTACACACCAATGTTGCCGCATGAACAAGATTAAGATAGCCATAGCCGACGACTACAAGATCTTCCGGGAGGGTCTGAAGGTGGGTCTTTCCTCGGATGACGCATTACAGGTAATGATGGAGGCCGACAACGGGGAAGACCTGTTAAAGGGACTCGAGATCGATACCCCCGATGTGATCCTGATGGATCTGAAAATGCCGGTGATGGACGGCATGGAAGCGACCAAGGAAGTCAGGAAAAAATATCCTTCTGTAAAAGTACTGGTGGTCAGTATGTACGATGATGACAAATTCATCATTCACCTGATGGAGAACGGTGCGAACGGATACCTGCTGAAAAATACCGAACCCGACGAGATCCGCCGCTCCATCTATGCCGTACACGAGAACGGCTATTATTTCAACGACCTCGTGAACAAGGCCCTGCTGAAAAAACTGGTGCTGAAAAATAACCTCAAACCCTCCTTTAACCAGAACGTGGAGCTCTCCGAGCGTGAGCTGGAAGTGCTGAAACTGATCTGCGAAGAAAAGACAGCCGGTGAGATCGCGAAGGAAATCTTTTTAAGTCCCCGCTCCGTAGAAGGTATACGGCAGCGCTTAATCGAAAAAGTAGGCGTCCGCAATTCGGCCGGACTGGTGATGTTTGCGGTGAAGAACGGAATTGTTGACTAGTTCTCAGTCCACAGTCCACAGTCCACAGCTTGCCCGCCGTAGCAAAAGAGGACTTAAAAATCGGCAGTAAAGTATTAGCGAAGGCGGGTCCACAGTCCACAGTCGGCAGTCCACGGTCCACAGTTCACAGTCAGTGTCCGAAAGTTTAAAATTCATTACTCTTTGAATGGTAGCTCGGTTGCACAGCTGCACGGCTGCATGACTGCCTGGCTGAACGGCTGCCCGGCTGCATGACTGCCTGGCTGAACGGCTGCCCGGCTGAATTACTTCCCCAGGTTTCCCAACATATCCTTCACCATCGCCGATAAATCATACTCCTCCTTCCACCCCCAGTCTTTCCGGGCCACACTGTCGTCGATGCTTTGGGGCCAGCTCTCGGCAATGGCCTGGCGGTAATCGGGTTTGTAACGGATCGAAAAATCAGGGATATGTTTTTTTATCTCGGCGGCGATTTCCTCCGGCGAAAAACTCATGGATGAGATATTATAGGATGTGCGTATCGATATCCTGTCCGCCGGCGCTTCCATCAGCTCGATCGTGGCCCGGATGGCATCGGGCATATACATCATGGGCAGGTAGGTATCCGCCTTCAGGAAACAATCGTATTTTTTTTCTTCAAGCGCTTCATGGAAAATCTCTATCGCATAATCCGTGGTGCCGCCGCCGGGAGGTGATTTGTAGGAAATGAGTCCCGGGTAACGCAGGCTCCGCACATCCACCCCGAAACGCTGGTGGAAATAATGACACCAGAATTCACCCGCGTATTTGCTGATGCCATACACGGTGGTGGGTTCGATGATCGTTTGCTGCGGGCACTGCTGCCTGGGTGAAGTGGGACCAAATACCGCGATGGACGAGGGCCAGTACACCTTGGTCAGTTTTTCCTCGCGGGCTATATCCAGCACATTGAGCAAACCCTGCATGTTCAGGTTCCAGGCCAGTCCCGGGTTCTTTTCGCCGGTGGCCGAGAGGATCGCGGCCAGCAGGTAGATCTGGGTCACCCCCTGCCGGATCACCTGCACATGCAGCATTTCCTTATTCATCACATCCAGGCTCACATAAGGACCGGTCCCTTTCAAAAGCGGGTTCTCCTCCCGCAGATCGGAAGCGATCACGTTGTGGTTCCCATAGATTTTGCGAAGGGCCAGGGTGAGCTCGACTCCGATTTGACCGGATGCTCCGATGACGAGGATTCGTTCTTTAACCATAAAACAAAATTAAGATACAAGGCACAAGGAACAAGGTACAAGAATGGCTCCGTAGGTAATCCCTTTTTAATTGGCTGGCGCCGGTATTGATCCGGTAAAGCGGAAAGGTACAAGGTACAAGGCACAAGAATGGCTCCGTAGGTAATCCCTTTTTAATTGGCTGGCGCCGGTATTGATCCGGTAAAGCGGAAAGGCATAAGGTACAAGGGGGGTCGTTTTGAGTAATTAATTTCCTATTGAGAACGGATGCCTGTAAACTGCGAGTCCAGGCGTAAAAACCGGGTATACTTCACTGTAGGCCACTCTTGTGCCTTGTACCTTGTGCCTTGTACCTTGTGCCTTGTACCTTGTGCCTTGTACCTTGTACCTTGTGCCTTGTACCTTGTGCCTTGTGCCTTGTACCTTGTACCTTGTGCCTTGCACCTTGTGCCTTGTACCTTGCACCTTGTGCCTTGTACCTTCTCGGCTATCTTTGCAGCATGCAACAATTTCTCAAAGACCTTTTCTCCGGCCAGCAGTATGATGAAAAGAATTTTTTCCTTCTCGCAGGACCCTGCGTGGTGGAGAGTGAAGAACTGCTGATGGAAGTGGCGGAAAAGGTTTCCGGCAGTTGCCAAAAACTGGGGATCCCATATATTTTCAAATCCTCTTACCGGAAAGCCAACCGCACCAGCGCGACTTCCTTTACCGGGTTGGGAGATGAAATCGCGCTGAAGCTGCTGGGAAAAGTAAAAGCGAAATTCAGTCTCCCGGTCGTCACCGATATTCATTTGCCGGATGAAGCCGCGATGGCCGCCCCCTACGCCGATGTGCTGCAGATCCCCGCCTTTCTTTGCCGGCAATCGGATCTGCTTGAGGCGGCGGGGAAAACAGGAAAGATCATCAACATTAAAAAAGGACAGTTCGTTAGCGGCGAAGCCATGAAATTCGCGGTGGAAAAGATCCGCAATACCGGGAATGATAAGGTGATGCTGACTGAAAGGGGCACCACCTTTGGTTACCGGGACCTGGTGGTGGATTTCCGCAATATCCCACTCATGCAGGCACATGGCGTGCCTGTGATCATGGACGTTACCCATTCCCTCCAGCAGCCCAACCAGGCAGGGGGCGTTACCGGCGGAAATCCGCAAATGATCGGTACGATCGCGAAAGCTGCCATTGCAGCGGGAGCAGATGGCATTTTCATCGAAACCCATCCCAATCCTTCCGTTGCCAAAAGCGACGGCGCTAACATGCTGATACTCGACCAACTGGAAGGTTTACTGAAACAACTGGTGAAGATCCGGAAAGCGAGCTGCGAGCTGTGAACTATGAGCTTCGAGCTACGAGCTATGAGCTTCGAGCTACGAGCTATGAGCTTCGAGCTACGAGCTACGAGCTATGAGCTTCAAGTAGTGAACTTTATGCTTTCGGATTCTGACAGTGGACTGTGGACCCGCCTTCGCTAATCTTTACTGCCGATTTTTAAGTCCTCTTTTGCTACGGCGGGCAAGCTGTGGACTGTCTACTGTGGACTGTCTACTGTGGACCCGCCTTCGCTAATCTTTACTGCCGATTTTTAAGTCCTCTTTTGCT
>CAYRHU010000071.1:0-2960 GCA_964424155.1 uncultured Chitinophaga sp.
CCGGCCACCCCGACCTTGGCAAGGTCGTGCTCTACCAAATGAGCTACTTCCGCATTAAGAACTTTCTTGATACCCTATTCGATAGGATCGATTTAGGGCTGCAAAAATAAGGCCCGGTGCCTTATTTAAAAAATTTTACAGGGCTTATTTGTATTTAGGAGTATATAATGTGCTCTCCTGTACCGGAACATCGATCTTGCTGTACCGCTTGGTATAGAGCATATAACAGCCGCCAAAAATAAATGCCACCAAACAGGCCACCTGCAGGTAGAACAGGAAGCCGGATGAAGCAACCCAGCTATGGGTAAAATCCTTATCCTGAATCTTTTTGAGTTCCTCGTGGTATTCCGGGTTTTGGTTCATATTCTTTAATTGTGCTGCAAAAATAAGAGGTTAAAAATAAATAAAATCAGCCTGTTTTACCCACAATTTCAGAAAAGAGCTTCCTTTTTTTTGCGAAATGCTGCCAGGCCACATTCCCCTGGTAAAAGCCCTGTAACGGGCCTCTCCGGGATGCCGGGTGTACACTTTGTTTCCGGTGAAAAAACCACCACTTAAGAAATCCCAGTTTCGCTTTTACAATGGCCAGGAAATAACCGGGGTCGCCCGAAAAAAGTCCCTTCAAAGCCGATGCGGCGTCCAGGAAATCGCGGACCGGTACCACATATAATTTCCGGGAAAAAGACAGGTTCTTGGATAGCATGATCCGGTTGTTCCGGAAATTGAGATACGTCTTTAAAGAATTCCCCTTTGGAAGAGTGCCGCCCCCAACATGGTACACTACGGAATCCGGGCAGGAATAAATTTTGTAACCGGCCAGTTGCATTCGCCAGCACAGGTCGATCTCTTCCTGGTGGGCAAAAAAGTAATCATCAAAACCACCCACTTCGTGAAACACCCTTGACCGCACCATCATGGAAGCGCCGCTGGCCCAGAATATCGGTTGGGACTGATCGTACTGGCCCCGGTCTTCCTCACAGATATCAAATATCCTGCCCATGGCAAAAGGATACCCGTATTTGTCCAGCCAACCCCCCGCACCTCCTGAATATTCAAACATTTTCTTATTGTGCCAGGCCAGCAATTTCGACTGGCAGGCCGCAATGGAAGGGTCGCTTTCAAGAAGCCTGACCATCGGGGTCAACCAGCCGGGCTGTACTTCCACATCGGAGTTCAGCAAGACATAATACTCGGCGTCCACCTGTTTCAGTGCCAGGTTGTACCCGCCCGCGAATCCATGATTTTTATGAAAGCGGATGAGTCGCAACGCCGGGTATTTTTTTTCAAGAAACTCCACCGAGTCGTCTGTTGAACCATTATCCGCGATAATGACTTCCATTTCCCTGTAAGTCGTGGCCAGCAATGCAGGAAGAAACTGTTCCAGGAATTTTTTTCCGTTCCAGTTAAGAATTACGACAGCCACTTTTATTGACGGGTTCAATGCGGGGAAAATATTTTTTCAAAAATACGGGAAGCCCGTTTATCCTCGCTAAATTCGAAACATGTTTCGGCAGTACTTAAACTGGAGAACGGCGCTGGCGTTCATTGCCATCCTGATCGTAAGCGGAACTATTTTTTATTCGCAATACCTCGCCCGGAAGATCAAAGCCGAGGAAAAACTCCGGGTGGAGCAATGGTTCAAAGCCGGTAAATTCATCATCAGCGCACCCGATTCGGTCGATATCAGTTTCGCCTCCCAGATCGTGACAGAGAACCGGACCATCCCGATCATCGAAACGAATGAAAAAGACAGTATCTCCAATTTCATCAATCTGGATACGGCCAGGACCGGCGACAGGCAATACCTGGAAAAAAAACTCAGACAGCTTAAATCACAACACAGTCCTTTCGAGTGGGTGGATCCCAAGGATCCTTCTATCCGTAACCGTTATTATTACGGGAACTCCCGTTTGCTGGATGAGGTACGGTATTATCCCATCATTCAGCTCTGTATTGTCGCTTTATTCATTTTGATCACGATCCTTTCCCTGCGCAGCCGGCACCGGTCGCTGCAGAACCAGGTCTGGGCCGGAATGGCCAAGGAAACGGCCCACCAGCTGGGCACCCCGGTCTCTTCCCTGGAAGGCTGGGTGGAGATGCTAAAAGAACGATCCCTTGACCCCCAGATCGTGCATGAGCTGGAAAAAGATGTGGACCGGCTACGGTTGGTATCGGACCGGTTCGGTAAGATCGGCAGCACCCCGCAACTGGAGGAGACCGATATCGTGAAACAGATCAATAATATGGTGGATTACATGCGGAAAAGAGCCACCGGCAAGATCATCTTTTCTGTCAACACCCATGGCCGGGATCAGGTAACCGCAGGCATATCGGCTCCGCTCTTTGACTGGGTTATCGAGAATCTGCTGAAAAATGCCCTGGATGCCATGGAAGGCAGGGGGGCCATCACCGTGGATATAAACAGCGACGAAAAGAACATGATTATTGATGTAGCCGACACAGGAAAGGGGATCAGCAAAAAAAACATCCCAAATGTTTTTAAACCCGGGTTCACTACCAAGAAAAGAGGCTGGGGACTGGGTCTCAGCCTGTCCCGGCGGATCATATCCCAGTTCCATAAAGGGGAGATTTTTGTTAAACATTCTGAATTGGGGAAGGGCACAACGTTCAGGATTGTTTTGAAAAAATAGTGGTTGGTTGATTAGCTAACTGGTTAATTAGTTAATTAGGTCGTATAGCGCCGTAATTCCTGTTGCATGCTAAGTTTATTTTCCTAAATCACTATATTTGCTGCCCTGAAAGGGAAGGATTTTTGGTTCTTTAGGGTTCCCCAATTAACCATTTAACCAGTTAACTTATTAACCAATACCCTAATCAGCCCGGGTGGCGAAATTGGTAGACGCACCACTTTGAGGTGGTGGCGCCCGAAAGGGTGTGCTGGTTCGAATCCAGTCTCGGGCACCTAAATCCCCAGTTTATCACCGGGGATTTTTTATTTC
>CAYRHU010000071.1:3060-18125 GCA_964424155.1 uncultured Chitinophaga sp.
AAAGGGTGTGCTGGTTCCCTGCCTGTCGGCAGACAGGGAATCCAGTCTCGGGCACCTAAATCCCCAGTTTATCACCGGGGATTTTTTATTTCTGCTTTCTAATTATCTCAAGCCCGAAAGGGTGTGCTGGTTCCCTGCCTGTCGGCAGACAGGGAATCCAGTCTCGGGCACAAAAACCCTGGCACGATAGTGCCTGGGTTTTTTATTTGGATGCGTTGCAAGCTCGCTTGCATAAGCAGACAAATAAAAAGCCCCGTTCGGCGATAGCCAGACAGGGGATTTGGGTAAGCCCCTCGTGAGAGTAGCTGGATCAGCGAAGCTAATCCAGTTCAGGGAACGAAAGTGGATAAACCGGCAATTGTTTCGGTTTGCCCACTTTTTTTTGGCTGAAACCCTTGACCGGGATATATTTCACCCGGGCAGTTTCACAAATACTGTGGTTCGTGAAGGAGCCCCCTAAAAAATACGTGGATGTATGCTTAAGTCATCATTAAAAATCAGAGCGGGATATACATTGATTGTGTTGACACTTTTTCTCCCATTCATCAGTCCGTCCTTTGCCCAGGATCATCGCCGCTGGCAAATGAACCCGGATGGTTCCATATCCTGGTATATTCATAATAATATACCGCACAGCGACCATATTGAAATGAGCGGGAAAAGAATTTCCTGTGTGCTCCGGTATGGTGTTTCGGCCGACGGGTCATTTCACGCTACCCGCAGCCTGGTATGGCCCATGCTGCGTACTGTTCCCAATAACACACATGCAAGCCTCACGCGCCGGTTTGGACAGGACGGGTTTGATGGGGTTACTGTCAATTATAAGCCTGTCCCGGCGGAAAAAGTTTCTTCCATAACGCTCAACGGCACACTGCTGGTGAAAAGTAAAACGGAAAACGGTCTTGAATTGACAAGACAATATTTTCCATCCCTAACAATGCCGGTTTATTGCGAGATCTATTCCATCAAAAATGGTTCGGGCAGGAACTGTGTCGTGGAAATCCCCAAAATGGAAAATGTGTACACAACCGATCCGGCCAAAGGCACGGAGGGGAGTTATACCATTCATGCGGAAATTCAACATGCCGGTTATTTCAATCTGTCCGCCAATGACTCCATAAGCTTCTCTGTATTTTACACGGGCCGTAAGCAGGGCGAACTGATCCCTTTGGTTAAAAGTGAAGAGGAAAAAAGCAACCGGCTTTCCTTTGTCCGGGAAGTATGGAGCAATCTTGTACTGGAAACACCCGATACGGTGTTGAACAGGGAATTTGCTTTCGCTAAGATCCGCGCTGCCGAAAGTATTTATGAAACAAAAGGCGGCCCCATGCACGGTCCCGGCGGCGAAGCTTATTACGCCGCCATCTGGGCCAACGACCAGGCGGAATATATCGGGCCTTTTTTCCCCTTCCTGGGTTATGATTACGGGAACAGCGCATCCCTCAACGCATACCTGCATTTTGCAAGATTTATGAACAAGGATTACAAACCAATTCCCAGTTCGATCATTGCGGAAGGAACAGATATATGGCATGGTGCGGGCGACCGGGGCGATGGCGCGATGATCGCCTATGGCGCCGCCCGTTATGCACTGGCGAGGGGAGATATGAAAGAAGCCAAACAATTGTGGCCGCTGATCAAATGGTGCCTCGAATATTGCCGTAGAAAATTAAACGCAGATGGAGTGGTGGACTCGGATGCTGATGAACTGGAAGGCCGTTTCCCTTCAGGCACCGCGAACCTCTGCACTTCATCGCTCTATTACGACGCGCTCACCTCGGCTGTTTATCTTGGTCAACTGATGGGCGAGGATAAAAAACAGATCAGCCTGTATAAAAAACAGGCCGCGGATCTGAGCATGGCTATCGAAAATTATTTTGGCGGCAAGGTTGAAGGGTTTGATACCTACCGGTATTATAAGGGGAATGATACCTTGCGTGCATGGATCTGTATCCCCCTTACCATGGGTATCTATAATCGCAAAGCAGGCACGATCGATGCGTTGTTCTCCCCAAGATTGTGGACACAGGACGGGCTGGCCAGTCTTGCGGGTGATAAAACCTTTTGGGACAGATCCACACTCTATGCGCTGCGGGGTGTACTGGCCGCCGGTGAAACGGATAAGGCCATTCGATTTCTGCATGATTATTCAAGCCGTCGTTTGCTGGGTGATCATGTGCCCTACCCGGTGGAAGCATTCCCGGAAGGCAACCAGCGGCACCTGTCGGCCGAAAGCGGATTGTATTGCCGCGTTTTTACAGAAGGCTTATTCGGCATTCGCCCGACGGGTCTTCGAAGTTTCAGTTTTATTCCCCGTCTGCCATCATCCTGGCCGGTCATGAGCATCCGGCATATTCGTTTGTTTCAACGGGATCTAAGTATTACGGTAGAAAGGTTAAGCGGGCGCCTGCGGGTAAGGGTGACGGATGGCGAAAAATTAATACTGGAAAAACTGGTAAAGGAAGGGGAAGTACTAAACTTGTTTGTAAACCAGTAACTGTTCATTTCTGCGGACTGAACAGGCTGTTTAACTTGTCTTCCGCGCCCACCAGCCATTGCTCCTGCAGCAGTTTTGTGATCTCCTCCAGTTTTTTTGCATGGAGCTGATCGGCCGTGTTCGGGACCAGGTATTCCTTTCTGAAACGGCGGATCTTTTCGTGCAGCACAAAATAGTCATGCCAGTTGCCTAGCGCGGTCAGCGCTTTATCCATCTCTTTCATCTGTTTTGCATCAAAAAAAGGATTGACCGGGCACTGGCTGAGCCAGTAATAGAGTTGTTTTAACCGGATGCGCAGGGGATGCGCGTTGTGGTGGAATTTTCCGAACAGGGACTTTATTTCCCCGAGCAGTTCAGCGGCCAGGTTTTCCGTCCGGCTTACCAGTTCTTCCGCCGGCACCGCCGAAAGACAATTATATATTTTTTCAGACAGGTCCTTCAGTTCCGATTCGTACGGAAGACCGGCATGATCGGTTACAAAGCGGCGGGTGACTGACAGCATCATTCCCAGGTTTTTTTGTAAAGGAGGTATGCTGATGTTTTCTTCCCGCCCGGTTTTTCGCAGCAGGGCCCGGCTCATGTCGGTGTCACGGTATTTGCCTGTAACCCTGAAAAATTGCTGAATGGAAGGGAAAGCCAGTTCCCCGCCGGAGGCATCGAGTTTATTTGCCAGGAGCAGGCAACTCTTCATTTTTTTTATGGCCACGCGGATATCATGCACCGCTTTTTTGGCGGGTTTACGGCGGATGATCTGCAGGTTGGAGAGAAAGACCGCGCTTTGTTCATCCCAGTATTCGAGAAGATAATTAGGGGCCGACATCCGGTGAATTTACCGGTTCAAGTTAATAAAATCATGGCGGCCGGGTCATGAGTAGCGTCAGCCATTTACATGATACCCTGCAGGATCAGGGGAAGAATGTATAGGCATATTCGATCTTGCCGGTGAGTTGTTTTTCATCGTTGAAAAGGGCCTCCTTAGTTTTCAGACCCTTGTCATCAAAAATATAACGCCAGATCAGGTATTTCCGGCCCAGGCTCGATGTGGTGGTGATCTTCTGGATCACCCGGTCGTTATCGTCGTATTCAAACATCAGATCAGGCATCAGCCTTTTGAATTTCGTGTTGTACCGAACGATATCAGTGAGTCTTTTTTTATCATCGTAATAATAATACACGGCGGCGGTTTCCTTGCCGTTACGAAATGATTTCTCATCGCCGGGGTTGCCTTCTTCATCGGGGAAGATCCGGATCTCCAGGCTGTCGCCGTCGTTGATGATCCTCCACATGCGGGTGGGGTAACCGTCCGGCCGGTAAACCCAAAGATGCGTTTCCGTCTGGTTGAAATCATTGGCGCTGTCGCGTACGGTGTTCGTAACCCGGCTGATTCGGCCATTGGCGTCATATTCATAGCGGGTCATGCTCTGCACCGCCGCGGTGGTGTCCGACACACTGATAAGGCGGTGCTGATCGTCGAAACGGTTATATACGGCGCTGAACATAGCACCCGTCCGGTTGCTGACCTTCAGGGTTTTCCCGTTATCGCGCACTTCCTGTACCTCGGAAAAATCGGTGGCCTTCACACCATTCGCGTCAAAACCGGTGGCCGTCACCATTTTCACTTTATTGGATGCATAGGTATTCATCTGGCGGTTGGCCTCCAGGGTACTGATGATGTCGTTGAAATAATACTGGGCCTTGAGGGTGTAAGGAAAGATCGCGCAAAGGAGAAATATCGTGGTTTTCATACGTATGATATGGCTCACGAGTAAAGTTAATTGAATTCCCGGTTATCCGGATTAAAGCAATTGTGAATGTTGGGGGAGTCGGAAAGTCGGGAAGTCCGGAAGCCTGGAAGATTGATAAGCCGCAAAGCTGAATGGCTGCAAGGCTGTAAGGCTGCACGGCTGTATGGCTGCGTTGCTGCAAACCAGGGCTGCCAGGCTGTTTATTTACATCCTTTCGTCTTGAGATTGAACTTGCGTTAGTATTTTTAAGAAAAATTCACATTGTCTCATATTCCCCAGCGTAAAGAAAAGGATTGCCTGAACTGCGGTACGACCGTGCAGGGGCATTACTGTCATAACTGCGGGCAGGAGAACGTGGTGCCCCACGAAACCTTCTGGCACATGGTCCGGCATTTCGTTTACGACATTACGCATTTTGACGGGAACTTTTTCAATACCATCCGTTACCTGGTCCTGAGACCGGGATTCCTTTCAAAAGAGTATATAAAGGGAAGAAGGGCCAGTTACCTGAACCCGGTGAAGATGTATGTGTTCACTTCGGCCATGTTCTTCCTGCTTTTCTTTACTTTTTTCGCCCCGGGCAACAGTATAAAGACCAACTTGTATGTTCCTTTAACACCGGAGGAACGGGCATCCTATATCAAAAAACTGGAGTCAAAACTGAAAAATGATCCGGGCAACACCCAGATAGCCGCCAAACTCACTGCGGCGAAAGACAGTGCGCAGGTGGTAACGGTTCAGGATCAGATCAGCATCGAGGGCCCGGATTTCCAGATCGTCAATTTTTCCGGCACCCGTTACCGTGACAAAAAAGAGTATGACTCCATCCAACAGACCCTTCCGGAAAGGGAGAGGGACGGATGGCTGATGCGACGCCTGATGAAAAAGGAGTTTGAGATCAATGAAAAGTACCGGGAAAACCCGGATGAAGCGATGAAGAAATTGTTTGGCAGCATCCTGCACCGTCTTCCGTACATGTTGTTTGTATCGCTGCCCCTGTTTGCCCTGATCCTGAAACTGGTATATATCCGCCGTAAACAGTTTTTTTATGCGGATCACGGCATTTTTACGATCCATTTGTATGTTTTCTCATTCCTGCTGTTGCTGGCCGCATTCCTTTGTGATAAAATGCAAACGCTTACCGGCTGGAGTTTCTGGGGAATACTGATCGCTGTCCTGGTCACGGGTCTGTTCCTATATCTTTACAAAGCCATGCGCCATTTTTATGGTCAGCGCAGGGGGAAGACCCTGTTGAAATTTTTCCTGGTTTCCCTGTTCTCGCTGGTCATGATGACAGTGCTGTTTCTTTTATTCGTTTTCTTTTCGGCCATCACTTTTTAATATTTGATCAGTATGAAACCAAACACGGGCGACGCTTTTTTACGGCTGGTAACCATCATGGACGAACTCCGGGAGCAATGTCCCTGGGACCGGAAACAGACCATCGAATCGCTCCGGCAGATGACGATCGAGGAAACTTATGAGCTGGCGGATGCCATAACGGACAACGACTGGAAAAGTATCCGGGAGGAACTGGGCGACCTGTTGCTGCATATCGTGTTTTATTCGAAAATAGGGCGTGAACAGGGGCAGTTTACCCTGGAAGAAGTGATCCATGGCATTTGCGACAAACTGGTAGCCAGGCATCCCCATATTTATGGTGATGTAAAGGTGGAAAACGATGAAGAAGTGAAAAGCAACTGGGAGAAATTGAAACTAAAAGAGGGAAAGCGTTCGGTACTGAGTGGTGTGCCTGTATCATTACCCGCGGTGGTGAAAGCCATGCGGCTACAGGAAAAAGCGAAACAGACCGGGTTTGAATGGGAAAACAAGGAGCAGGTTTGGGAGAAAGTGGAGGAGGAGATCGCGGAGATGAAGACGGCCATCGGAAGCGGCGATCCTGGCAAAACGGAAGAGGAATTCGGGGATGTGCTGTTCTCGCTGATCAATTATGCACGGTTTTTGCAGGTGGATGCGGAAAACGCCCTGGAACGAACCAATAAAAAATTCATCCACCGGTTTACCAGTATGGAAGAACAGGCGCTGCAAAGCGGCAGGGACCTGCGCGACATGTCGCTCGGGGAAATGGATGCCATCTGGAACACCATCAAACAACAGCGGACTGACAAGTGAATCCCCGGCTTCGAAACATATTCAGAGGTAAATACTTCTTCCTGATCCTGGCGGTCATCCTGTTCGGGTTGTCGCTCGTTTTCAACACCCTTTACACCCAGCGCCGTTCCGTTGCCCAGGAGGTAAAAAAACTGGAGAAATACCTGAGCCGTCATCAAACAGATTTCGGTTCTTTTATAAAAGACAGTAATCTCATCCGGCAGTTAATGTCGCGGGAGGAAACAAAGGATGAGTTTAACGGCCTGGCCGAAAAACCCTATGGTATCTTTCTTTATGCTACGCACACGATGCGGGAACCCGAATTGATCTTCTGGAGTGAACAGCTGGTCACGCCACCCGATGAAATACTGTCTGCCGCCGACGGTGAATATTTCATGAAACTGTCTAATGGTTTTTATTATATCATCAGGAAATCCCTGCCGGATCAGCAAGCCTTTGCCTGCGCCATGATATTGGTGAAATCCGAATTTTTTATTGAGACTGATTATTTACCCAGGAATTTCGCATATAGCCGGGAGGCCGATAAACGGGTACAGATCGCAACGAAGACGACCGAATTCCCGGTAAGCACGGTGTCAGGTAAGATTTTGTTCTACCTGGATAAGAAAGCAAGCAGCGCTGTGCCTTACAACGACCGGCTTACAAACGGACTGCGGTTTTTCGGGCTGATATTTCTTTGCCTTTTCATCCAGTTGCTTGTGGAAGCCACGGGCCGGCGAAAAGGCCCCTGGAAAGCAATAGGCCTACTGGCACTTATATTGGGTACGCTCCGGCTGACGACCTATTTCTTCCCAGAACTGCTCAATCTGCGGCAATTTGAGTTGTTCAACCCGGCCCTGTACGGATCTAACGCGGTGCAGCGATCGCTCGGTGACCTGCTGGTTAACTCCTTTCTTTTCTGCTGGATCGTGCTGTTCGCCTGGGCGAAACTGCATGAGCGCGACAATCTCGCGGAGGGAATGAGGCCCCGGCTTCGATGGACGGCCGGTATACTGTCACTCCTGCTACTGCTCTTTTCCACATTCATACTGGCTTCCGTGATCCGGAGCATGGTGGCCGATTCCAAGATCTCCTTTGATGTCACAAATTTTTTCACGCTTAATTTTTTCACCGTAATCGGATTTGTGGTGCTGGCCTGCCTGTCGCTGTCGTATTATTATTTCTCACAGTTGCTTTTCCGGCTCATCTTTCCTCTTTTCACTGGCAAAATATTCCTGATCTATTTTGCGATCAGTTTTGCGGGTTTGCTTTACCTGAGTCTTCGGTCGGGTAGCCCGGATGTGCTCTTTTACTTACCCGTGCTGGCCTGGTTGCTGGTCTACACCTGGATGATCAACCGGCAGGGAGTGATCTTCAGCCGGTTGCGGGTCAATATTGCCAGTATCCTGTCGTGGATCTTTGTTTTTTCCGTTTCCATCGCCGTGATCATGCTCAGTGAAAACAGGAAAGCGGAATGGGAGAAAAGGAAAAGGATGGCGGAAAAACTGGCCATTCAGACGGATCCCTCCAGTGAGCGGCTGATGAACATCGCCATCCAGTACCTGGATAATGATTTCCTTTCTGATAATTTTTACCGGTTTTACAACGAGGAAAAAGGAAGGGAGTTCCGTGACAGCATCGTCACCGAAAATTACAGCGGCTACCTGAATAAATACGATACGCGGTTATATGTGTACGACGAGAACGATCGCCCGCTTTACAATGAAGACCCCGTGAGTTATGAAGCGCTGAGCGCGATCCTGACGGTGCAGGCAAGACCCACCAGCACCGAGGGGCTTTTTTATTACGAGGCTTCTTACGATAAATTCAATTATATCGCCCGGCGCGACGTGATCGATACCTCCCTGAAACGGATCGGTTCCTTTTTCATCGTTTCCAATCCCAAGAATTACAGCCGGGAGGCTCTTTTCCCGGAGCTGTTCCGGCAGTTTAAGAAAAACACGGAACCCGAAAACTCACCCATCTATTCCAATGCCGTTTACGTCAATGACAGCCTGGTGTCCCCGCCCGGCAATTATCCCTTTGCCACCTGGCTGGCGCCTGATGAAAAACCGGTTGCGGAATTCGAACGACGCCAGAAGGGCGATTATGAAGAACTCTGGTACAGGGCCTCTAATAATAAATCGGTGGTGATCGCGCGTAAGCAGGAAGCCATGATCGAAGCGATAACCCTATTCTCATATATATTCTGTTCTTTTCTTTTCCTGGTGGCGTTTGTACAACTCATTTCGCTGGCCCTTCGCGCATTCAGCAGCCGGACCCAGATCCGCAAACTGCTTCAGCTCAATATCCGGTCGCAGGTGCATGGCACCATCATTTTCATCAGCGTATTCTCGTTTGTGATCATCGGGGTGGCCACGATTTCGTTTTTCATCAGCCGTTACAACCGCAACAACAGTGATAAGCTGAGCCGAACCATGAAGATCATGGTGAACGAGATGGAAAAAAGGCTTTCCGATCACGCCACGTTCGATGATGTGGTGAAACTGTACGATTCTGTTTCCAATTACCAGCTGCAGGTGCTGGTGGATGAAGTGGCGGATATTCACGGCGTGGATGTCAATGTCTACGACCTGGACGGGAACCTCCAGGTTTCCTCCGAAGCCAATGTGTACACCAAGGGCGTTCTGAGCAAGAGAATAGACCCCAATGCCTATTATCACCTGAGCCGCTTGCGGCAGGTGCAGCATGCACAGGAGGAACGGATCGGCAATTTCTCCTACCTGAGTATTTATTCACCGGTAAGGGATGAAAGCCGGAAGGTCTATGCCTATATCAACATTCCCTATTTTACGTCCAAACCCGAACTGGAGCAGGAGATCTCCAACTTCCTGGTCACGATCATCAACCTCAATGCCTTCATTTTTCTCGTAGCGGGACTGATCGCGCTGATCATCACGAACCGGATCACCCGGTCCTTTGCAGTGATCAGCGACAAGATGAAGGAGGTGAACCTCGGCCGGCACAACGAAGAGATCGTCTGGAACCGCGATGATGAGATCGGTGATCTGGTGACCGAATACAATAAGATGGTGACCAAACTCGGCGAAAGCGCCGATGCCCTGGCCAAAAGCGAAAGGGAAGGGGCCTGGCGCGAGATGGCCCGGCAGGTGGCGCACGAGATCAAGAATCCGCTGACGCCGATGAAGCTCAGTATCCAGTACCTGCAAAAGGCCATACATAACAACCAGGATAACGTAAAAGAGCTCTCGGCCAATGTGGCCAATACCCTGGTCGAGCAGATCGATCACCTCTCGAAAATCGCTGCCGACTTCTCGCAGTTCGCCAATATCGGGAACACGCATATTGAATATTTCGACCTGCATGAAGTGATCGGTTCGCTGAAAGAGCTTTACCAGTCTGATCCCGACGTGGTACTCACCTGGTACCCTGTAAGTGATCCGCTCATGGTCAATTTGGATAAAACACAGATGAACCGGCTCTTCACCAACCTGCTCACCAACGCCGTGCAGGCGGAACGGAACGGCGGTCCCTGCCGGATCATCATCGACGAGGAGCTGAAAGGGAACAGGGTGATCATCCGCGTGAGAGATAACGGGGAAGGCATACCCGAAGAGATGCGGGACAAGATCTTTGTACCCAATTTCACCACCAAGTCATCTGGTACGGGGCTGGGTTTGGCCATGTGCAAGGGCATTGTGGAACAGGCGCATGGCTCCATTGGTTTTGAAACGAAACCGGGAAAAGGGACCACATTTTTCGTGGAGTTACCTGTTGTTTAAAGGGGGAAGTACAGAACAATAGAATAATAGAACAACGAGTGTTGAATTTCGAAGTTCAGCACGTTCTGCCTTCACTTCCGCATTCTTTATTCCCTGTCTGCCGGCAGGCAGGCTTATTCTTCATTCTGCATTCCCATCTCACTAACTTTGATTAATAACTCCTCAGTATGAAAAAATCATGGTTGGTTATTGGAAGCCTCATCGTGGCTAATATATCGGTCTCCCAGCCCACGCAAAAGCCCCCACTGCACGGGAAGAACTGGATGGCCATTACCGGGAAACCCCTGGCGGCCACGGCTGGTTCTATGGTGTTTCAGCAGGGCGGGAACGCGGTGGATGCGGCCTGCGCCATGCTGGCCGCCACCTGCACCATGTGGGATGTGCTGAGTTGGGGAGGAGAGACACAGGCGCTGATCTACAATCCTAAAACCAAAAAGGTCATAGCCATCAATGCCCTGGGGGTGGCACCCCCCGGGGCGACGGCCGCATTCTTCAAAAGCAAGGGGTATGCATTTCCGCCGGAGTTTGGTCCGCTTGCCGCCGTTACACCCGGGACTGTTGGAGGTTTGTGTTATATGCTTGCCCATTACGGCTCGATGAGCCTGGAACAGGTTTTAAAACCGGCGATGGAACTGGCCGCCGGTTATCCTATCGAGGCGCAAACAGCCAATTCGATAGAAAGAAACAAGGACCGGATCAGTCAGTGGCCATACAGTAAAAAGGTTTTTCTGACGCACCCCGGGGAAAAAAGTGAAGCGCCCGAGGCGGGAGAGATCTTTATACAAAAAGACCTGCTGGAAACATTGAAAAAAATGGTGGAGGCGGAAAAGACGGCGCTGAAAAACAGAAAAAGCAGGAAAGAGGCCATTATGGCAGCTTATGACCGGTTTTATAAGGGGGATATCGCCCGGGAGTTTGTGAGGGGCTGCCAGGAGCAGGGCGGACTGATCACCCTGGAGGATCTTGCAAAATGGAAACCGATCGAGGAGGAACCGCTTTCGGTGAATTATAAAGGGATTGATGTATATAAATTAAAGCAATGGACACAGGGACCGATGCTTTTGCAATCGCTGAACATCCTGGAAAATTTTGACCTGAAGAAAATGGGTTATAACAGTACGCAGTATATCCATACGGTTTACCAGGCGATGAATCTGTCTTTTGCCGACCGGGATTTTTATTACGGAGACCCCTATTTTCCGCCGCAGGAACCCATTCAGGGCTTATTGAGCAAGGAATACGCGAAGCAACGGGCTTCCCTGATCCGGACAGACCGGAATGATCCTCTGATCGGCCCCGGTGATCCATATCCCTTTGAAGGGAGAACCAATCCTTTCACGGAGTTGTTGAAGAACTGGAACAAATCCGGCGACGGCAACAGGAATTTTTTACCGGCACACGATTCTGCTTCATCGGCGATGAATGAAGAATTGTACCAGGACAGGTTATGGCGGGGCACCACAACGGTGGAAGCTGCCGATAAGGAAGGCTGGGTGGTTTCCATTACCCCCAGCGGCGGCTGGCTGCCGGCCTGCATCGCGGGTAATACAGGAGTAGGCATGAGCCAACGGCTGCAGAGTTTTGTACTGGATCCTTCAATCAATCCCTTTAACGTGATCGAGCCCGGAAAACGTCCGCGGGTTACCCTTACGCCATCGATGGCCCTGAAGGACGGCAAACCCTTTTTATCCTTTGCCGTGCAGGGGGGCGATACGCAGGACCAGAACCTCCTGCAATTCTTTCTAAACATGGTGGAGTTCGGCATGACGGTGCAACAGGCCTGCGAAGCAGCCAATGTCAACAGCAACCAGTTATGGTTATCATTGGGGGGCTCGAAAATGGATGACAGAAAACCCAGGCCCGGAGAAATACTGGTAGGCAGCAGCACACCTGAAAAAGTGCGGGAAGAACTGAAGGCGATGGGGTACAAGGTACGCACCGGCAACCGTACCAGCGGCCCCATCAATGCCATCTACTTCGACCGGAAGCACGGATCCTTCTGGGGCGGCAGTAGCAATAACGGGGAGGATTATGGGATCGGGTGGTAGGGGAGAAGAACTGCAGAACGGCAGATTAAAGAATTAAGATTTTAGAAGTTCGTACTTCACTTCTGCATTCTTATTTCCCTGTCTGCCGACAGGCAGGCATGTTCGAAATTCTTATATCCTTTTCTCATTTCAGCGCTTTCCGGATTCCTTCCTGTATCACTAATTCCATCAACTTATACCCCGCGAGGTTCGGATGTACGCCGTCGTCTCCGTATTTTTTATCCAGTCCTTTATTTTCATCCACCATTTTGGAGTAGTAGTCGGCGTAGACGATTTTTTTGGCCGCGCACCAGTTTTGAAGCATCGCGTTCAGCCGGATCACTTTATCGGCCGGGGCCAGGCCTTTCCGCCAGGGGAATTCGTTGGCGGGCAGGACGGAAGAGATAACAACCCTGATCTTATTGTATAGGGCCAGTTCAGCCATGGATATGATATTGCCAAAAACAGTTTCCAGCGCGATGGGGCCCGTATTTTCGGCGATATCGTTGATCCCGGCCAGGATCACGACGACCGCCGGGCGTAAAGCGATTACATCGGGCCGGAAACGCACCAGCATCTGCGGGGTTGTCTGGCCGCTGATGCCCCGGTCGATATAGGAGTTGTTGGTAAAAAAGCTGCTGTCGGTGTATTTCCAAAACTCCGTGATTGAATCGCCCATAAAGACCACCCGTTTCTCATTTTTTCCCGGTGGTTTTAGCATCCTGTTCTCATCCGCATATTTCTTCAGGTTCGCCCAGTCCGTTTTGGACTGATCATTCTGTCCCGCTGATGCCAGCGAAAGCAGTAATAAAAAAAGGAAAAACGGGTATTTCATTGCAGGTTATTTTAGGAATGCGGAATAAATAAAAAGGCCAAAGGAATGAAGATGTGGATTCAGGAGCGTCCTTACTTCAAAATTCGGTATTCCTTGTTCTTTATTCTTCATTCTGTTTATTTCTGTTCCAGCCATCTTTCAAACTCCTTCAGCCCGAAACTGCTCAGGTTCCATTCCTTTGTGAGTCCTCCTTTCTGCGCGGCGAGCACCCCGTATTTCACATCTTCATAGCCCTCGATGAAGTGGGCGTCGGGATTGATGGACAGGAGCACGCCCCTTTCCATGGCCAGACCTATCCATCGCCAGTCGATATCAAGCCGGCGGGGATGGGCATTGATTTCGATGACCACCTTATTGGCCGCACAGGCATCGATGATCTTACGGTGGTCCACCGGGTAACCGTTGCGGCTGAGCAGGAGCCGGCCGGTCATGTGCCCGAGGATTCGGGTATAGGGATTCTCTATCGCTTTGATCAGGCGGGTCATGGCTTTTTCTTCCGTCATCTTGAGGTTACTATGCACGGATGCGATCACCAGGTCAAAGGTGTTCAGCAGCGAATCAGGGTAGTCAAGACTGCCATCGTTCAGGATATCGCTTTCGATGCTCTTAAAGATTTTAAAAGGGGGCAACTGTTTATTCAGTTCATCCACCTGTTTGTGCTGGGCCCGGATCCGGTCCTCTTTCAGTCCGTTGGCATAAAAAGCCGTTTGCGAATGGTCGGAAATGACCAGGTATTCAAATCCTTTTTTTATACAGGCTTCTGCCATTTCCTCCAGGGTGTTGGTGCCGTCGCTCCAGTTGCTGTGACTGTGGATGATGGAACGGATGTCTTCCGGTTGTATCAGCCGGGGCATTTTCTTTTTACGGGCGGTTTCCAGTATGCCGGTCATTTCCCGCAGGCAGGGCGGGATAAAAGGGATCCCGGCTTTTTCAAAAACGATCGCGTCATCCTCCGATTCATCGCCCCTGAATTTCAGACCAGGGAATGTTTTATTAAAGGCATCTAGGAATTCGGGGCTGCCCGAAGTGCGAAACAATTCAGCTGCCCGGTTGGTGCCCCCGGTATGCAGACGGAGTTTTAAACCGTTCTTTAATTTATACAGCAGGCTGTTGTCGGTCTCTTCGAGTAATTCAGGCGGTTGCGCGGTCAGGAACCTGGGTTTGATATCTTCATTGGGCGCGAGGATCACGAATTCAAGTTCTTCGATCGTTGGCGATTGTCGCCGGTAATGCCCAGTTGCCCGCACCTTGCCGGGGGAGAATAATTTTTGAAGGTAGCCTTCCACCTGCGGGAAAACCGTTTCCAGTTCGGCGTACAGAAAATGACCCTGGCTTTGGAGGTAAAACTCGATCGACTCGAGTACATTCTGCTGGGTCTTGCCGCCAAATCCCTTGTAGAGGGTGAGCCGGTTCTCCTGGCAGGCATATTGCAGTTCACCGATCGTTTCGATTCCCATCTCCTTCCAGATAGTATGGATCTTTTTGGGACCGATGCCCTTGATGTGGAGCATCTCGATCACCCCGGGCGGGGTATTTTGAATATAGTCTTCCAGGACCGACAGTTTGCCCGTATCCAGCATTTCGAACACTTTCCGGCCCACGCTTTCGCCGATGCCGCGGATGCCAAAAAGCTTTTCCCTCGGGGTATCCTTCAGTTGCATGGGAAGTTTTTCGATATTGAAAGCGGCGGCGGAGTAGGTGCGGGTGCGGAAGGAATCCTCACCATGAATATCCATGAGTTTGGCAAGGAGATCAAAATTTTCGGCGATCACGGCATTGTCCATGCTGCTAATTTAGTTTTTCGTGGCCACGGATTACACGGATTTTCACGGATTTTCCTGGCCGCAAGCAAGATGGTTTACGACTTTTTAAAGTCCTTTTCGTGTTCTTTCGTGTGATTTCGTGGCCACGGATTACACGGATTTTCATGGATTTCCCCGGCGGCAAGCTGGAAAGTTCACGGCTTTTCAAAATCCTTTTCGTGTTCTTTCGTGTGATTTCGTGGCCACGGATTACATGGATTTTCATGAATTTCCCCGGCGGCAAGCTGGAAAGTTCACGGCTTTTCAAAATCCTTTTCGTGTT
>CAYRHU010000071.1:18225-18483 GCA_964424155.1 uncultured Chitinophaga sp.
CTTTCGTGTGATTTCGTGGCCCCAACTCCTATTATAGAAATCAGGATATGCCGGCATGCAGGTATTTATCTTTGCCAATCCTTGTAATCTGTGGCCAATAAAAAAGTCCCGGCTCGCACCGGGACTTCCTATTTCTTTTAAGAAACGTCGAAACTTATTTCTTTTTCTTAGCAGCTTTCTTCTTAGGAGCAGCTTTTTTCTTAGCAGCTTTTTTCTTAGTAGCCATTTTTTTAGAATTTAATGTTAGTAAAAATGGGT
>CAYRHU010000072.1:0-18241 GCA_964424155.1 uncultured Chitinophaga sp.
CGACTGTGGACTGCCGACTGTGGACTGTGGACTGTCGACTGTGGACTGTCGACTGACCTCTACTTCAGATTAGCGATGATCGCATCCTGTGTACTGCTGATCTTCTTCATCAGGTTGGATAGGGTGCTCATTATTTTACTCCGCCGGTCCATTATCATCTGCATCCTGAGCGATTCCGTTTCACCCAATTCGCTCATGGAATCCAGGTCGTTTTTCATTTTAACCTTCATATTGTTTATTTCCTGCAACGTTACGGCCTGGTCGCCTTTCTGACGCACTGCGACCGGTTTGATCAATAACCGGTTAAAAGAATCCAGTTGTGCCCTGGACACAGACCTGTTATTATTTTCAAGAATAGCCAGCGCTTCCCTCATTTTCTGCTTTTGGTTGTTGATCGATTTTACCTTGGCCATGATGGCCTTCAGGTCCTCCTGTGCCGATTTGGAAGCCTGCATGAGAACAAGGAAGACCAGGGCTTCTATATCCTGGTTTCCCAGGCTCCCCAGGCTTCCGTAAGTCTTTGTCTTCAGCTGAATTTCCTCGGCACTGCTATTCTTCAGGTTGGCCTCGGATGCCGTACTTTTTATCCACCGCGTATGTTTGACGTTGATGGAGGACATGGCCCTATCAAAGAATCTTTGCTCTTCCGGCGTAAACTCCCGCTGGCTATTGGCGGAAAATGAATAAAGCATCATGAGCAGTATGAATGCTGTCGTTATTTTCATAGTAATAAGTTTAGTGTTTAAAGTTCCGGTTTTCCCTGAATTCTGCGAAAAGCAATCTTCGATAAACCCGGACCCGGCCGGAATAGTAAATTTGTCAAAACAATCGTCATGGCGACCTCCATTGCCGGAAAACTCCGGATCCGGGAAAATTTTTCACTGCTTACCCTGAATGCCCCCGCGGGTTTTGAAAAAGGATTAAAGGGTCTCCCCGAAGGAGTTACCATCTCAGAAAACGGGAAGAAATACAACCAGGTGCACTGGTTTGTACATAACCGGGCCCAGCTCGAAAAAGAAATGAGCCGGGTGATGAAACTGGTGAAACCGGAAGTGACGGTTTGGGTATATTATCCAAAAGGCAGTTCGGGGATGCAAACCGATCTGACCCGCGACAAGGGCTGGGATTGCCTGCTGGCCGAGTCGGATAAACTCACCTGGATCAATCTCATTTCCTTCAATGACACCTGGAGTGTTTTCGGATTCCGCGCCAAAACGGAGACAGATAAAAAGAAAGAAGCCAAAGGGAAACCGGAACGGGAGATTTTTAACTGGGTGAATCCAAAGACAAAGGAAGTGAAACTCCCGGCAGACCTGGAAGGAGCATTAAAAAAGAACTGGAAACAGGCCGCGTTCTTCGAATCCCTTTCGTTTACGAATAAAAAAGAATATTTAGAGTGGATCGTAACGGCCAGGCGGCCGGAAACCCGTGCTGAGCGTATAAAGGGCACGATTGAACGGTTGGGGAAACAGTGGAAGAATCCCAGGAATATGTAGAACAAGGCACAAGGTACAAGGTACAAGGCACAAGACACAAGGTACAAGACACAAGATTCAAGATTCAAGGTACAAGATTCGGAATTGATATGATAACTATCAGAAGAACAAACAGCGATGATAAAGACTTTCTTTCATTGGTTGAAAGACTGAATAAATACCTCCTGGGGCAATACGGGGCGTTGCAGGAGTTTTACAGCCAGTTCAATAAAATTGATAATATCCCCCATGTGGTGATCGCCTATACTGACGGGGCGCCTGCCGGTTGCGGTTGCGTCAAAAAATTCAGTGAAACGGCCGTGGAAGTGAAACGGATGTTTGTGGCCGATGAATTCAGGGGAAAAGGAATCGGCACGGCGGTCCTGCATGAACTGGAAAAATGGGCCGCCGAACTCGGGAACAGGGAGATCGTACTGGAAATGGGCAACAGGCAGCCGGAAGCCGCCTTTCTTTACCGAAAACTGGGTTTCCGGGTCATTCCCAATTTCGAACCTTATACCGGCATGGAAGAAACCAGCATCTGCATGAAAAAAATATTAGCTTAGTATAGTCATGCAACTTACCCCCGACATATACCGACGCATCGCTTCAGCCAAAGTTTTTATTGATCATAATTTTCATGAGCCCATTGACCTGGACCGGGTGTCAAAACAGGCCTTTCTCTCCCGCTTTCATTTCCACCGGCTGTTTCGCCAGGTGTACAGGAAAACGCCGCATCAGTATATCACCCGCAAACGGCTCGACAGGGCCCGGGAACTGCTTTCGGAAAACAAGCCGGTAACCGAAGTGTGCAATGAAGTGGGATTTGAAAGCATCGGTTCTTTCAGCGCCTGGTTCAAGAAAGAAATCGGGTTCGCCCCTCAATATTACCGCAACATGGCGTTTAAAAAGAAAAAGGAACAGCAGGCAGAGCCCAAAAAAGCGATACCGCATTGTTTTATTGAACAACATAAGCTTGGAGAATAGAGAAGCAGCCGGGCAGCCTTGCAGTCGACAGTACACAGTCGACAGTCGACAGTCCACAGTCGACAGTCCACAGTCCACAGTCCACAGTCGACAGTCCACAGTCCACAGTCGGCAGTCAACAGTCCACAGTCGGCAGTCAACAGTCAGAGTTTCGGAACTTATACGACCCATTCACTATTCACTATTCACTATTCACCATTAACTATTCACCATAAAAGCAAGATAGAAGAAACCCGGTACAGGTTTTCACGCTAGTTTTATTTTATAAAACAAAAAACATGGTAACCAAACTTTCCCACACATCCTTTTATGTGCTGGATCTCGAAAAGGCCTTTGATTTTTATGTTCACAAACTGGGTTTTAAAGTAAATACGGACGTGGTCATGGAAAACGGGTTTCGCTGGCTCACGCTCAATCCGCCGGACCAGCCCGATTTGGAGATCGTACTGATGAATGCTTCGGGTGACGGGGCGGGATTCGGCTGGGACGAGGAAACCCAAAAAGCGCTTCGCCTCCTGCTCGAAAAAGGGGTTATGGGCGCCGGGGTATTACATACACCGGATTGCCGGGCCACCTATGAGGAATTAAAAGCCAAGGGGGTCCAGATCTCGGAGCCCAAAGAACAGTTTTACGGTATCGAATGCATTGTGCATGACGGTTGCGGGAACTGGTTCAGTATGACGGAGCCAAAGGAGATGGGATAAGAGGTTAAAAGAGTGAAAGAGAAAAGGAGAGGGTTTCGATAACGCCAGGATTCCTTTTTGGGTTGAAATTCAAATCAAGATTTAGGGGTCATTTGCGGAAATAAGGACTTTGATGGTAAGGGTCAAAAAGAGGGAGTCTTTAAAAGTAAACGACTCCCTCTTTTCCTCTTTCCCTCTTTCAAACTCTTAGTAAATCTTTACAATTCCACCGCCTTTCTTTTAAGTATTTTTGACCGTCAATCTACCGAATGAAAGGAAGAGGAATTCTTTTTTTAACAGGGCTATTGTTAAGCGCCATAGCATTTTCCCAAAAAATAAACCCCGCTAAACCCGACCTGTCGCCCGAAAACTTCCGGCTCGACTCCTTGCCCGACTCGGAGATCAATATCCCCATACAGGTGAACCTGAAGCCGATGTTCGAAATGGCAGAAAAAAGTGTGGACACCCTGTTCACTTCACCCAACTACCCGGACGAATGGATGCAGGAAGGCTGCGATATCCGCTATAAGTACTCCTTTCGCAGAAGCCCCCTGCAAATCAAAGGATCGGGAAACACGCTGAGCTTTGGATTTACCGGGTATTACAGGATCGTCGGTTCTACCCGGATCTGTGTGAACGGAACCGTGGTCTCACCGTGGACACCCGCCTGCCGCTGCGGATTCAATGAACCGGAAAGAAGGGTGAATGTATCCTTTACCAGCGCCGTGAACATTCAGCCGGATTATAAAGTGAAGATCTATTTTAAAAGAAACGAGCCAAAACCACTGGATAAGTGTGAGGTCTGTTTCTGGGGACAGGATATCACCAAACAGGTCATGAAAGGACTGACCACCGAACTGGACCTATCGAAAAAGGATCTTGAAAAGAGTTACGGTACGGTTGACCTGAAAAGCAAGTTCCAGCAGGTATGGGACGAATTAAATAAAGTGTACAACCTCTATGGCCTGGGCTGGCTGCAGATCAACCCGCAAAAATTCCGGATCAATAATCTTTTCGTCCGGAATGATTCCCTGAACGTATACCTGGGTCTTTCCGCGAAACCGGTCGTGGGTTTTGAAAAACCGGTTGAAAAAAGCTCCTGGGTCCCCAACCTGGGTCCTTTCAGCCGGCAGCAGGGATTTAACATCTTTCTCGACGCCCTGCTCAATTATGATTCGCTGGGGATGATCATGAACCAGAACCTGGCCGGAAAGGAATTTGACTTTAAGAAGGGTTTTGTCAAAAAACATTTTGTACTCGACAGCTGCAAAGTATATGGCGGCGGGTTTGATAAACTGGTCATCAAAATAAATTTTTCCGGCACCAATACCGGTATCATTTACCTTACCGGCAAACCGGAATACGACAAGGAGAAACGAATGATCGAAGTGAAAGACATCGATTTTGACATCAAATCAAAAAATATCCTGCTGGGATCGGCCGACTGGCTTTTCGACAAAAAGATCACCAAAGAGATCAGTAAGTATGCCCGCTTTGAACTGGGCAACTACATCGACAGCGCCAAAATCACCCTGAATGAGCAGCTGAACCGGGAGCTCACCAAAGGGGTTCGCAGTTACGGTAACATAAAGACCATACAACTTGCCGGTATCTACCCGATGCAGCAGCACCTGGTCATCCGCAGCAACTGCGAGGGAAGCCTGGCCGTGAAAGTGGAATCCATCGATTTCAGTCTTTAACCTCCTCCTCCCCTGCCAGGATACGGAACGAATAATTGCGCTGCGCCACATAACTGAACAGCACCACGATGCAGATGGTCAGCACCTGGGCGAGAACCGGGTAGATATTGAATTTCTCGACCATGATCTTCAGCAGGAGGTAATTCAGGGCCAGGTTGAAAAGACAGACCATCAGGTAGCGGAACAACTGGATCCGCCCCTTCATGTTCGAATCGCTGAACACCACGTATTTCGACATAAAAAAACCGACCGGGAAAGTGACGCAGAAGGATACGATCAGGGCCGCGATATGACCCTTAAAGGCGTAAATCCCGAAATGGAATACCTTTTCGGCAAACAGGTACTTGAAACTGACATAATATACCAGCAATCCCAACACGGTATTTCCTCCTCCCGACGCCGCATACCGGAAAGTCTGAATATTCATCAGCCTTTTGAAGGGCGGGTAGAAAAAATCGATGACGGGGAGTATAAAATCCCGGGCGCTATGGATATGACGTCGCATGGGTGGGGCAAAGTTAATGTTTGATCACACTCCTATAAAAAAGCAATAAGAACCAAAGATCCAAGATCCAAGAACCAAGATCCAAATAAGCATCAAATTCAAAATAAAAAAGTAGACTCCGTTATTGTATGATTTTTTTTGAATTCCAGGTTGCGTAAATCTTTCGTGTGACCAGTAGTGAATATAAAAGTTGAAACGACCTAAATTCCCCCTTGCGGCTTGCCTGCCGAAGCGAATGCATAGGCAGGGGGACCTGCCTGCCGGCAGGCAGGTTTAGGGGGGCCAAATCCGCATTATTGACCCCCCTTTCAGTAAATTTGCCGGCTAAAGAATGGCTTAATGAGTATCATCAATGAAATAAAGCCCCTTGTGGTCCGGGCGCTGAAGGATCTGTACGGAGTGGAAACGACCGAATCGGACCTGACGATCAACTCTACCAAACCGGAGTTTGAAGGAGATTACACCCTGGTGCTTTTCGCATTTGTCAAGCAGCTGAAAAAATCACCTGAAACACTGGGTAATGAGATCGGGGACATCCTCGTAAAGGATCATCCCGGTCTATTCACATCCTATAATGTCATCAAGGGTTTTCTCAACCTCACTGTATCGGACGACTACTGGATCCGGTTCCTGGAGCGTAATTATTCACCCGCTGATTTTGGCCGGCAACCTGCCAATGGTAAAAAGGTGATGGTGGAATACTCTTCTCCCAATACCAACAAACCCCTTCACCTCGGTCACCTCCGCAACATCTTCCTGGGCTGGAGCATCGCCCGGATCCTAGAAGAAAGCGGTTACGAAACGGTCAAGAGCTGTATCGTCAACGACCGGGGTATCCATATCTGCAAGAGCATGATCGCCTGGCAGCGTTTTGCCAACGGCGCCACTCCTCAATCCACGGGTATGAAGGGGGACCATTTTGTCGGGGAATATTATGTAAAGTTCAATGACGCGTATAAAAAAGAAGTGGATGATCTCGTTGCCGGCGGCATGCAGAAGGAAGTGGCCGAAAAAGAAGCGCCCATTATGAAAGCCACCCAGCAAATGCTGCTCGACTGGGAAGCCGGGAAACCGGATGTGCTGGAGCTATGGAATAAAATGAACGGGTGGGTATATGAAGGTTTCGATGTGACCTATAAACGGATCGGAGCCGATTTTCACAAAATGTACTATGAAAGCAATACCTACCTGCTGGGCAAGCAATTCGTGGAAGACGGATTGAAACAGGATGTTTTTTTTAAAAAAGAAGATGGCAGCGTATGGATCGACCTGACAGCAGAAGGCCTGGATGAAAAACTGGTGCTGCGTAAAGACGGCACCTCTGTATATATCACGCAGGACCTGGGCCTCGCCCAGCAGAAATATGATGAATTCCGGTACGACCAGAGCATTTATGTGATCGCCGACGAACAGAACTATCACATGAAAGTGCTGAAGCTGATCCTTCAGAAAATGGGCAAGCCTTACGCGGAAGGTATCGATCATTTAAGCTATGGGATGGTGGAACTTCCCAGCGGCCGGATGAAAAGCCGCGAAGGCACCGTGGTGGACGCAGATGATATCGTGGAAGAAATGGTGAAGGTGGCAAAGCACAAGACCGAGGAACTGGGAAAAGTAAAGGATTTCACTGATGCGGAACTAAAAGAGCTTTATGATACAATCGCCCTGGGCGCCCTTAAATTTTTCCTGCTCCGGGTTGACCCCAAAAGAAAGATGATCTTCAATCCCGAAGAATCGATCGACTTCCATGGGTTCACCGGGCCCTTCGTACAGTATACACACGCGAGGATAAAGTCGATTCTTAGAAAGACCGGTGAACCGGCAGCCGGGCAGCCAGGCTTGTCCGCCGAAGCCATAGCGAAGGCGGACAGCCTGTTAAAACTCGAAAGGGATCTCATTATCTTACTGGAACAATACCCGGCGATCCTGGAGGAAGCCGTTACGGAGCATAATCCTTCGGTTATTGCCATTTATGTCTTCAACCTGGCCAAGGCCTTCAACACTTTTTATACAGAACATTCAGTGATGAATGCCGAATCGGAAGAAAAGAAATCCCTGCGGTTGAAACTTTCCGAAATGACGGCCCATGTCATTGCTTCGGGAATGGGATTGCTGGGGATACGGGTGCCGGAGAGGATGTAGTCCACAGTCTACAGTCCACAGTCCACAGTCGTCAGTCGTAACAACATGAATAAAGCGACCATATTACATGATCGCTTCAATATTATTCCGTAAATGCTATGTCAACTGTCTACTGTGGACTGTAGACTGTGGACTGTGGACTGTCAACTGGCTCAAAGCCCTGCCATCATCTTCTTCTGCTTCAAACTCGCCAGGGATGGATCCATTTCAATGGCCTTGTCGCACAGGCGGGTGCCTTTTTCCATATTCTCCTTACCGCCTTTTTTCTGGTAGCACATGCCAATCATATAGAGAGCGGGGGCGTTTTCCTTATCATATTCCAGGATCTTGTCCCAGTAGGTCATGGCCTGGTCGAAGCGGGCTTTGCCATAATAGGCCTCGGCCACCATACTGAGGATATTCAGGTCGCTGGGTTTGCGTTTTAATATTTCATCGAGCATGGCCACACCCTTGTCGATGGCACCGACATTCAGGTAAGCAATGGCGAGGTTTTCAAGATAGTCATTATCCTTCCGGTACCCCTTCTCCCCTGCTTCAAGAATATACTTGAGGGCATCCTTATCATTATGCATGGCGTAGCAGATCAGACCCAGTTCATAGATCCAGTAGTTTTCGGTGGGCTTTAGTTCGATCGCCCTTTTGAAATAGGGAACAGCCAGTTTGTAATTCATCATATCGGCATAGCTGCGCGCGATCAGGTACGGGACCTCCGCGTTGGCCGGATCTTCTTTTTCAGCGGCGCCCAGGTGCTTGATGGCTTCCCCGTAATTATCGAGGTCGTAGTTGACGCGGCCGATATAGTAAGACACTTTTTCCGCAGGATCTGCCTTCTTCAGCTTGTCCGCGTACAGGAGCACATCCTCGTTTTGCTTTAACTGGAAAGAGAGGGTCAGCAATTTCTTGTAATTGGCGGCGCTTTCATCACCCAGTGTAACCAGCTTTTTATACATCTCCAGTGCCAGGTTATACTTGCGCAGATCATGATAGGCCGAAGCAAGCTCCGTTACGATGGCTTTGCTGGCCGCATCGTATTTCGCGGCTTTTTCAAAATTCTTCAGTGATTCCAGGCGACGGCCATTTTGCTTTTCGAGTAATCCTTTCTGAAGGAAATAATCAGCGCTGTCAATGCCGGGATTGATACTGATAACGGAAGTCTGTGCGGATGCCGGCAACAATACAGGCACCAGGATGATGGCAAGGATGATACGTCTCATAGGGTTTTTATTTGGATTGGACTTAATACGCTTTCCATGCAAGGTATATTGTGCTGTGGAGTAATCAAAGCTTAACCGGCTATTAATCAGCTAATATCATTCCAAAATAGTATTTATTTCAGGACGATCCCAGCCAGGGGAGGTAAATTTACGATTACCTGGTAGGTTTTTTGATCCTTATCAACTGGTTCACAACGGATTTCGGGGTTAAATACATCCCCCGCCCCCCAGTATATGGCCCGGTCGCTGTTGAATATTTCCCGGGTATAAGGTTTTCCACTTACCCGGATCTCCCAGTCATTTCTTACCACCGGGGTCAGGTTCAGGATCACCAGCAGGTCATCAGAGCGCTTTTTTCCTTTCCGTGTATAAGCTACCACCGATTCTGCCCGGTGACCGAGATCCGTCCATTCAAAACCGCCGATACTGAATTGCTCCTGGTAAAGGGCCGGCTCGGTGCGCAACAGGGCATTCAGATCCCGGACACAATCTTTCAGTAACCGGTGACAGTCGAATTGTAACAGATCCCACTGCAATTCCGATTTATAATTCCATTCGCTGGTTTGACCGAATTCATTGCCCATAAAAAGCAGTTTGGCGCCGGGATGGGTCCACATATAGGTGTAGAGTAAACGAAGATTGGCGAATTTCTGCCATTCATCTCCCGGCATCTTATACAGCATGGGGCTCTTCCCGTGCACCACTTCATCATGACTGAAAGGAAGCATGAAGTTCTCATCATAATAATACATCATGCTGAAGGAGAATTTATCCTGGTGAAAGGGCCGGAACATGGGATCGATCGCAAAATAATCCAGCGTGTCATGCATCCAGCCCATCATCCACTTCATTCCGAAACCCAGTCCGTCCTGCCAGGTGGGTTTGGACACGCCCGGCCAGTCGGTGGCCTCTTCCGCAATGGTCTGCACCCCGGGAAAATCCCGGTAGAGGGTTTCATTGAGATCCTTGATGAATGCGATCGCCTCGAGGTTGCCGTCGCCGCCGAATTCGTTGGGCTCCCACTGGCCGTGTTCCCGCGAATAATTCAGTTTCAGCATCGAGGATACCGCATCCACCCGGATGCCGTCAATATGAAAAAGATCGAACCAGTAGCGGGCGCTGCTGATGAGGAAAGATTTCACTTCTCCCCTTTTGTAATTAAAAATATAACTGTTCCAGTCGGGGTGAAAGCCTTTGCGCATATCCGCATACTCATAGGTATGCGTACCATCAAACATAAAAAGTCCGTGAGCATCATACGGAAAATGCGAAGGCACCCAGTCCAGGATCACGCCGATACCTTCCTGGTGACAGGCATCGATCAGTCGCATGAGTCCCTGCGGGTCGCCAAAGCGGGAAGTGGCGGCAAAATAGCCGGTGCACTGGTAGCCCCAGCTTCCGTCAAAGGGATGTTCCATTACCGGCATGAACTCGATATGAGTGAAACCAAGTTCCTTGATATAAGGAACCAGCTGTTCGCGGATCTGGTCATATGTATTGTAGGATTCCTCATCATTCTTATCGGGTCGCTGCCAGCTGGCCAGGTGCATTTCATACACGCTCCAGGGCGCATGAAGGTCATTCTTCTTCTTCCTGCTTTTCATCCAGGCGGCATCCTTCCATTCGTAATACATGTCCCAGGTAATGCTGGCCGTTTCGGGTCTTTTCTCCCAGAAGCGGGCAAAGGGATCGCCTTTATCCAGTTTACGTTTGGCATAGCCCACGATATGATACTTATAGGCTTCTCCCAGTTTAAACCCGGGTATGAACCCTTCCCATATGCCGCTTTTGTCCCAGCGCGGATGGAGCTCATATTCATGGTCCTTCCAGTCATTGAAATGACCTTTTACGGAAACGGAAGTGGCGTTTGGCGCCCAAACGCAGAAATACATGCCCCACACATTACTGACCTGGATGGAATGCGAACCGAACTTTTTGTACAACTGGTAATGGGTGCCGTTCTGGTAATTCACGACATCCTCATCTGTCAGCAGGGAATAATTCCAAACCGCCAGTGAAGTATCTATGAAATGCGTATCCTCGTAACGTTGTACAGGGGGCAGAACAGGTTTCTTCACCACCGTCTTTTTGGCAACAGACCGCTTTGAACCCTCAGCCGGCGGGTTGACTTTTGCCGTTCGACCGGTTTTCTTTTTTTTCTCTGGCATTATTCAGTGTTGTGTGAATCCGATAACACTCCCAACTTACAGCAATTTTCGGGAAATATTAACACGACGACAGAAGCATTTATACTTCCTCTTTACCGGAAATCATCAATTTTGCACAGTTCAGCTAAATGTCAGCGCTGGTTAGTAGCCGTATTGATATTTTCACGAACAAAATTTCAAAAACCAGGATGCAAAAACCAGCTGTCATTCTCCTGCTGCTGCTTTTCTTTTCCATTCCCGTATTCTCGCAAAAAAGCACCATCAGCGGCACGGTCACCGACTCTACGGAGCGGCGGTCTCTTCATCTCGCGACCATCACCCTGCTCCGCCAGTCGGATACCACCCTGGTTTCCTTCACGCGCAGCGATAAGGATGGGAAATTCCGGTTACCCGCAACCGAACCCGGCCATTACGTGATCCTCGTTTCCTACCCAAAGTTTGCCGATTACATGGATGGCGTTGAACTGAAAGACAACCTGGACCTCGGGAATGTGTTCATGACCCCTGTCAGCAAACTGCTCAATGAAGTGATCGTAAGAACTACCGGCGCCATGCGGATCAAGGGCGATACCACGGAATTCGTGGCCGACAGTTTCAACGTGCGCGAAGGCGCCACGGTTGAGGAACTGCTGAAAAAACTGCCGGGTTTTTCCGTCAACAGCAAAGGGGAAATCGTGGCACAGGGTAAGCGGGTGGATAAGGTTTTAGTAGACGGAGAAGAGTTCTTTGGCGACGATCCCACCATGGCAACGCAGAACATTTCGGCCAAGGCAGTTGATAAAGTACAGGTTTTCGATACTAAATCAGAACAACAGAATCTCACGGGCATCACGACAGGCAACGAGGGGAAAACGGTCAATATTAAACTGAAAGAAGATGCCAAAAAAGGAGCGTTTGGCAAGATCCAGGCCGGAACCGATTTCCAAAAATACTATGAAACAAAAGCCCTGTATAACAAATTCATCAGCAAGAAAAAGATTTCTGTTTACGGTTCAAGAACCAACATCAACACGGGCGGACTCAACTGGGAAGACCGGCAGAAACTGGGTTTTGAGAATGACATGGAATACGACGAACTGAGCGGATTTTATTACAGTTTCGGGGGTGGCGATGAATTTAACGACTGGAGCCTTCGGGGGTTGCCCAATGCCTGGACCGGCGGCGCTCTATTCAGCAATAAATGGAACGCCGACAAACATAACGTTAACCTGTCGTACCGCTATAACCGCCTGGGCACCGCCAATACCGGCACCACGATCACACAGAATATCCTCCCCACCGGCTTTACCTACACCAATAAATACAGCCAGCGAAACGGGCTGAATCAGCAACATGCCCTCAATGGAAAATACGAATGGAAACTGGATTCACTGGCATCCTTAAAACTCGTTACCGCCTACACGTACAAGACCGGCCGGACTTTTGGCCGGAACGACGGCGATTTCCTCAACAGTGACCTGGATACGATAAACCGGAGTTTCAACAATTACGACAACGACACCCGCCGTTCCCAACTGGATAACCAGTTCACCTATAAACAGCTTTTCAATAAGAGGAACCGGCAATGGCAGACCACGGTCCGGTTTGGCATAACGGACGACGAGAACAGCGGGCTGAACTTCACCCGGATCCGTTATTTTGATCCCAACGGCCAATACAGTCACAGCGATACGGTTGACCAGCAAAAAGTGTTTGACGGAAGATCCGAAACAATGGGTGTCAAAACCACGTTCGCCGAACCGATTAACGATAAATGGACCCTGGTGCTGGATTATGCGTGGAACAACAACCATTCCCGTTCCCTGCGGAATACCTTTGAAAAAGATTTCAACGGGAAATATGAAACCCGGGTGAATGAGTTCAGCAATAATTTTGAACTGGACGCCAATTCCCACAGCGGAAACGCCATTGTGAGATATACCGGCAAAAAAATGAGAGCGGCGTTTGGTTCCGGGGTTTCCGGAATTAAACTGAGGCTGAACGACCTGGACAGCGTTAACCTCAACACCTACCGGTTTTTCAACATCACGCCGCAGGCCGCGCTGAATTTTACCCCGAAAACCCAGTTCAATATCGGTGTCAACTACCGGGGCAATACCATTCAACCCACGATCAGCCAGTTGCAGCCCCTGCGCGATAATACCGACCCGCTGAATGAATACAAGGGGAATCCCGATCTGAAAGTGGGTTTTAACCACAGCACATCGATTTTTATAAACCGGTATAAAGTGCTTTCCCAGTCATGGATGGGACTCAATTTCTCTTATAACATCCAGCAGAATGCCATCACCCAGTTCAACACGATCGATCTTACCACAGGTAAAAGGACCTATTACCCGGTAAACATCAACGGCAACCGAAGCTGGTTCCTCTGGTCGAATTTTAACAAGAATGGCGGTAATAAAAAGCTGGAGCATGGCTTTGGCGTTAATGGCAGCGGCAGCCGGTTTAATAATTTTGTGAACGGGCAACAGGCCATTACCCGTTCTTTCAGCCTGGGAGTGGAACTGCATCTGGGTTATGAGAATGAGAACAAGTATGACTTCAGCATCCGCCCCCGAATAGCCTATAACAAATCTCGATCCTCCATTGCCACCGCGATCCAGAACAATTATTTTTCTTATGGAGGCAGAGCGGAGGCCGAGATCAGCCTGCCCTGGAAAATGGAATTCCGGACCGACCTGAATGCCGACCTGCGGCAAAGGATCCAGGCTTTTGCCAGCAATACCAACCTGGTGGTCTGGAACGCGGGTCTCTATAAAAAACTATTCAAAAAAGATGCAGGGAGGATCGGTCTCTACGTAAATGATATCCTGGATGACAACAAAGGATTTACCCGGACCATCAACAGCACTTTTATTTCGGACGACCGGTTCCAGCGAATCAGCCGGTACTTCATGCTCAAATTCGAATGGTCCTTTACACAATCACCGGGAGGGGATGCAAAATGACAAAACGGATAACCTTACTGATCGCCGCGGTGTCGGCCGCCACATGGTGTACCGCGCAGGCGCGTTTTTTCTCCACGATCAAAGTGGAATATGAAAAGACGACAAGTGTGAGGCAACTGATGAAAGACCTGCAGGAAGGGAACAGCTGGTATGAGCAAAATAAGGACCGTTACCCGGTTTCCACGCTCAGCTATTATGAGTTTACCGGCGATTCCAGTCATTCCGTTTTCAAACCCGGAAGGGAAGTGCCGGTCGATAACCGCTGGTGGTGGCGACCGGTAGCGGATAAAAATGTAGTGTACAATAATTATAAAACCGGGAAGACCATTTCGCAAAAACCGGTTTTCGAGGAAACCTTCCTGATGGAGGACAGTCTCCTGAGGATTAAATGGAAGATCACCGGCGATCTCCGCACCATTGCCGGTTATGATTGCCGCAAAGCGGTGGGTATCATCAACGATTCGATCGCCGTATTCGCATTTTATACGGACGAGCTGTTGATCAGCGGCGGCCCGGAAGGCGTTCACGGGTTACCCGGTATGATCCTCGGAATGGGGATTCCCCGTTTACATGCCACCTGGTTTGCCACGAAAGTGGAAGTGTTTGATGTGAATATGAAACCGGTATCTCCGCCCACGAAGGGGAAGAAAGTAACCCGCTCAGATATGATGACCCGGCTGCTGAACCTGGCCAAGGACTGGGGCAGCTATGGAAGCAAGATGCTGGTGAATTTCGTTATCTGAGCAGCTCAAATACAAATCCCTCCTTTGAGTCGATGTGGAGTCCGGCAAGTTCGCTTGTTTTACCCGAGATCACGTTCCTGGCTTTGGTGAACCCGTTCATTCTTTCCGTATACACGCTCCAGTCGGGTTTTATATCTTTTTCGCCGGTATTGGTGATCACCATGACGGTTTGATTATTGTCGTAACGGAAATACACGTACAGTCCGTCTTTCGGGATGAATTGCATAGTCTTCCCCGTCGTCAGCGCGGATGAGTTTTTCCGGAAATTGGCAAGCCGGCTCACATATTCGAATGCTTCATTCTGTTTATCATTTCTCCCCTCTTTGGTGAACCGGTTGTCCTTGGGTTTGTCATCCGGCCATCCGCCCGGAAAATCCTCCCGTACCGTGGCATCCGTATTGACCTTCATATTCTTCATCAGCACTTCCGTGCCATAATATAACTGGGGGATTCCACGGAGGGTGAACAGCCAGTTGAAACCCATCTTCATTTTCTTCCAGTCCTCCCCGATCACGGAAAAGACCCGGTCCATATCGTGGTTGTCGAGGAAGTTGCAGTTGTTCATCGGGTTTTTATAAAGAAAATCCTGGGTCAGCGTGGTATAGATTTTCGTTACGCCGTTGAGCCAGCCAAAAGATTCGTTCATTCCCGCCAGCATGGCGAAACAGGTCTGAAAATCGAGCATTCCTTTCGCGTTGTGCTTAAAAGGAGTGTTCATGTTGTTCTGCGTAAAGTAGGCATTGGCCACCGTGCTGTTCACCCAGGACTCGCCAAAAACGGTAAGCCGCGGGAATTCTTTTTCGAGCGCCGCGTTGCAGTCATTCATGAATTGTTCATCACAATATTTGTACGTGTCCACCCGCCAGCCGTCGATCCCGAATTCTTCGGTGGTCCAGATGGCATGCTGGATCAGGAATTTTGCTACAAAGGGATTGCGCTGGTTCAGATCAGGAAGGTGCGGAACAAACCAGCCGTCGAGCATCTGCTGTTTTTCCTGTTTTGATGCGTAGGGATCGTAGAAAACCTCCTCCCGGTGGTTGGGTCCCCGGTCGCCCTGCGAGGTATTGAACCAGTCTTTCATCGGTTTATCCAGGGCAAACCAGTGCTGGTTGCCCACGTGGTTGTACACCGCGTCCTGGATCACCTTCATCCCGTTGCGGTGCAGTTCATCGCAGAATTCTTTGTATCCCGCATTACCGCCAAATCGTTTGTCCACCTGGTAATGATCGGTGAACCAGTACCCGTGATACCCGGCCACGCTGTTGCCCCATTCGCCCGTGCGGGGCATATCGTTTTCAATCACCGGGGTGAGCCAGAGTGTCGTAACACCCAGTTCTTTCAGGTAACCCAGGTGGTTTTGGATTCCCCTGAAATCGCCGCCATGCCGGGAGAATTTGTCTTTGCGGTCGCATGTTTTATCCCGATACGAGTCAATAATATCATTGGATGGATCGCCGTTAGCGAACCGGTCGGGCATCATGAGGTAAATAAAATCCTTTGATGTTACACCCATCACCCTGGTTTTGCCAGTGGCGCCGCTCCGTCGTTTCAATTCATAGGATATATCTTCAACGGGTAAACCCCCGCCGCTCAAAAGGATTTTACAAGTTCCCGGGCGTGCCGACGGATGTATGACCAGGTCCACGAACAGGTAATTGGGGCTGTCGGCCTTGTGTACTTTATTCACCCGGATTCCCGGGTAATTGATTGTTACATTGGTAAACCTGCCAATATTTTCCCCGTGCAGCATCACCTGTAGCTGGGGATTCTTCATACCGGTCCACCAGTAGGTGGGATAAACACCGTACATGTCGGCAGAAAAAGCCGGCAGGGCCGTGAACAGCAAAAAGGCAATCAATAATCTTTTCATACAATTAAAATTATTTGTCTTTGATACGCAGGGTAAGCAGGGCGGCCAGGATCATGGAACATCCGCCCACGACGATGGTGAGCACGGCGTTGCCATGAAAGATGTGCCGGGTAATTACACCCAGCAAAGTGGCGGCAAGTATCTGGGGTATGACGATAAAGAAATTGAAGATCCCCATATACACACCCATTTTATGTGAGGGCAGCGCTCTTGTCAGCATGGAATAGGGCATGGCCAGGATACTGCACCAGGCCAATCCCACTCCGGCCATGCTGATGATCAGCAGCTTCTCATCCCTGAATATATAGAAAGAAATGAGACCGAGCCCACCGGCAATGAGCGCGACCAGGTGGGCGCCGGGACGGGAGAATTTCTTTGCCAGCACCGGAAGCAGGAAGGCGAACAGGGCGGCAAATCCGTTGTAGAAAGCGAATAAAACACCCACCCAGTTGGCCATATCATTATAAGCCTTCGAGGTCGTGTCGGTGGTGCCGGCCAGGTGCTGGGCCAGGGCGGGAGTGGAATAGATCCACATGGCAAAGAGCGCAAACCAGGAAAAGAACTGCACCACCGCCAGTTTTTTCATGGTGGAAGGCAGGAAATTAAGGTCATCCATCACTTCGACAAACCCGTTGCTGCCTTCATTCCTGTGCATTCCTCCTGCCAGCAGCTGGCAAAGCCCAAATGCGGCAATCCCGCCCGTGAGCACATAAAGTTCTTTCTCCAGCGGTTCTTCCGCTCCCCTGTTATATAAATACAAACCCGCTGTCAGCAAAAAACCTGCAATAGTCCAGAAACTGCCCTTTCGAAAAAATCTGTCGGCGGGGGTTTTGATCAGCACCTTGCCGGCGATCTCTCCCGTTTCACCGCTTTCTCCAAACGACTTCAATTCCTCCGGGGAATATTCGCGGGTGGTGAATACCGTATAGGAAATGGCCGCCATATATACCACAGCCCCGATGATAAATGAGATCTTGATCGAATCCGGGATGACTCCTGTAGCGGCTTCATTGGCCACGCCCATTTCCGTCAGCAGGTAAGGCAGCAACGAGGAAATAACCGCGCCTGTACCAATAAAAAAACTCTGCATCGCGAATCCCTTTGTTCGCTGCGCGTCAGGCAGCATATCGCCGACAAAGGCCCGGAACGGTTCCATGGAAACATTGATCGAAGCATCCAGCAGCCAGAGCATGATGGCCGCCATCCACACCTCGGTAACATTGGGAAATACCAGTAAGGCGAGTGAGGCAAAAATGGCCCCGATCATAAAAAAGGGTCTTCTTCTCCCCCATCGCTTATGCCATGTTTTGTCGCTCCAGTGACCAATGATCGGCTGAACGATGAGTCCCGTAAGCGGGGCCGCGATCCATAAAATCGGGATGTTGTCAATCGATGCGCCCAGGGTCTGGAAGATACGGCTCACATTCGCGTTTTGCAGTCCAAAGGCAAACTGGATCCCGAAAAACCCCACGCTCATATTAATGATCTGGGCGGTACTGAGGAGAGGCTTTGATCCCAAAGAAATGGATGGCATAAGCAATGGTTGTGATTAGAAGATCAGGGCAGAACGGAAGTTAATGATATTATGTATAAAGTACACGAATTGTGTAAGAAAATAGTCTGGAAGTCCGTAAGAAGAGACTTGAGGCGATAAAGCTTCCCCTGAAATCAACCCGGCGGCATTCTAAGAATTATCAATTCCTGATTACCAGAATCTGGACTGTCGACTGTGGACTGTCGACTGTGGACTGTCGACTGCGGACCCGCCTTCGCTAATACTTTACTTCCGATTTTTAAGTCCTC
>CAYRHU010000073.1:0-4565 GCA_964424155.1 uncultured Chitinophaga sp.
TTCTGGCCGTTGTAAAGGACTTCGCCATGATCCGGTTCGAATAGCCCTACCATGCATTTCATCAGCACGGTTTTGCCGCTGCCGCTGGCCCCGATGATCAGGTTGCACTGACCGGCCTTCATCACCGCGCTTACATCTTCGATGATGATTTTGCCGTCAAAACTTTTTTGTATGTTCTTTACTTCTATCATGGACTGTGTCGAAATTCCGGGATCCTTTTTTCCCTTTCACATTTATGTTGGAAGCAGGAGTGCGGAAAGGATATAATCGGCGAAAAGGATCAGGATGCAGCTTACCACCACGGCTTTGGTACTCGCCCTTCCTATTTCCAGCGCCCCCCCTTTTACATAGTAACCGTAAAAAGCAGGTACGCTCGAAATGATGAAGGAAAACACATAGGCCTTGGTGAGAGCAAAGATTACATTATAGGGTACAAAAAATTCCAATAATCCCTTATCGTAGATGCTACCGGAGATAATACCCGACGCCACACCCGCCACCCGGCCTCCCCAGATTCCGAGCGCCATGGCGATTACCACCAGCAGGGGGATCATCAACAGCGCGGCGGCGATCTTGGGAAGAATAAGATAGGTCTTCGTTTTGATACCCATTATCTCGAGGGCATCGATCTGTTCGCTCACCCGCATATTACCCAGTTCGCTGGCGATCCGGCTGCCGGCCACGCCGGCCAGTACGATGCAAACCAGGGTGGGGGCGAATTCAAGGATCACCGTATCCCGTACGATCTGGGCGATGGTGGAGGGAGGGATAAGCGGGCTGACCAGCTGGTAAGCCGTTTGTATAGTGGATACGGCCCCGATGAACACCGAGATAATGGCCACGATCCCGAGCGATCCGAACCCGATCTCGGTGCACTGGTGGATCAGTTCCTTCCAGTACATCTTTGCATTCTCGGGTCTTGCAAACATGCCCTTGATCATCAGAAGATAACGTCCTATGTCGCTGAAGATGGTCATTGCCGGTTTCGGGGTCTAAAATACGGACTAAAATCGGGAGGCAGGTTCGGGAACCTGCCTCATTCGGTTTATTCATTTTTCGGTGCGGAACGGAACCGTTTCCACCAGCGTGAACGCTTGACGATCTCTTCCGTCGGGGATTTGCTTTTTATCTGTGCATCCACCACGGCTACCAGGGCCATATTGATGATACTTCGAACCGAACTGCCGAGTTGAAGAATATGTACGGGTTTATTCAGTCCGAGGAGGATCGGACCCACTGCATCGGCCGTTTCCAGTTCTTTTAGCAGGTTGTAGGCGATATTTCCCGATGCCAGGTTGGGGAAGATCAGGGTATTCACATCCTTGTCCACCAGTTCGCTGAAGGGGTAATTCTCCTTCATAAGTTCCTTGTTGAAAGCCACGCTGGCCTGCATTTCGCCGTCAACCATCAGGGATGGCATTTTGGCTTTTACCAGGCGGCGGGCCTCCGCCACCAACCGGGCTTCGGGGGAATTACTGCTGCCGAAATTCGAATAACTCAGCATGGCAATCCGCGGAATGATGTTGAAATGACGTATCTCCCGCGCTACCATCAGCGTTATTTCGGCCAGTTCTTCCGCTGTGGGGTTGAAGTTGACCGTGGTATCCGCCAGGAAAAGCGGACCCCTTTTTGTCAGCATCAGGTACATGCCGGCGATCTTTTTCACGCCTTCTTCCGTACCGATGGTGTGGAGCGCGGGACGTATCGTATCCGGGTAATTTTTAGCCAGCCCCGAGATCATCGCATCAGCATCGCCGCATTCCACCATCATGCAACCGTAATAGTTGCGGTCTTTCATCACTTTTTTCGCTTCGTAGGCGTTGAAACCCTTTCGTCCCCTTTTGGCGAAGAATATCTCCGAATACTTATTCCTTCTTTCCTCGGTAGCGTCGCTGCGGGGATCGAAAATGGGGAGTCCTTCAATATCGATCCCGTTATTCGCGGCGATCGACCGGATCTTCTGCTCATCTCCCAGCAGGATCGGGTACGCGATTCTTTCATCGAATGTGATTTGCGCCGCTTTAAGGATCTTGACATTGTCGGCCTCCGCGAACACGACCCGTTTGGGGTCGCGGCGGGCCTTGTTGCCAATGATACGCATGACCTGGTTATCGAGCCCCAGCCGTTTGTTGAGGTCGGTAATATAGCTGTCCCAGTTATGGATCGGTTGCTGCGCTTCGCCGCTTTCCATGGCCGCTTTGGCAACAGCCGGGGCCACGGTGGTCAGTAACCGCGGATCCAGCGGCTTGGGGATGATGTAATTCGGACCGAAAGAAATATTCTGTTCGTTATAAGCCATGTTCACGATGTCGGGCACCGGCGTTTTGGCCAGGTCGGCCAACGCGCGCACAGCCGCCAGTTTCATGGCTTCGTTGATATGCCGGGCCCTGATGTCCAGCGCACCGCGGAAAATGTAGGGGAAGCCGAGTACATTATTCACCTGGTTGGGATAATCGCTGCGACCCGTGGCCATGATTATGTCCTTTCTTACGGATGTGGCATCTTCCCAGCTGATCTCGGGGTCGGGATTGGCCATGGCGAACACAATTGGATTTTTAGCCATGCTTTTCACCATTTCCCGGGTGACGCAATTGCCCGAACTGAGCCCGATGAACACATCGGCGTTCTTCATGGCATCTGTCAGTGAAATCTCCGATTTCGCAGTCGCATACTGTATCTTCAGTTCATCGAGGTCGGTCCGGCCCTGGTGGAGCACCCCTTTCCGGTCGAACATTAAAAAGTTTTCATGTTTTGCGCCCAGCGCCTCGTATAAACGGCTGCAGGCTATGGCGGCGGCACCGGCCCCATTTACGACGAACCGGGCTTTTTCGATCTTTTTTTTCTGGATCTCCAGCGCGTTCAGCAGGGCGGCGGCCGAAATGATGGCCGTACCGTGCTGATCATCGTGCATAACGGGGATGTTCAGCTGCTCTTTCAGTTTCTTTTCAATATAAAAACATTCCGGGGCCTTGATGTCTTCCAGGTTAATGCCGCCAAAAGTGGGTTCGAGCGCCTTTACGATCTGAACAAATTTATCAGGATCTGTTTCATTGATCTCGATATCAAACACATCGATGTCCGCAAATATCTTGAACAGCACTCCTTTTCCTTCCATCACCGGTTTGCCGGCTTCAGGGCCGATATTTCCCAGGCCCAGCACGGCGGTACCGTTACTGATCACGGCTACCAGGTTTCCCTTGGCGGTGTACTTGTACACATTTTCTATGTTCTCGGCGATCTCGAGACAGGGAACGGCCACGCCGGGCGAGTAAGCAAGCGAGAGATCTCTTTGTGTCTTGGCTTCTTTGGTGGGGATTACTTCAATTTTTCCGGGTCTTCCCTTAGCGTGGTATTCCAGGGCCTGTTGCTTTCGTAGTTCGTTATGCATACTTCTTTTTTAAATTAGTCCGGCCTCACAATGGATCAAAACGGGGATGCAATGTACGGAATAATATCGCAGGGGGGAACCCCGCCGGATATGATGGTAGTCAGGGATTTGCGCTCTCAGAATTTCACCGAGGAACCGAGCCAGGCCATCATGCCCATACCGAGTTCGATTGCCGATTCGTCGATGTTGAAAACAGGGGTGTGCACACCGGCCGTGATCCCTTTTGCGGCATTCATCGTGCCGAGACGGTAAAAACAGGCGGGGATCTGCTGGGCATAATAACCAAAATCCTCGGCGCCCATACGCAGTTCGGTTTCGCTGATATTGTCCGCGCCCAGGTATTCCATGGCTTTTTGTTTGGCCGTGCTGTTCAGTTTTTCATCATTTATCACGCAGGGATATCCCACATCGATATGAAGATCGAGTTCGCCACCCATCGACCGCACGAGGCCGCTGCCTATGGTCCGCATCAGCTCATGCGCCTGGAACCGCCAGGTCTCATCCATCGCCCTGAAGGTTCCCATCAGTTTTACTTCATTGGGAATGACATTGGTGGTATTTCCCCCGTTAATGGATGTGATGGATAATACGGAAGGGTTAAAGGGATTATTGTTTCTGCTGATGATTTGCTGCAGTGCGATGATGAGATGAGAACTGATCAGTATGGGATCCACTGCCAGGTGGGGTGAAGCCGCATGACCGCCTTTTCCTTTCACCGTCATATAAATCTCATCGGCGCTGGCCATCACCTGTCCGCTCCGGAAACTCATCTTACCTGTTTCCATGGCCGTATGCACATGCAGTGCAAGGATGCCCTGCGGCCGGGGATTTTCCAGTACGCCGTCCCGGATCATATAGGATGCCCCGCCGGGATTTTTTTCTTCGCCAGGCTGAAAGATCAGTTTAACAGTGCCTTCCCATTCATCTTTTAATTCATGAAGGATCTTTGCCGCGCCGAGCAGGCAGGTGGTATGCACATCATGTCCGCAGGCGTGCATCACCCCCTCGTTCTTTGAACGGTAGGGTACTTCATTTTCTTCCCGGATGGGAAGGGCATCCATATCCGCCCGCAGGGCGATGACCCGGCTCTGTGGATTTTTCCCTTCGATCAGTCCCACCACACCGGTGGTGGCCATGGTGGTGAAGGGAATACCGAATTTGGTCAGCATTTGCTGAA
>CAYRHU010000073.1:4665-18115 GCA_964424155.1 uncultured Chitinophaga sp.
TCCACCGGGTGCCAGGTGGTTTTTATTTCCTGGGTGTCCAGGATATAATACGGCGATTGGGCTTTGTCACTGAGCCAGTTAACCTTGTCATAGAAAAAAATGCGTTTCAGGTTACCGGCCGACCGTTCCCGTATCAGTTTATGCGTATCAGAATTGTTTTCACAATAAATGGTTGCATTTACATCCATATGATCCACGAACCAGCTGATCAGCTCGGCTGGCCTGCCTGTTAAAAGATTGACAACACCGCCCGGGAGATCGGAAGAGTTTAACACTTCCGCCAATGTAACGGCGCAAAGCGGCTTGGTTTCGGATGCCAGCAGCACGCAGGTGTTGCCCCCGGCAATAACGGGTGCCATAACGGAAACCAGGCCTATAAGGGAATCACCCTGGGGCGCGATCGCTGCCACCACCCCCATGGGTTCTGGCACCGAGAAATTGAAATGGGAAGACGCGACCGGGTTAACGGCGCTGAACAACTGCTGGTATTTATCACACCATCCGGCATAATAGATCAGCCGGTCGATGGACGCACCGACCTCTTTCTCCGCGTTCTTTTTGGAAAGATCCTGCAGCATGAGTTCTTCCATGAACTGGGCTTTTCTGCCTTCGAGCAATTCCGCCATGCGGTACAATATCTGCCCGCGGTTAAATGCCGCGCGCCCGCTCCAGCCGCCAAATGCTCCCCGGGCCGCTACCACGGCATCCCGGAAATCCTTTCTCGAACCCAGGCATACGTTAGCCAGCTTTTTACCCGCTGCATTAACCGGGGTATAATAACGGCCCGATTCGGTCCGGGGGAACTGGCCACCGATATAGAGTTTATATGTTTTAAGCACCTCGAGTCGTTTGGAAGAAGTTTTCTTCTCCAGCCCGTTCTCACTGATGCGGATCCGGGATTTCTTTATTGTTTTTTCCATACAATTCTTTTAGCTACGAACAATCACGAAATGTCACGAAATGATCGAAGTCACAGTTTTTAATAAATCAACCACTCATTTTTAAGAACTTTTTCAAGGGTAGAAGACTCGTTGATCTAAGTCACCCCTTTAGGGGGACAGGAGGTTAACATAGGCTGCAAGCCCATGCAATCCTCCCTCTCTCCCAAACCCGCTTTCCTTATATCCGCCAAATGGCGATGACGGATCAAACTTGTTGAATGTATTGGCCCATACCACGCCCGCTCTCATTCTTTTGGTCATGTTGAAGATCTTGGAACCTTTATCCGTCCATACGCCCGCACTCAGGCCATAAGGCGAATTATTGGCCTTTTCGATCACCTCGTCATCCGTACGGAAAGTAAGAATGGCCAGCACCGGGCCGAAGATCTCTTCCTGCGCGATGCGGTTGCTTTGCGCCACATTCGTGAACAGTGTGGGACGGCAGAAGTATCCTTTGCCGGGAAGCCGGCAACTGCTTTCATACATCTCGGCACCTTCCTGCTTCCCGATCCGGATGTATTTGTGAATTGTTTCCAGTTGCTGTCTTGAATTGATCGCGCCGATATCGGTGTTCTTGTCGAGCGGATCGCCCACGATCAGCGATTCCATCCGGTCGCGCAGCTTGCGGATCACGGTCTTTGCCACGGATTCCTGAACATATAACCGCGATCCGGCGCAGCAAACATGACCCTGGTTGAAAAAAATGCCGTTGATCACGCCTTCCACGGCCTGGTCGATCGGGGCATCTTCAAAAATGATATTCGCGGCTTTACCACCCAGTTCGAGCGTGGCTTTTTTATGCGTTCCGGCAATGGCTCTCTGTATGATTTTACCCACTTCGGTGGATCCGGTGAAAGCGATCTTGTCCACATCCGGGTGATTGACGATTGCGGCCCCGGTTGCCCCGGCTCCGGTTACAATATTTACCACACCCGGAGGGAGATCTGACTCCTGGATGATCTCCGCCAGTTTCAACGCGGTGAGTGGGGTTGTTTCCGCGGGTTTTAAAACAACCGTGTTGCCGGTGGCCAGCGCCGGTGCGATTTTCCAGGCGGCCATCAGCAGGGGAAAATTCCAGGGAATGATCTGTCCGGCCACCCCCAGCGGGGCCGCTGTACGGTTGGGAAAGGCGTATTCCAGTTTATCGGCCCATCCGGCGTAATAGAAGAAATGATTGGCAGCGGTGGGCACATCGAAGTCCCGGCTCTCCCGAATCGGCTTGCCGCCATCCAGCGATTCGATGATGGCCAGTTCCCTTGCTTTTTCCTGCACCATCCGGGCGATTCGGAAAATATACTTGGCCCGTTCCTTAGCCGGTATTTTCTTCCATACTTTTTCATAGGCATTCCGCGCCGCCGTTACAGCCCGGTTCACATCCGCTTCATTGGCTTCCGCCACCTCACTCAGTTTCTCTTCATTGGCGGGATTGATCGTGTCGAAATATTTTTTGCTTATTGGTTTTGTCCATTCGCCGTTGATGAACAGGTCATATTGTTTCAGGATCGTCGCGGCGCTTTTACTTTCCGGGGCGGGGGCATAGCTCCAGGAAGTATCAAATTTTAATTTGATGGTATTTGATTTCTTTTTGGTATATGATTTTGCCATCCTGTTATATTTATTGCACCCGTTTCAGGCACATCATGAAATGAACATTGAAAATTGATCGTTGAGCATTGAACATTTTTATTTTTGCAGTCATTCACAGGGAGCGGGATCTAGTCTATACTAAAATAATTCGCCGCCTGGTATTTCCCCGTATGCTCCTTCACGATCTGCATCAGCACGTCATTGGCGAGACTGCTGGCGCCAAAGCGGAACCATTCATTGTTCAGCCAGTCTCCGCCGAGCACTTCTTTTACCATTACCAGGTAATGCAAGGCCAGTTTTGATTTGGAAATGCCACCGGCCGGTTTCATACCGATCATTTTACCGGTCTTATAATAAAAATCACGGATAGCTTCCAGCATCACCAGCGTAACCGGCATGGTAGCGGCCGGCTGAATCTTCCCGGTCGATGTTTTAATGAAATCGGCCCCGGCATGCATGGCGATATCGCTGGCTCTTCTCACTTTATCATAGGTGCCGAGTTCACCCGTTTCCAGAATCACTTTCAGCCGGGCGGGGCCGCTGGCCTCTTTGATAGCCGCTATTTCGTCGAATACAAAATTGTATTCGCCCGCATGAAATTTTCCGCGGCTGATCACCATGTCCACCTCATCGGCTCCTTCGTTCACCGCGTATTTTGTATCTCTTATTTTGACATCCCTCGGCGCCTGTCCGCTGGGAAAGGCTGTCGCTACCGATGCCACTTTAATACCGGAACCTTCAAGCGCTTTTTTGGCCACTTTTACCATGGAAGGGTAAACACAAACCGCGGCTACGGTCGGGATACCCGGTACCGCGTCATGCGGGTGCATGGCCTTGTAGCAAAGCTGCTTCACTTTTCCATCGGTATCCTTGCCTTCAAGGGTTGTCAGGTCGATCATATTCAGCACCAGTTTCAGGCCGTTCAGTTTCGATTCTTTCTTGATACTTCTTTTAGTGAACCGGGAAGCCCTTTCTTCCGCGCCCACCTGGTCGATGCGGGGCGAGAGACTGAAATCGGGTAGAATTGCTGTTTTGGGAAGGGCCATATAACACACAATTATAATATCATCAAAGATAACCAAAGTTCCGGGGAAAGGGATGGGTCACCGGGTCGTAAAAAGGGGACCTTTTATCACAATAATTCCCGGTATATGCGGGATTGCTTTAAATTCGGCTTCCTTTAAAACCACACATACATGACTAAACCAGGTTTATGGCTCGCCGGGGTTTGCTTTCTGATTTTCAGTATCCCGGTTTTGGCGCAGCCCACATTTCCCGAAAACGGCATAGCTGACCCACGGCATGGTCATTATGCTTTTACCAATGCCACAATAGTAAAAGATCAATCCACCACGCTCACCGGAGCGACCCTGGTGATCAAGGACGGCCGGATCGTGGCCGTTGGTACCGGGTTGAAAGTGCCGGCCGGCGCGGTGGAAGTGGATTGCAAGGGTAAGTATATCTATCCTTCCTTCATTGATATTTATACTGATTACGGAACCCCGCAACGGCAACAGCAGCAAACTACAGGATTTAATTTCTTTGCGCAGCAGCAATTCGAAACCAATGTAAAAGGTCCCTATGGCTGGAACCAGGCGATTAAATCGGATGTGGATGTATACAAGGTGTTCAGCGTAAATGAAACTACTGCCAAACCCCTTCGCGAAGCCGGTTTTGGTACGGTACTCACCCATGTGAAAGACGGGGTGGCCCGGGGAACCGGTGCGGTGGTCACCCTGGCCGGTGAAAAGGAGAACCTCGTTATCGTGAAGGAAAAAGCCTCTGCGCATTATTCATTCAGCAAAGGAACATCCACTCAGTCTTATCCCAGTTCCAAAATGGGTTATATCGCCCTGTTGCGTCAAACCTACCTGGATGCAGCCTGGTATAAGAACAGGCCCTATGAAGAGGGTTTCAATGCCAGCCTGCAGTCATGGAACGATAACCAGGACCTCCCGCAGATCTTTGAGGCCAATGATAAGTGGGATGATCTGCGTGCCGATCGTATTGGCGATGAATTTGGCGTGCAGTATATCATCAAGGCCGGTCAGAATGAGTACCAGCGGATCAGGGAAATGAAAAGTACCAATGCTTCCTTTATCCTTCCGTTGAATTACCCCGTAGCACAGGATGTGGAAGATCCTGTCGATGCACGGTTCGTGTCGCTCGAAGACATGAAACACTGGGAACTGGCACCTTCCAATGCGGCCGCTTTTGAAAAAGAGGGAATACCTTTCTGCCTGACCACTTCGGATCTTCGCAGTGTGAATTCCTTCTGGCCCAACCTCCGCAAAGCGATGGAATTCGGATTAAGCGAAAGTAAGGTCATGGAGGCCCTTACAAAGACTCCGGCCACCCTGATGGGTGTATATGATAAAGTAGGGAGTCTCGATGCGGGCAAACTCGCCAATTTCTTAATCACCAACGGACCGATCTTCAATGAAAAAACGAGTATCCTGTATAATTATATCCAGGGTATCAAATACGGCGTTAAAAGTGATGATAATATAGCCGGCACGTATGCCATTTCGGTAAACACCCCGGCCGGCACAGAGAAATACATGATGGATGTAAAATCACCTGGTTCGGCCACGCTTTACGGTAAGGACACGCTTAACTGCAAATTCAGTTTTGACGGTAAACAGGTCAAACTGAGCTATGCCCCGATGCAGCGTCGTCAACGACCATCGATGCCTTCGGGAACCGACAGCACCCAGCGGCGTCCCGGGGGATTTGGAGGATTCGGGGGGTCCTCTTCCCAAACCCTTCCTGCGACGGCGACCCGGCTCAGCGGAATCAGCAATGGCACGGAATGGAACGGAACCGGTATCGACTCATTGGGAAATAATCTCACCTGGACCGCGGTCTTTGTCAAATCTGCGGAGATGAAAACTGAACCGGAAAAGAAAAAGGATGTGCCCGTGGTCGGGAAAGTGTATTACCCCTTCCTTCCTTTTGGATGGGATGAGAATAACCAGCCAAAACAGGAAACCATCCTGATCCGGAACGCAACGGTGTGGACCAGTGAAAAAGAAGGCACACTGCCCAATACGGATGTGCTGCTGAAGAACGGCAGGATCGCCGCCATCGGCAAGAACCTGAACGAACCCGGCGCGCGGATCATCGATGGCACCGGCAAGCATGTTTCACCCGGTATCATTGACGAACACTCGCATATTGCCGCCGCTTCCATCAATGAAGGGGCGCAGTCAGTTACTTCGGAAGTACGGATTGCGGATAACATCAACCCGGATGACATTAATATTTACCGCCAGCTCAGCGGAGGTGTGACCTCTTCCCATATTCTGCACGGTTCCGCCAATGTAATCGGCGGGCAGACCCAGCTGTTAAAGCTCCGCTGGGGCGGAAATGATGAGGAGCTGAAATTCAAAGGCTGGCCCGGGCAGATCAAATTCGCCCTGGGCGAAAACGTAAAACGTTCCGCCGCCACCCAGGGAAATACCCGCTATCCCGATACAAGAATGGGGGTGGAGCAGGTACTGACCGACGCTTTTACCCGCGCCAAAGACTACAAAAAAGAATGGGATGCCTATCATGCGGAAAAAGACAAACTGGTAAAGGCTAAAAAACCGCTGACCGGACTGATCGCCCCGCGGCGCGACCTTGAACTGGAAGCGCTGGTGGAGATCCTGGAGAAAAAACGATTCATCACCTGTCACTCTTATGTTCAAAGCGAGATCAACAGCGCCATGAAAGTGGCCGAGGAGATGGGATATACGGTGAATACGTTCACGCATATCCTCGAAGGGTATAAAGTGGCGGATAAAATGAAGGCGCATGGTTCTTTCGTGTCCACATTCTCCGACTGGTGGGCGTATAAAATGGAAGTGGAAGACGCGATCCCCTACAATGCCGCGATCATGCACAAAGTGGGACTCACCGTTGCGATCAATTCCGACGATGCGGAAATGGCGAGACGCCTGAACCAGGAGGCGGCCAAAACGATGAAATACGGCGGGCTTTCGGCGCAAGAGGCTTTAAACATGGTCACCATCAACCCTGCCAAAATGCTGCATGTGGATGACAAAGTGGGCAGTATCAAAGTGGGTAAAGACGCCGATGTGGTGGTATGGAGCGACAACCCGCTAAGCATTTACGCGAAATCGCTTTACACGATTGTCGACGGTACCATTTATTTTGACAGGCAAAAAGATGAGCAAATGCAAAAAGAAGTGGATGCGGAGCGGATGCGGCTGGTGAAGAAACTCACCGGTGAAAAGAGAAGCGGCGCTCCCACGGTTCCGGCACAGCCCTCGTACCAGGTCATGCACAGCTGTCACGACCATGGCCACAGCCACGGTCTGCTGGTGATCGATGCCGATGAAATTGATAACCATTAAAACCAGAACCATGAGAAAAATATTGTTAGCGACCGTATTTAGCCTGGCGACACTTCTTCTTTACGCCCAGGCAAATGTATTACCGGCCGCGCCGCACAAAGGGGTGACCTATATAACAAACGCGACCATTCATGTCGGGAACGGCACCGTAATCGAAAACGGCACGATCCAGGTACGCGACGGGAAGATCGAGAAAGTGGGAAAGGATATTGTCGTGCCGAAAGATAACGCGGACGTGGTGGACGCGAAGGGCAAGCATGTGTACCCGGGTCTGATCCTTCCCACCAGCGTGCTGGGTCTTATCGAGATCAGCGCCGTCAGGGCCAGCAACGATAGTCGCGAGATCGGGGACATGAACCCCAATATCCGTTCGATCGTTGCATATAATACCGATTCGAAAGTGATCAATACCCTTCGTTCCAACGGAGTCCTCGCGGCCAATGTCATCCCGCAGGGAAGTTTCCTGGCCGGGTCGTCATCCGTAGTGAAGCTGGATGCCTGGAACTGGGAAGACGCCGCGATCAAAAAAGACGGGGGTATGCATTTGTTCATGCCCAACCTCATGGCCCGCCCGAGTTTTGGCAGGGGGGGTGGCGGGGGTGGAGCCCCCGGGGGTCCCAACGCCTCACAGGCTGACCCCGTAAAAGAGGGGCTGGAAAAGATCGAGCAGCTCAAGGCTTTTTTCCGTGAAGCAAAAGCCTACAATGGAAATGCGGCCAGGGAAGAGACCAACCTGAAGTATGAAGCCGTGAAAAACCTCTTTTCGAAAAACCAGAAATTCTATGTGCATGCCAATACCGTAAAACAAATGCTCGTCGCGCTCGACTTTGTAAAGGAATTCGGTTTTGACATGGTGATTGTCGGTGGCAGTGAAAGCTGGCAGATCCCCGACCTGCTCCGGCAAAACAATGTTTCCGTGATCCTGCAGCAGATGCACAGCCTGCCTACCACTACGGGCGATGATGTGGATCAGCCTTATAAAACAGCGGCCATTCTTCAGAAAGCGGGGGTGCTCTTTTCCATATCAGATGATGATGCGCAGACCCGCGGGCGAAACCTGCCCTTCAATGCGGGAACCGCCGCTACCTACGGGTTGACCAAGGAAGAAGCGCTCTCTGCCATCACACTCAACACGGCCAAAATCCTGGGTGTGGCAGATCAAACCGGGAGCATTGAACCCGGGAAGGACGCCAATATCATCATCAGCAGCGGTGACATCCTGGATATGAGCACCAGCAATGTCACCGACGCGTTCATCAAGGGAAGCAAGATCAACCTGGACGACAAGCAGAAACAACTCAGCGACAGGTACGAGCAAAAGTATGAGCTGAAGCAAAAGAAAGGATTCTGATTCCGCCGTAATGATTGATAAAGCCGGCTGATCCATGCAGCCGGCTTTTCTATTTGCCTTCTTCGTGTTTGTGATCATTGATGTCCACATCAATCAGTTCGCCGCAGTTGGGGCACCGGTGTGTGTTTTTGATACGGCTGGCCCTGAATTCTTCCAGGAAACCCGCCGTAATGATACCGGCCGGCAGGGCAAAAAAGGCCACTCCCGTGAGCATGATGACACCGGCCATGATTTTTCCAAGCACGGTCATGGGTACCATATCGCCATATCCCGTTGTGGTAAGTGTCACCACGCTCCACCAGATAGTGGCAGGTATGCTGGTAAAGTTATTTTTATTAACCGGGTGTAAATGCTCAGCGAAATACAATACACAGGAGGCAAAAATAATCAGGAAGATCACCAGAACGAGACTTAACGCCAGTTCATTGATCCTTTTCCGGAAAATATTCGCGATGATCTGCGCCGAACGCATATAGGCCGTTAGGCGGAATAAACGAAAGAACCGGAGTAGCCGAAGCATCCGGAGTATACGCAGATCGAAACCAATTATCCGGTGCAGGTAGAACGGCAAAATGGCCAACAGGTCAATGATCGCGGCGGGTGAAACCATATATTTCAACCGGCCCCAGAACCCGTGCTGGTATTTGGGTTCATGATTGCTGCTCCATACGCGCAGCAGGTATTCCACCGTGAAGATGATGACCGATACAAGTTCAAAATAGTGGAAGAAAAGCCGGGCCTGCGGATCGTTGTGAAGGGATGGAATGGTTTCGAGCATCACCGCGATCACATTCAGTACGATCAGGATGATGATAAAAATATTGATGATCTTATCCCAATGCTTATCGCCTACGATTTCGGGATGCAGCAGGCTGTGAACCTTTTTCTTGGTGGCGTTGAACATACGGAAGGCCTTTGGCCGTCCTAAGTTAAAATAAAATCCCTCCCCCGATACGGAGGGAGGGATTTTTATAAAAATAAGTTGAAGCTTATTTCGTGGTGCCGGGCATCATGTCTTTGGTCAGGGCCAGTACCCAGTCGGTCCATGCTTTGGCTTCTTCCGGATTGGAAGCCAGTTTCATGCCGATATCAGTTGATCTTTTCGACCAGTCCTGCATTTTGGTAGAGAGGTCGGCCAGTTTGGCGGGATCATTCATTCCGGCTTTGTATTCAGTTATGAAGGCAGCATAATCGTTGGCGAATTGCTGAACCTCAGGATCGGAAAATTTGGGAACACCGCTATCGGTAGTGGTGGTAGTTGTTGTGGTTGTTGTTGGGTCTTCCGTGGTGGTGGTAGTGGTTGTAGTAGTGTCGCCTTCGGGTTTGGGTTCATCCTTTTTTTTGTTGTTACAGGATGCCATTACACCGGCCAGCGCCAGTACAGCAAGTACTTTTTTCATGTTTGGTTGATTTTTTTGGTTTAACAATCAGGGTGGCAAACCTAGACCTTTTTTCTTGAATTACATATCGTTTTTACGCATCATTTACTCACAGGTATTTACGAAGCACGCCGTACTTTTTACGAAGGAATATTCCGTCTTTTATGCAGAAAGACAAGTGGTTAGCCTAAATTTTTCATCAAACAGGAATTTGTCAATCGGTCAATGTGGGATGAATCCTGTTATGCCTCCTTTCCATGGCAATGCTTATATTTCTTACCACTTCCGCAGGGGCAGGGATCATTCCTGCCGATCTTGGGACCCACGCTTACCGGAACCAGTTTATCCTTTTCATTGGCCGCGTAATCATCGCCCGTAGCGTCGATCTCATCTTTATTGGCGCGCATCTTGCTCATATCGGTTTTTTGCTGCCGGCCTTCCCGCAGCGGCGCATTGTCCTGCTGAATGGGGATCGAGGAATGGCAAAGAAAGGAAACGATATCCTTGTTCACTTCCGCGTTCATGTTACGGAAGAGATTATAAGCCTCCACCTTATAGATTACCAGGGGGTCTTTCTGTTCCAGGTAGGCCGTCTGGACGCTTTGCTTCAAATCGTCCATGGCCCGGAGATGTTCCTTCCAGGCATCGTCTATAACGGCCAGGGTTATGGTTTTTTCCAGGGCGTTGGTCAGCTCAACCCCGTTTCCACTGATCGTTTTGTCGAGGTTGGCCAAAACATTCAGTCCTTTCCGCCCGTCGGTAAAAGGCACCACCACGTTCTCGATATGACTACCCTGTGTAAGGCGAATGTTCTTGAAAACAGGAATGGCCTGTTTCTGCAACTCTTCTTTATGGTGGTTGTATTTTTCAGTGGCTTCTGTATATAATCGGTCGGCCAGCGACTGGATATCCCCCCTGGAAAGATCTTCCGCCGAAATGGATGTATCCAGCCCGAAATTAACAATACAGGCCATTTTGAATCCCTCATAGTCTTCCTGCTCCCGGAACGATTCGATCAGTCCTTCAGCCACAGTGGAGAATGAAGTGTCGATATCCAGCGCCAGCCGTTCGCCGAACAGGGCGTGGTTGCGTTTGTCGTATACGGCATTCCGCTGTTTATTCATTACGTCATCATACTCCAGCAACCGCTTCCGGATACCAAAATTGTTCTCCTCCACTTTTTTCTGCGCCCGCTGGATGCTGTTGCTGATCATGCTGTGCTGGATCACATCCCCTTCCTTATAACCGAGCCGGTCCATCAGTGAAGCGATCCGTTCGCTGCCGAACATCCGCATCAGGTCATCCTCCAGGGAAACATAAAACTGGGAGGTACCCGGGTCGCCCTGGCGACCGGCACGGCCCCGCAACTGTCGGTCCACCCGGCGGCTTTCATGCCGTTCCGTTCCGATAATGGCCAGTCCGCCGGCTTCCTTCACACCGGGACCCAGTTTGATGTCGGTACCCCGGCCGGCCATATTGGTGGCAATAGTAACGGCGCCCGCCAGCCCGGCTTCTGCGACGATCACCGCTTCCTTGGCATGCTGTTTTGCGTTCAGGACGTTGTGCGGTATCTTTTTCTGTTGCAGCATCCTTCCCAGCAGTTCGCTCACTTCCACCGAAGTGGTACCCACCAGGCAGGGCCTCCCGGCATTACGCAGTGCTTCAATTTCATCAATAACCGACTTATACTTTTCCCTCTTTGTTTTATATACCAGGTCCTGCTTGTCGTTCCGTATCATCGGGATGTTGGTGGGAATAGTCACCACATCCAGTTTGTAAATGCTCCACAGCTCCGCGGCTTCTGTTTCCGCGGTACCGGTCATCCCGGCCAGTTTGTGATACATCCGGAAGTAATTCTGCAGCGTTACGGTGGCATAGGTCTGTGTTGCCGCTTCGATCTTCACATTTTCTTTGGCTTCAATGGCCTGGTGCAAACCGTCGGAATAACGGCGGCCGTCGAGGATACGACCCGTTTGTTCATCCACGATTTTGATGGCTCCGTCCATCACCACGTACTCCACATCTTTGTCAAACAGGGTATAGGCTTTCAGTAATTGTTGTACGGTATGGATACGGTCCGCCTTCTGGGCATAATCATTCAGCACCGATTCTTTTTGCTGGAGTTTCTCCTCGGCAGCCAGCGTGCTTTTTTCGATCTCGGCGAGTTTGACGCCGATGTCGGGGAGTACGAAGAAATCGGGGTCTTCCCCCGTTTTAGTGATCATGGCAAGTCCCTTATCGGTGAGTTCAACCGAATTGTTTTTTTCATCGATATGAAACAGCAGTTCCTCATCTACGATATGCATGTTGCGCTGCTGGTCCTGCAGGTAATAGTTCTCCGCTTTCTGCATTTTTACCTTAATACCCGCCTCACTGAGGAATTTGATCAGGGGTCCGTATTTGGGCAGACCGCGGAAAGCCCTGAATAGGTAAAGACCCCCGCTTTTGGGGTCATCATCCCCATCGGCAAATTTTTTCTTGGCCTCATTCAGGTTATTGCGGATTATGCGCTCCTGCTCCTGCACCAGTTGAAGCACCCGGGGTTTATGAATATGGAACTGCTGGTCTTCCCCTTTGGGCACGGGACCGGAAATGATCAGGGGGGTACGGGCATCGTCGATCAGTACCGAGTCCACCTCATCCACCATGGCGAAATGATGCTTGCGTTGCACCATTTCTTCGGCCGTATGCACCATGTTGTCGCGCAGGTAATCAAATCCGAATTCGTTATTGGTGCCGTAGGTGATGTCGGCGAGATAAGCCTTTCTTCTTTCCTCGCTGTTGGGCTGGTGCTTGTCGATGCAATCCACTTTAAGCCCCAGCCATTCAAAAATGGGACCGTTCCACTCCTGGTCGCGCCGGGCCAGGTAGTCGTTAACGGTTACGATATGCACCCCTTCTCCCGCCAGGGCGTTGAGATAGGAGGGAAGGGTGGAAACAAGGGTCTTTCCCTCACCCGTCGCCATCTCGGCGATCTTTCCCTGGTGAAGCACCACGCCCCCGATCAACTGAACGTCGTAGTGGACCATGTTCCAGGTTACCTGTCCGCCGGCGGCCGTCCAGGAATTTTTGAAAACGGATTTATCTCCGTTAATGGTTACATAGTCCTTTTTTACGCTCAGATCCCTGTCGAGTTCCGTTGCGGTGGCGGTCATTTCCGTGTTCTCCTTGAAACGGCGCGCGGTCTCTTTTACCACGGCGAAGGCTTCCGGTAAAAGCTCTTCCAGGATCTCTTCAATCTTCTTGTCCCGCTCTTTTTTGAGTTTGTCCACTTCCTGGTAAATGGCATCCTTTCCCATCAGGTCGTTAAAGGGCAGCGCTTCCGCGGCGGCATTTTTATCCGCGATCTCCGCGTCGATATCAGTTAGATGCTCTTTGATCCGCGCACGAAACTCCAGCGTTTTGTTTCTTAGTTCATCATTGCTGATAGACTGGTAAGCGGAGAAATGTTTGTTGATGCGGTCAACATACGGTTCGATCTTTTTTACATCCTTTTCCGATTTGCTGCCACCGAATATTTTGGAGATAAAACCAAGCATGGTAAGGTTGATTAGAATTAAGCGATTTCAAAACTGGTCAAAAACGGTGCTATAAACCCTCACAGGTCATATTGGCAGGGGAGGGCCATTCCCTTTTCCCTGACAGGGGATCCGGAAGGGATGCAAAGATAAGCCTTCAGCTACAGTTTTTTTCACAGCGACCGGAATATTAACACGTTAAAAGACTTTGGGTTAGCTCAAAACGATTCCAATATTGCCAGTCTGCTGTAACTTTCCGGACGAAAAGGAGCAGCATGCAGAACAGATCCGCCGGAATCATTTCATTTTGCCT
>CAYRHU010000074.1:0-17107 GCA_964424155.1 uncultured Chitinophaga sp.
AGAATGCCGCCCTGTCACGGCGGAGGTCGCGGGTTCGAGTCCCGTCCGGTCCGCATAAAGCCCTGGTTGTAAACCGGGGTTTTTTCATTTATGCCTCACTATGTCTATATTATACAAAGCGAGTTGGACAACTCATTTTACAAGGGATATACCACAGATCCTATAATCCGGTTCAATCGGCACAATAACAGGGAATCTAATTGCATGTAAAGCGTGTTTCCGAACCGAAATTGTTAAGGATTTCTAAAAACAAATTCCCGTTATCAACACCTTACAAACTACAGACATTATTATTGATCCGGGTTAAGTGTTTCCATGCAATCTTATGCTGGTTTCTGCGTCTTATAGTACAACAGTTTTTGGTAAAGGTTAAAGCAAAAATTTAGTAGCATGAAGAACCAACTCAGAGCGGTTTATCTTTTCGTGTCTTCCATTTTCATCGGACTTTTTCATCTCAGTTTCGCGTTCGCCAAATCGGCGGCCGGCAACCGGTTCAGTGATCCCGTTCCGGGTTCAACGGCCACCTTACCGGCAGATTCATTGCAGTTGAATCCCGACGGGCCGGCATCCCGATCCGTTTACGACAGCCTGCAACTCCGTTTCAAAGGACTGAGCCAGGAAGCCTTCGCTTATGCCAAAAAAGGGTTTGACCGCCTGCTCGAAGAAGGACGTCTCCTGAACGATTCCATTATTTCCATCATCGATTTCAGTCTACCCAGTTCCGAGAAAAGGATGTTCATACTGGACATGAAGAACTACAGGGTTCTTTTTCAAACACTGGTATCCCACGGTCAGAATTCAGGTCTTCAGTACGCTGTTAACTTCTCCAATAAGCATGCAACGCATATGAGCAGCCCCGGTTTTTATATCACCCGTGAAACCTACCAGGGCGGTAACGGCTACTCATTAAAACTGGATGGCGTGGAAAGAGGCATCAACGACAATGCGTACAGGAGAGGGATCGTAATACATGGCGCAGCTTATGTGAATGAATCGCTGGCCCGTACCCGTGGATGGATCGGCCGCAGTCATGGCTGCCCGGCGGTTCCGGCGCAGGATACCCGTGAAATCATTAACAACATAAAAGGCGGAAGCTTACTCTTCATTTATCACCCTTCCTATATCACCCGTTCCACCTTGTTGAACGTTACTCCCGGGGCATAATTCCCCGGCTTCTCCCGCCTCAATGTTTATCTTTGAGCATTAATTGTTTACTATGCTCAAGATAGGCGTTTTTGGGGTGGGTCATCTCGGGAAATTTCATCTCAATAACTGGAAGGAGATCCCGGAAACCGAGATCGTTGGATTTTTTGATCCAAACGACGATACCGCCAGTGCCGTTTCTGAAAAATACCAGATCGCCCGTTTTTTGGATCCCGACGCCCTGATCGAAGCCTGCGATGCCATCGATGTGGTGGCCCCCACGACATATCATTTCGAGTGGGCGGAAAAAGCAATCAAAAAAGGGAGGCATATTTTCGTGGAAAAGCCACTGGCCAATACCATGGAGGAAGCCCGCCAGCTGGTGAACCTGGTGGCCGAATCGGGTGTGAAGCTCCAGGTGGGACATGTGGAACGATTCAACCCCGCCTTCCTGGCTATCCGGGACCTTCAGCTCAACCCCATGTTTATTGAAGTACACCGGCTGGCGCAATTCAATCCCCGCGGCACGGAAGTCAGCGTGATCCTGGACCTGATGATCCATGATATCGATATCATCCTGAGCATTGTGAAAAGCGATGTAAAAAGCATCTCGGCCAGCGGTGTCGGCGTTATGACCGATACCCCCGATATCGCGAATGTCCGTATCGAATTCAACAACGGGTGCGTAGCCAACCTGACCAGCAGCCGGATCTCGATGAAAAAAATGAGAAAGATCCGCCTGTTCCAGAAAGATTCCTATATCGGTATCGACTTCCTTAATAAGAAAACAGAGATCATTAAACTTAAGGAACCGCAGGATTCCAATGTTTTCGCCTTTGATATCGAAACGCCAACCGGTAAAAAAACCATCGCCATGGCCAGTCCGCCGGTTCCGGAAGTGAATGCCATAAAAGAGGAATTGTCGGCTTTTAAATATGCCATTGAGCACAATACCCGAACGCCTGTTTCCGAAGTGGACGGTTTTATGGCCATGGACGTGGCTCACCAGATACTGGAAAAAATCGGGAACAATGTCATAACCCGTTAATGAAGGGCACAACCAAAATACCGATTGCCTGGTACGCGGTAACCGATTTCCTGACCGCTTCCCTTGCCTGGGCTTTATTCTTCTTTGTTCGAAGAGGGATGCTGAACCAGCCGGTTATAGAAAACGGCGCACTTCAAACAGATGCTAAATTCTGGATGGGTATCGTATTCATCCCGCTGGGCTGGCTGATCCTCTACACGATTGCCGGTTCCTATCATTCCCTCTACAAAAAATCAAGACTGTTTGAATTCACCAGCACATTTATATGCAGCCTGCTTGGGAGCATCGTCCTGTTTTTCGCCCTGCTGCTCGACGATGTGAAAAATGATTATTCCTATTATTACTCAGGCTTCACCCTGCTCTTCCTGTTGCATCTAGTCTTCACATTCACTGGCCGGTGGATCATCCTGAACCGGGTTAAACAGCAATTGCTGAAGGGAAAGGTCAGCTTCAATACCCTGCTGATCGGCGGTCCCGATGCAGCCGCCCGGATCTACCGGGAAACGGAGAAAAGTCTCCGCGACAGCGGGTACCGTTATACGGGTCAGATCGTTACCGGCGAGGAAGGCAAGAACGGGATATATAAAACGCTTCCCCGCCTGGGCGGACTGGAAGAACTGGAAACGCTAATCAGCCGGCATCATATTAAACTGGTAGTACTGGCTATTGAAAAAAAGGAACACCAGCTCCTTGATGAGATGATCAAACGGCTCAGTGAAAAGGATGTGGAGGTTAAGATCCTGCCCGACACACTGGACATCCTTTCGGGTTCCGTTAAAACCAGTAATGTGATGGGAGCCCCGCTTATCGACCTGCATACGGGGCTGATGCCGCAATGGCAGCAGAATATAAAACGTCTCCTGGATGTAAGCATTGCCCTTTTCGGGCTTATCCTCCTGTCTCCACTTATGTTGTATGCCGCGATACGGGTAAAAATCACATCCGCGGGACCGGTTATGTTCTCACAGGAAAGAATCGGCTATAAGGGAAAACCTTTCCGCCTTTATAAATTCAGATCCATGGTGGCTGATGCCGAAAAAAACGGCCCTTTGCTGTCTTCCTCCAACGATCCGCGGATCACCAAATGGGGCCGTATCATGCGCAAATGGCGGATCGATGAATTGCCCCAGCTTTGGAATATCCTGAAGGGCGAGATGAGTCTCGTGGGTCCGAGACCCGAACGGCGGTTTTATATCGACCAGATCATCGCCCATTTTCCCTACTACAAATACCTGCTTAAAGTAAAACCGGGACTCACCAGCTGGGGTATGGTGCAGTTCGGATACGCCGAGAACGTGGATGAAATGATCGAGCGGAGCAAATTCGATCTCATCTACATTGAAAACATCTCGCTGGCGCTGGATATTAAGATCATGATTCATACTCTGAGGATTTTATTCAAGGGCAAGGGGAAGTAGAGTCAACGCATGCGTTGACTTTCAAATCGGCCATACAGCCCTGCAGCCTTGCATCAGGCAGCCCGGAGGTTGGAGGTTGGGAAATATTCCGCTATTTTTGATAAACTATATCCCATTGAAGAAATCACTGCTTTTTTTCTTTTTACTCTCCTCCTTAATAGCGCAGGGTCAAACCGGGTACTGGCAGCAGCAGGTCAATTACCAGATCGATGTCACCCTGAATGACAGGGACCACAGCCTGGATGGTTTTGAGAAAATCGAATATATCAACAACTCCCCCGACACCCTTCATTTCATCTGGTTTCATTGCTGGCCCAATGCCTATAAAAATGACAAGACGGCATTTACCGACCAGTCGCTCGAAAACGGGAGCACCCGATTTTATTTCTCCTCCAAAGAGGAAAAGGGATACCTGAACAAACTGGATTTTAAAGTAAACAATATTACGGCGGCAACGGAAGATCACCCGGAGCATATCGACATCGTTAAATTGATCCTGCCCGCGCCCCTTCCGCCCGGTGGAAAAATCGGGATCAGCACCCCGTTTCATGTCAGGCTCCCTTATAATTTTTCACGCGGAGGACACGAAGGGCAGAGTTACCAGGCCACCCAGTGGTATCCCAAACCTGCCGTATACGACAGTAAGGGCTGGCACCCGATGACCTACCTGGACCAGGGAGAATTTTACAGCGAATTCGGAAGTTTTGATGTTCGCATCACCGTTCCGAAAAACTATGTGGTGGCCGCCACCGGGGAATTGCAGGGTGCCGGGGAAACAGAGTGGCTGAAATCAAGATCAGCCTTTCACTGGGAACCGCTCAAACAAAAGGAAAAAAATATTGCCGGTCAGTTCAAAGCCACCTACCAGGTCTATCCTGAATCAGAAAAAGAAACCAAGACACTGCGATTCCTTCAAAACAATATTCATGATTTCGCCTGGTTTGCCGACAAACGGTTTATCGTGAATTCGGACACCTGTCTCCTCCCCTCCGGCAAAACGATAAACGTTCATAGTTTTTACACCCCCGTTGAAAAAGAAACCTGGGGGCAGAGCCTGCATTACGCAAAAAGGGCCGTTCGGTATTATTCCGCCATGATCGGAGAATACCCCCACTCGACTGTAAGTGTCGTACAGGGACCGGAGAGTTTTGGCGGTGGTATGGAATATCCCGGTATCACGGTTATCTCGCCGGTACAGGATAAGAAATCGCTGGACCTGGTCATTGCACACGAGGTCGGTCATAACTGGTTCTATGGCATCCTGGCCAGCAATGAACGCGATCATCCCTGGATGGATGAGGGCCTGAACAGTTATTACGAGGCGTTGTATGAAACAACGCACTACGGCGAAAGGACTAAAATGGACCAGCTGCTTTTTGAAACACAGGCCACAGAAAAAAAGGACCAGCCCATTGAAACCGCCTCGGAACAATTCAGTGCCGTTAATTATGGCCTGGTGGCTTATTACAAGACTGCGGAATGGATGCGCTTCCTTGAACAACAACTGGGCTCCGGAACATTCCATAAGGCCATGCAGGAATATTACCGCCGATGGCAGTTCAGGCATCCCCAGCCGCAGGATTTCAGAAAAGTGATGGAAGATGTCAGCGGCCGGACCCTGGAAGCGGAATTCGCCTGGCTCCATAAAACCGGCACCCTTCCGAACCAGGAAAGAACGGGGACAAAAACTGCATTCCTGTTCGATTTCAAGTCGTTGCGGCAATATGGAAAGAAACCGACCAGGGATCTTTTGCTTATCGGACCCGCATTGGGTGGTAACAGCTACGACAAAATCATGGCGGGCGGGTTTGTCACCAATATGAAATTCCCTCCCTCCCGGGTGCAATTCCTGCTGGCGCCGATGTATGCCACCGGCTCCAAACGCATGACCGGACTCGGTTTTATCTATCACAGTTTCTACCCCAAAAATATTTTCCGTAAAATTGAATGGGGAGTCAATGGAGCCGCATTTACGGCGGATGAATACACCGGCATGGACGGGGAAAAAGTACACCTCGGATTCACCAAGATCGTTCCCGGTATCAAGTTCACATTAAAAGAAAAAAACGCCCGGAGCACATTCAACCGTTTCATACAGTTCAAATCCTTCCTGATCAGGGAAGAGGGGCTTGGATTTTACCGGGATACGGTGATCAGCGGACCGGATACCTCCATTGCCACCCGGTACAGGAAAACCGACCGGGACCGGGCTTTGCAACAACTGCGCCTGGTCATCGAAAACAACAGGGTACTGTACCCCTACCGCGGGGAACTTAAGTTAGAACTCGGTGATTATTTTATCCGCACCGCTTTCACCGGTAATTATTTCTTCAACTATCCCAAAGGAGGCGGATTCGATCTGCGCGTATTTGCCGGGAAATTCTTTTATACCAGTGCCAAAACCTTCACGAAACAATTCGCCACGGACCGTTACCATCTCAATATGACCGGTGCGAAGGGCTATGAGGATTACACGTATAGTGATTACTTCATGGGGAGAAATAAATTTGAAGGCCTGGCCAGCCAGCAGATCATGGTACGCGACGGAGCCTTTAAGGTACGAACCGACCTGCTGGCCGATAAAGTCGGAAAAACGGATGACTGGCTAATGGCCCTGAACCTGGCCACCACCATTCCTTCGGCCATCAATCCCCTTTCCATGCTGCCGGTAAAGATCCCGCTTAAATTATTCCTGGATATCGGAACACAGGCAGAAGCCTGGAAACAGGATTCGGAAGCGGACAGATTCCTGTTCGACGCGGGTATTCAGATCCCCATACTGAAAGAAACCGTCAATATCTATATCCCCCTCTTATACAGTTCAGTTTATAAGGATTATATCCAGTCCACCTCGGAGAAAAAGAACCGTTTCTGGAAAAAGATCTCTTTTTCCATCGATATTTCCAATTTCAGCTTCCGTAAATTCGACCGTAACCTCGATTTCTGATGAAAGAAGGAAACGGCATACGATTCATAAGGCATACGGAGATCGACAGGGAAAAATGGGACCGGTGCATTGATACCGCCATCAACGGACGGATCTATGCTTACTCCTTTTACCTGGATCATATGGCCCGCAACTGGGACGCGCTGGTGCAGGACGATTATGATTATGTGATGCCTTTGCCCTGGAACCGAAAATTCGGTATACGCTATGTTTACCAACCTTTCCTCACCGCGCAACTGGGTGTTTTCGGCAGGCAACAGCCCGGTCCGTTAACGGCAGAATTCATCCATTCCATCCCCCCTGCATTCAAACTGATCGAATTATCGCTCAACAGCCATAACCTGGATGACGCGCCCGGGGAAATTAGCGCCAGGCGGAACAATTATATACTCCCTCTTCAGCATTCTTATGATGAGATCCGGAAGAATTACAGTGAGAACACCCGACGGAATATCAAAAAAGCGGCTGATGCGGGTTGCCTCCTCAGGAAAAATATCAGTGCCGAGCAAGTAATACAACTGGCGCTGTCGCAGATCAGGGAAACATCGAAACACATTTCGGATAACCTTCGCCGGTTCAAAACGCTTTACCGGGAACTCACCAACAGAAACATGACGGCCGCTTACGGAGTTGTGCAAAATGAATCGCTGCTGGCTTCCTGCATATTTTTCTTTTCACACCGCCGGGCCTATTATATCCTGGTGGGCAATCATCCCGAAAGCCGTTACACCGGGGCCTCACACGCCCTGATCGATGCTTTTATCAAAGAAAACGCCGGGAAAGACCTGACACTTGACTTTGAAGGTTCGGATCTGCCGGGACTGGCTGCATTTTACCAGGGCTTCGGTGCCGTGAATGAACCGTATCCCTTTTTAAAATTCAACCGGCTGCCTTTCTTTTTGAAATGGATGAAGGGGGGTGGTTAATTAGTTAATTGGTTGATTGGGAAATTGGTACTCGGTTCCAGTGTGTGACGGGTTTGTAAATATCAATCAACAAGGATGCAAAACGGTTGAGTTTACGGTAAACCGGATCATTTTGAAATAATAAAGAAAATTACACTTCTGCAAGCCCGATAAAACCCATTCACTATTCGATAATTCAATAAACCAAGTTCTCCCTCTAAGTAAAAATTGTCATTTCGAGTAATCAGGGAAATCTCAGGTCTGAAAGCCTAATTAACCAATCAACCAATTAACTAATTAACTAATCAACCAATCAATCTTTCCGCCACCAGCAGATCCACCGGCCTGGTGATCTTGATATTGTTCTCCTCTCCTTTCACCAGTGACACTTTCATTCCGTATGCTTCCACCACCGTGGCTTCATCCGTAAACTTATCCTTGTAATCGATCTGGAAGGCAGGCAAAAGGATCCTGCTGTGAAAAGTCTGGGGTGTTTGGACCAGCATCACCCGGCTTCTGTCCAGCGCTTCATTCCCTTCCTCGTTTAGCAGGCGGATACTGTCTGCTGAAGGTATAACGGGTATGGCGGTTCCGGTTTCCGCCGCCTGTTGATAGCAGCGATGGATCAGGTCTTTGGTCAGCAGGCAGCGCACGGCGTCATGAACAAAAACGATGGACTCATCCCCGATCAGTGCCAGACCGTTTTTGACGGACTGAAACCGTGTTTCCCCGCCCGCCGTAATCCGGATCCGTTCTTTCTCAAAGAATCCATCGATGATCTCCTGTCCCAAATCGGTATAATCGACCGGAAGAACAAGAATAATGTTGAGGTCATCGTATGCCTCCAGGAATGTTTTCAGCGTATAATAAAGCACCGGTTTCCCTTTCAGCAGCATGAATTGCTTGGGCAGATTCCCGCCCATTCGGTTCCCCCTACCCCCGGCTACAATTACGGCATATTTCGTCATAGACTATTTGTAGATCGCTGTTTGCTCGGTTCCGTCACTGCCTTTTATACCCCGGTACATGCCTTCGCTGTTAAACAGCATGGCCGCGTTACCTTTCGCGTCAATACCAATCATACCCCCTTCCCCGTCCAGTTTAAGCAGTTTATCATGCACCACCACATGCATGGCCTCCTCGAGGGTCAGACCTTTATACTCCATCAGGCAGCTTACATCATAGGCTGTCACCGCCCTGATGAACGGCTCCCCGTGCCCTGTACAACTGATGGCACAGGTCCGGTTATTGGCATAAGTGCCCGCCCCGATGACCGGGCTGTCGCCAATCCTTCCGTATCGCTTATTCGTCATTCCCCCGGTGCTGGTGGCCGCTGCAATATTACCTTCCTTATCCAGGGCCACCGCGCCCACCGTGCCGAATTTTCTTTCACCAGTCTGCACGGAGTGGTCCAGCGCAGTCGTATCCGAATCCTGCATCTGTTTCCATTGATCATAGCGGAATTGAGAAAAGAAATAGCTATCGGGTTCGGTAGCCAGCCCGTGCAGACGGGCAAATTCCATGGCGCCCGCTCCGCTCAGCATCACATGCTCGCTTTGGGTCATCACCGCATAAGCGAGATCGACCGGGTTCCGTATATTGCTTACACCGGTCACTGCCCCGGCCCCCAGGGTTCTTCCGTCCATGACCGATGCATCCATTTCCTGCCTGCCGTCCTTAGTAAACACGGCGCCCCGGCCCGCGTTGAAAAGTATATTGTCCTCGAGCGACCGGGTGGCGGCAAGCACGGCTTCCATGGCCGTACCGTTCCTGTCCAGGATACTGTATCCTGCCTGTAATGCTTCCGATAAGCCGTTGCGGTAATCAGTTTCCAGGCTGGCGGTGAGCGATCTACGGAGAATGGTACCGGCGCCACCGTGTACCAGGATTTTAAAAAGGGGTGAATGCATTTAATTAGTCCTGTTCAGAATGCGAATTTAACTATTTTAGGGGCGAATCCTTTATAGCAGAAATGAACAATAAGATTATTAAAAAAGAACTGAAAAAAGAAGACTGGCTGATCATCATTGCCAACCTCATCCCGGTTTACGGGGTGTGGTTTCTCGGTTGGAACCCGGTGGAAGCATTTACGGTTTATGCCATGGAAACCCTGATCGTGGGTATCCTTACCGTTTTAAAACTCATAATCGCCACGCTCTATAAAGGAAGGGACACCTGGTATAACCAGGCTCAGACTTCTCAGCAAAGCGGGATCGTTTTCATTCTCTTTTTCATCTTTCATTTCGGCATTTTTGCGGCCGTACAAACCACTATTTTTTCCCAGGTTGCCGGTATTACCCCACGGGGCAGCGGGCCGATGCATTTCTTTTTCCATTTCTGGGAATACATCAATCAGGATATTGCCTGGATGCTGGGCGGGTTTGTGATCAGCTACCTGGCAAGGGACCTTATTCCCTTTTTGTACAGGGAAGAGTATAAAAAAGTGTCGATGATGAAGCTGATGTTCCAGCCTTACGGAAGGGTGATTATCCAGCAGTTTACGGTAATCCTGGGCAGTATGTTTCTCAGCCTGGGACTGGGAAAGGTCTTTATACTGGTATTTGCGCTCGTGAAAATCGCTTTTGAAGTGCTGGTCGATTTTGCGGGGATGCTGGACAAGACGATGACTGATCTGGGTAAAGCGTCAGGACAGAAGTAACTCACACTCCTGAAGCAGTTTTTCCTTCGAAACCGTGGCTGTACCTACTTCTTCGCAAACCAACCCGCCTGCGATATTGGCGATCTCCGCCATCAGGTGAATATTTTTAGTGGCGGCATATACCAGTGCGGCCACGGCGATCACCGTATCCCCCGCCCCCGAAACATCGGCAATATTTCGGAGGTGAGACGGGATCACAGCCGACTTGCCGTTTGATTCATAAAAAACACCCTTTTCGGATAACGTGATCAGCGATATCCGGTGTTGCAGCTGTTGATGCAGCTTGCTGTGTATTTTTTCCAGGAGTGGTAATGAAACATTATCCGCGAGCAGGTTCAACGCTTCCTTGACCTCTTTGAGGTTAGGTTTGAATATGTCGGTGTGAAGGTAACTGAAGAAATTTTTCCTCTTCGGATCAACGGCGGTAATCACTCCCGCCTTCCTGCACAATTCGATCGCTTCATGAATGAGGCGGGGGGTTAGTACGCCTTTATTATAATCCTCAAAAATGATAATATCGGGGTCTTCACTGGCAATAAAATTTCTCACCTGTTCCAGCAACCGGGCCTCATCCTGTTCGTTCAGGGGATCGGTGATCTCATCATCCAGCCGCATCATCTGCTGGTTGCGGCTGATGATACGGGTCTTACTCGTGGTTTGCCGGTTGTGACTTTTTACCAGGTACGCCGTGCCTATTCCGTTGCTTTCGAACAACTCTGCAAGCAATATCCCATCCGTATCATTACCGGTAACGGACAGGATGTTCACATCGGCGCCAAGCGATTGGCAATTGAGCGCCACATTCCCGGCACCACCGATGCGGTACTCCTTTTTGTTGAGCGAAACAACCGGAACAGGCGCCTCCGGCGAGATACGCTCCACTTTCCCCCACATATAGGTATCGAGCATCACATCGCCGATAATGCCCACCCGGAGGGCCGAAAAAGAATTAAAAAGTTTTTTGAAATCATCCATACCCCAAAGTAAACGATAATTTGGCAGGATCGTACAGGCAGGGGCCGACCGGGAAACCCGGAAGTACCTTATTTGTTCTTGGAGGGCTTGTACAACTGGTTCAATCCCTTCACTACGTCGCTGGTAATGTTATAGGCCGTATCCCTATAATAAAATAGTCCCTGCTCGTAGGAAATGATATAAGAGAAGTTCCGGGTCTTGTTGTAATCTTTCAGAAAGGCCTCGATCTTTGTTTTGATCTCGTTCTGCCGGCGAACCATGAGGTCGTTGTATTCCTGGTCGAGCTGTGATTTGCGGGCCTTCATATCGTCATCCATTTTTTTAAGCTCCAGGCTGGCCGCGTCAGACTGCTCCTGCGTAAGGGATCCGTTTTTGGCCTGGTTCTGATAATAAAGGTATCTCTGCTGAAAATTTTTACCCATTCCGTCCATCTCCCGGTTGATTTCCTCCTCCTTTTTTGTCAGTTCCGCCTTGACTTCCTTCACCATATCGAAATTGGCCGCTACCGAATCCATTTCAAAATAGGCCATCCGGAATTGCCCGTCGCTTTTCAGGCTGTCGGAACCGGTAATTTTTCCGGAAGCCTTCTTATTACCCGTTGATCCGAAATAGTTAACAAGTAAAAACCCCGCTGCCAGGGTCAGTATCACATTCCAAATTAATAATCCTCTCAGCATCAGGCCTTTTTTTGCAAAGTAAAAACGAATAAGCTGGCAAATATAATGATTCAATTCACTTTAGGAAACAGTTAACAGGCGTTTGGTCAATGGTGAATGGTGAATAGTGAATGGGGGACGATATTGGCTATAAAGTTGGAACTAAAAAAGGAGTAAGTTTCCACTTACTCCTCAATATGATCTATCCCGGCAAGCTATTTATCTACTATTCACCATTCACTATTCACCCCTATCATTCTTCTTCGTCGAATGCCATCACTTCGCGGGTGGTCTGCAAAAGTTCATATTCCTCTTTGCTTCCCACGATGATATTCTCGAATTCCCTCAGACCGGTACCGGCCGGGATCGGGTGACCCGTGATCACATTTTCCTTCAGACCGAGCATGTCATCCGTCTTACCGTTGATGGCAGCAGAAGACAATACTTTTGTCGTTTCCTGGAACGAGGCGGCCGATATCCAGCTCTGTACACCCAGCGACGCTTTCGTGATACCCAGCAGGGTCGGCGAAGAAGTGGCCGGTTTTGCGTCGCGGAATTCCACCAGTTTCTTATCGTTGCGGCGTAGCACGGAATTCTCTTCCCTTACCTCACGCAGGCTGACAATCTGGCCGGCACGCAGCCTGGTGCTGTCGCCTACCTCGGTAACCACCTTCTTATCAAATATGAAGTCATTCTCTTCTACGAATTCGAATTTGTCCACCAGGTCATCCTCGAGAAATCTCGTATCACCCGGATCCACGATGTTGACTTTGCGCATCATCTGGCGTACGATTACCTCAATGTGCTTGTCGTTGATCTTTACACCCTGCAAACGATACACTTCCTGGATCTCATTCACCACATATTCCTGAACGGCAAATGGACCCTTGATGGACAGAATATCGAATGGAGCAATCTGACCGTCGCTCAGGGAGGCGCCCGCTTTCACAAAGTCACCGTCCTGCGCCAGGATCTGGCGGGTCAGCGGTACCAGGTATTTCTTCTGTACCCCATCCTTCGCTTCGATGATGATCTCCCGGTTACCTCTCTTTACAGCGCCCATGATCACTACCCCGTCAATCTCCGAAACCACGGCAGGGTTGCTCGGGTTCCGGGCCTCAAAGAGTTCCGTAACGCGGGGCAGACCCCCGGTGATATCCCGGAGTTTACCCAGCACCCTCGGGATTTTAACGATCACCTGGCCGGCCTTCACCTCATCGCCTTCCTCCATGATGATATGGCTTCCGGTGGGAAGGTTGTATGATTTATTCTCCTTGCCCTGTACAATAATAGAGGGGATCCGGGTCTTGTCCTTGGTCTCGATCACCACTTTCTCGCGGTGTCCCGTCTGTTCATCCGCTTCTTCCCGATAGGTAATACCCTCGATCACGTTATCAAACTTCACCGTACCGTCGATCTCGGCCATGATCACATTGTTGAAAGGATCCCATGAACAGATCACATCCCCTTTGTTCACTTTCTGACCGTCTTTCACGTTCAGGGTCGCGCCATAGGGAATATTGTTGGTGATCATCAGGCGGTCATTCTTGGTATCGATGATACGTACCTCACCGGTTCGCCCGATCACCACCTGCGATTTCTCACCTTCATTATTGGTGATGCTCACGGTACGCAACCCGTCGAACTGGATATTGCCGTCGAATTTTGCTATCAGTGTGGATTCCACGGATGCGGATCCCGCGACACCACCCACGTGGAAAGTACGCAGGGTAAGCTGGGTACCCGGCTCCCCGATCGACTGGGCGGCAATGATACCAACCGCGTCTCCTTTCTGTGCCAGGTTGCCGCTTGCCAGGTTCTTACCATAACATTTTACGCAAACTCCCCGCTTGCTTTCGCAGGTAAGCACCGAGCGGATCTCGACCGTTTCAATACCCGCCTCTTCGATCTTTTTCGCCAGGTCGGCAGTGATTTCATCACCGGCTGAAATGATCAGGTTATCAGAAACGGGGTCGTATACATCATGCAATGAAGTACGGCCGGCGATCCTGTCGGACAGCGGTTCGATGATGTCCTCATTATCTTTCAGCGCGGAGGTGGCAATGCCCCGAAGCGTTCCGCAATCTTCTTCCGTAATAACGACATCCTGGGCCACATCCACCAAACGACGGGTCAGGTAGCCGGCATCGGCCGTCTTCAAAGCCGTATCGGCCAGACCCTTACGCGCACCGTGCGTGGAAATGAAGTAGTCCAGTACGTTCAGACCGCCCTTGAAATTGGAAAGGATCGGGTTCTCGATGATTTCGGATCCTGTGGAACCGGATTTCCGGGGCTTGGCCATCAGTCCCCGGATACCTGCCAGCTGCTTGATCTGCTGTTTGGAGCCCCTCGCACCGGAGTCAAGCATCATATAAACAGAGTTGAATCCCTGCTTATCGCTGCTCAGCTCCCGGATCAGCGTTTCCGTAATACGGGTATCCACCCGGCTCCAGATATCCACGATCTGGTTATAGCGTTCGTTATTGGTGATCAGACCCATATTGTAGCTTTCCCACACTTCGTCCACTTCACCCTTGGCATTTTCCAGTAATTCTTCCTTGATATCGGGAATGATCAGGTCGTTGATGTTGAAAGACAGCCCGCCCTGGAAAGCGGTACGGAAGCCCAGTTGTTTGATGTCATCCAGGAACTTCGCCGTTTTCGGAATATTGGTGATCCGGATGATATCCCCGATGATCTCCCTCAGATTCTTTTTGGTCAGCAGGGCATTTACAAATCCGACTTCCGCGGGTACATACTGGTTGAACAGCACGCGGCCCACTGTTGTTTCGATCAGTTTGTGTTCCAGCAGACCGTCCGCGTTGCGTATATTCGTTTTCACCTTGATCCAGGCATGCAGGTCCACTACCCCCTCATTATAGGCAATGATGACCTCTTCACTTGAATAGAAGAATTTGCCTTCCCCGCGAACCGATTCCGTGGCCGTCGTCTTTTTACCCTTGGTGATATAATACAGACCGAGAACCATGTCCTGCGAGGGCAGGGTGATCGGCGTACCATTCTGGGGGTTGAGGATATTGTGCGATGCGAGCATCAGCAATTGTGTTTCCAGGATCGCTGCATGGCTGAGCGGCACATGCACGGCCATCTGGTCGCCGTCGAAGTCAGCGTTAAAGGCAGTTGTTACCAGGGGGTGAAGCTGGATCGCCTTACCCTCGATCAGTTTCGGCTGAAAGGCCTGGATGGACAAACGGTGCAGGGTCGGGGCACGGTTCAGCATCACCGGATGTCCTTTCAGAATATTTTCCAGGATATCCCAAACCACCGCCTCTTTCTTATCGACCAGCTTACGGGCGGATTTAACGGTTTTAACGATACCTCTTTCGATCAGTTTGCGAATGATGAACGGCTTAAACAACTCGGCCGCCATATCCTTGGGTAATCCGCATTCATGGAGTTTGAGTTCAGGACCCACCACGATTACAGACCGGCCGGAATAGTCCACCCTTTTACCCAGCAGGTTCTGGCGGAAACGACCCTGCTTCCCTTTCAAAACATCGCTCAGTGATTTCAGGGCTCTTCCACCTTCCGCTTTTACGGCGTTCGATTTACGGCTGTTGTCAAACAGGGAGTCAACCGCTTCCTGTAGCATTCTTTTTTCATTCCGCAGAATCACCTCAGGCGCCTTGATCTCCAGCAAACGCTTCAAACGGTTGTTCCGGATGATCACGCGGCGGTACAGATCGTTCAGATCGGACGAAGCGAACCGGCCGCCATCCAGGGGAACCAGCGGACGAAGTTCGGGCGGGATGACAGGAATATACTGCATGACCATCCACTCGGGACGGTTGGTGATACGTGTATTGGCATCGCGGAATGCTTCCACCACGCTCAGGCGCTTCAGGGCATCGGCTTTACGCTGCTGCGAAGTTTCGGTGGCGGCAGCGTTCCGGAGATCAAATGACAACTGGTCCAGATCGATCCGGGCGAGCATATCATGCACGGCTTCGGCGCCCATCTTGGCGATGAATTTGTTCGGATCATCATCCGGAAGGTACTGGTTCTCCTTGGGAAGAGTTTCCAGGATATCGAGATACTCCTCTTCGGTGAGTAGATCCCCGTAGTTCTGGCCTTTGTCCACCCGGATACCCGGCTGGATCACCACATATCTTTCATAATAAACGATCGTCTCGAGTTTCTTGGAACTGACGCCCAGGAGATACCCGATTTTATTCGGGAGCGATTTAAAATACCAGATATGCACCACGGGCACAACCAGTTTGATATGACCCATCCGTTCCCGGCGCACTTTCTTTTCCGTCACTTCCACACCGCACCGGTCGCAAACGATCCCCTTATAACGGATCCGTTTGTATTTACCGCAGGCGCATTCATAATCCTTCACGGGACCGAAAATGCGCTCACAGAACAAACCGTCTCTTTCCGGTTTGTAGGTACGGTAGTTGATCGTTTCCGGTTTCAGGATCTCGCCATAGCTTCTTTCCAGTATGGTATCCGGCGAAGCCAGACCGATGGTGATCTTGGAAAACCCTGCTTTGGGACGATTCTCTTTTTTGATAGCCATATTTTATTAGCTTTTAGCTTATAGCTGCGAGCGCTGAGCTCGTTGCCTGTATATTAAAATCCTTTTTTGTTCGAAAGAGCTTCCGGTCATCCTCCGGTGGCTCAGTATCTGTCTATTCAAATTTCAGGTCAAGACCCAATCCTCTCAGTTCATGCACCAGTACATTGAATGATTCCGGCACACCGGCCCTCGGCACATTATCGCCTTTTACGATCGACTCATAGGTCTTTGCCCGTCCGATGATATCATCCGATTTGATGGTGAGCAGCTCCTGCAGGATGTTGGAAGCGCCGTATGCTTCGAGCGCCCATACCTCCATCTCACCGAAACGCTGGCCTCCAAACTGCGCCTTACCACCCAGCGGCTGCTGTGTAATAAGACTGTAGGGTCCAATCGAACGAGCGTGCATCTTGTCATCCACCATATGGTGCAGTTTGATCACATAGATGATCCCCACCGTTGCCTTCTGATGGAAACGCTCCCCGGTTTCGCCATCAAACAGGTAGGTATGACCATACATCGGAATGCCCGCCTGTTTGCAGTATTCGGCAATTTCGTCCACCGAAGCCCCGTCGAAAATGGGTGTGGAGAATTTAAGCCCGAGCTTTTCACCGGTCCATCCCAGGATCGTTTCGTAAATCTGCCCGAGATTCATACGGCTGGGTACCCCCAGCGGGTTCAGGACGATGTCAACCGGCGTTCCATCTTCCAGGAAAGGCATATCTTCCTGACGGACGATCTTGGCTACAATTCCTTTGTTACCGTGGCGGCCGGCCATCTTGTCGCCCACTTTCAGTTTACGCTTGACGG
>CAYRHU010000075.1:0-3653 GCA_964424155.1 uncultured Chitinophaga sp.
TTCGCCGGAAATTACCAGAAGGACCTGTTCACCGTGGTGCTTACGGAAAACTACCGCTCCACCCAGCCCATTCTCGATGTCTCCAAATCACTGATCGACCGGAATGAGGAAAGACTGGTGAAACAATTACCCGATCTGAGCAAAGAACTCATTTCGTCGAAAGAGGATATTAAACACCTCACCCATCCGCCCCTGATCCTGGAATACGATACGCAGCGTTTGGAAATGACTGGCATCGTGAAAAAAGTGCAGCAACTCGTGGCCCAGGGCGTAGCCCCGGGAAATATCGGCATCATATACAAGGAAAATAAATACGGGGAAGAACTTTCCCATTTTTTCCGGCTGCTCAACATACCGGTGTACAGCAAACGGCACCTCAACATCCTGGAATTGCCGCTGGGAAAAAAACTGGTGCTGGTACTCCGTTATCTCGCGTCGGAGCATGATATTCCATACAGCGGGGATGAAATGCTTTTTGAGATACTTCACTTCGACTGGTTCGGCATCCCGCCCCTGGAGATCGCCAAACTTTCGCTGGAAGTGGCGGAAAAGCGTTACGAGGCCGGGGTCGGTTCCATCCGCCGGTCGCTGGTGGAAAAATCAAACGCGCCCGCAAAGGATCTCTTCAGCAATGGTCTTCCGGAAGGAATGAAACGGGCCTCCCGGGTCATGGAAAAACTCATCGCCGATGTCTCCAACGTAACCTTGCAGCAATTGTTTGAAAACATCATCCGCGAAGCGGGTGTGCTTTCCCATGTCATGCGCAGTCCCGACAAACACTGGCAGTTACAGGTGCTCACGGGTCTCTTCGATTTTGTAAAGGATGAAACACGGCGCGATCCTTTTCTCGGTCTGCAACAACTGGTAAGCCTATTCGAACTGATGGAAAAGGAATCCATTTCACTGCCCCTGGTGCAGGTAACCGGTCACGACAAGGGCATCAACCTCATGACGGCCCACGGATCAAAGGGACTTGAATTCGGCTACGTGTTCCTGGCCGGGTGCAACGCGGTCTACTGGGAAAAGAAAAGAAAACCCGGCGGAGGTTACAAACTGCCGGACACCCTGTTTGCCACGGGGTCGGCGGGGAATGAGGAGGAAGAACTACGGCGGCTGTTTTACGTGGCGATGACCCGCGCGGAGCAGCATCTTTTCATTTCATACAGCAAATACAAAAACGACGGGAAGGAACTGGAACCCTCGATGTTCATCGCCGAAATACAGGATAAACATGATCTCCCGGTTCAAAAAATGATCATTGACCCCGATGTGGCCGCGGAATTCGCGGCGCTGGGTTTTACCGCGCCCGAAGCACCGGAGATCGAAAAGATCGAAGAGGAATTCATCGGCCGGGTACTCGACAAATTCGTCATGAACGTAACAGCCCTGAACAATTACCTGAAATGCCCACTGGAATTCTATTTCCGGAACCTGATCCGGATCCCTTCTCCCAAAAACGAAGCGACAGAATTCGGTTCGGCCGTTCACCATGCCCTGGAGCAGTTGTTCCGGAAAATGCAGGACGGGGGCAAAGAAACCTTTCCTCCGCTCACCGAATTCATCGCGGATTTTGAATGGTATATGCGCCGCCACCGGGAAAGTTTTACCAAAGAACAGTTTGAACGAAGGCTGGAATACGGGCAGGAAGTGCTGAAGAATTATTATGAAAAGTATATCGGTTCTTTCAATAAAATCGTCGCTATCGAACGGAATATCCGCAACGTGGTGATCCAAAACGTGCCCCTGAAAGGGAAACTGGATAAGCTGGAGTTCGACGGCAAGTCGGTGAACGTGGTGGATTACAAGACCGGCGACCCCGATAAGGCCATCCCCAAAACAAAAGGGCCTTCCGGCAAAGAGCCCAGCGGGGGCGATTACTGGAGACAGGCCGTATTCTATAAAATTCTTGTGGACAATTATGAGCAGAAGAACTGGAAGGCCGTCAGCACTGAATTTGATTTCATCGAGCCCGATAAGAAAAAGAATTACCGGAAGGAAAAACTGGTGATCAGTCCGGCGGATATTGCCACGGTCACCCAGCAGATCGTGACCACCTGGGAAAAGATCCAGAACCGGGAGTTGTACATTGGCTGCGGCCAGGAGGATTGCCACTGGTGCAATTTTGTTAAAACCAACCGCCTCGCGGTGGCACTGCACGAGTTGGAAACGGAAGACGAGCCGGAAACCTGAAAAGGGCGCAGGCTTAACATCGTTTTCAGTTTTAAGGCCAAAACAGCCCGCCGCTTTAGGTGGAAAGGGATTAAGTTTGCAGCCGCGAACGGCACCGAATGAAGAACTCCCTCCTCGTTTTCATATCCCTTATTTTCCTGGTCAAGATCGGGGCTCTCGGTTCCGGATGTGCCAATATCGTTCCCCCTTCCGGCGGACCGAGGGATTCATTGCCCCCCGTGCTGGCAAAAGCCACCCCGGTCGATTCCACCCGAAATTTCACCGGGAGCCGGATCACGTTCACCTTTAATGAATTTGTTGAGCTCCAGAACGCGCAGCAATCACTGATCATTTCGCCGTTACCTAAAAATTTTCCCGAGGTCACTTACCGGTTAAATACGGTAACGGTGAGGTTAAAGGACAGTCTCGAATCCAACACCACCTACAACCTGAATTTCGGAGAAGCGATCCGTGATTTCACGGAAGGAAACATATTGAAGAATTTCACGTACACATTTTCTTCGGGTAGTTATATCGATTCGCTCGAACTCCGCGGAAAAGTGCTGCTGGCGGAAACCGGTAAGACTGATACCACGCTGATCGTAATGCTTCACAGCAGCGCCGACGACTCGGCGATCGTAAAGGAAAGACCCCGTTATATCGCGCGGCTGGACGGCAAGGGCTCTTTCGTTTTTAAAAACCTGCCCCCGAAAACCTTTTATCTCTACGCCCTGAAAGACGAGGGCGGCACCCGCCGGTATTTTAACGACAAACAGCTTTTCGCCTTTGCCGATTCGGCCATGGTGATCGGCGCCCGCAAAGACCCGGTTACCTTATATGCCTACTCCGTAAAACCCGCGGCGCCGGTTGTACCTTCCCTGACCCTCGGCAGACCCAAACCCGCGGGCTCGGATAAACGACTGAAGTACCAGACCAATTTATCCGCCGGGCAGCAGGACCTGCTCCGGGATTTCGTACTCACATTTGAAGAGCCCCTCCGGAATTTTGATTCATTGAAGATCCGCCTTTTTACGGATTCCGCTTTTAACAGTGTAAGCGGATACCGGTTTGAAAAAGACAGCACCGGTAAAAATATCGCCCTGGTAAATACCTGGAAGGAGAACATGCAATATCACCTGGTCATGGATAAGGATTTCGCCGACGACTCCTCCGACCGGAAACTGTTCAAAACCGATACGCTCAGCTTCCGGACTAAAAAACTGTCTGATTACGGATCCTTGAAATTGACTTTCAAGAATCTCGATACCGCGCTGAGCCCGGTCGTGCTCATCCTGACCGGCGAAACGATTCTGCAATCCTACCCGATTCGGTCCGCGGAGCTCAGCCAGGCGCTTTTTTTACCGGGTGAGTATGAACTCCGTATTCTCTACGACCGCAACCGCAACGGCAAATGGGATCCCGGTGAATTTTTCGGCAAACATCTCCAGCCCGAGATCGTACGGCCGGTGGAACGAAAGATCTCC
>CAYRHU010000075.1:3753-17027 GCA_964424155.1 uncultured Chitinophaga sp.
TTACTTGAAAATGCGGTAAATGAATTTGCCAAACTCCCCGGCATCGGCAAAAAGACCGCCCTGCGGCTGGTATTGCATTTGCTTAAACAGGACAATAAGGAGGTCGGCCATTTCAGCGAGGTGATCGCGAAAATGAGAAGCGAGATCAAATTCTGCCAGCGCTGTTTCAACGTGGCCGACGGGGATATCTGCTCCATCTGTTCCAATTCCATGCGCCGCCAGGAAATGATCTGCGTGGTGGAAAATATCCGGGACGTGATCGCCATCGAAAGCACCCAGCAATTCAACGGCATTTATCATGTGCTGGGCGGCATCATCTCCCCGCTGGACGGTATCGGCCCGGACCAGCTAAACATCGAATCGCTCCTGCACCGGGTAGATAAGGAAAAAACAACCGAGCTCATCTTCGCCCTGAACCCCAACATCCAGGGCGACACCACCATCTATTATATTCAAAGAAAACTCCAGGGCCATCCTATCCGGATCACCACCATCGCCCGGGGCATCGCCTTTGGCGGGGAACTGGAATATGCCGATGAAATGACCCTTGGACGGAGCCTGCAGAACCGGTTGCCGGTGGAGAACTATATGGGAAACAAATAGACCCTGCCTCTTCCGGTTAATGCTCTGATTGGAAATGATGGAACCACATAGGACATACAACACATAAGGGAACACATAGGAGAACCATATTGATATACCCTATGTGTTAATCTATGTGCTCTATGTCCTATGTGGTTCAAAAAAAATACCTACCTTTACGCTCTCAGGCGGATTTGTTTATTGTTCGGCCTGCCCCAACGGAACTAATAAACGTCAACGAAACTCCTCTACCGGTTTCCCCGCGTTTATAAGTTCACCAACCATCATGTTATGAAAACAATACAGGATTGTTTGAATGAACGCATTCTGATCATCGACGGTGCCATGGGCACCATGATCCAGCGGCATAAACTGACCGAAGCTGATTACCGCGGTCAGCGTTTTGTAAACTGGCATTGCGATGTGAAGGGAAATAACGACCTGCTCAACCTCACGCAGCCGGAGATCATCATCGGTATCCATAAACAATACCTGGAGGCCGGCGCCGATATCATTGAAACGAACACCTTCAGCAGCACCGCCATCGCCATGGCGGATTATGAAATGCAGTCGCTCGCGTACGAGCTCAACGTGGCCGCGGCTCATTGCGCAAAAGAAGCGATCCGCCTGTATCATTCGGAACACCCTTCTGACGTGGAAGATCCAAAATGGGTGGCCGGCGCGATGGGCCCGCTGAACAAAACCCTGTCGCTTTCACCCGATGTAAACAACCCCGGTTACCGCGCTGTGACATTCGATGAAGTGGTGGCGGCCTACTATGAGCAGGTAAAAGGGCTGGTGGATGGCGGGGTTGACCTGTTGCTCATCGAAACCATATTCGACACGCTCAATGCCAAGGCCGCCATTTTCGCGATCAAGAAATATTTCAGGGATACAAAAAAGGCCCCGTTACCCATCATGATCAGCGGCACGATCACCGACGCTTCGGGACGCACGCTGAGCGGGCAGACCCTGGAGGCGTTCTATACTTCCGTCATGCATGCCAAACCCCTCAGCATCGGTCTCAACTGCGCGCTGGGGGCAAAAGAAATGCGTCCGCATATCGAAGAACTTTCCCAGATAGCCTCCTGTTATGTATCCGCCTACCCTAACGCGGGGCTGCCCAATGCCATGGGTGAATATGATGAGCAACCCGCCGATACGGCGCATTACCTGGAGGACTGGGCAAGGGAAGGATTCGTGAACATTGTCGGGGGCTGTTGCGGCACCACCCCGGATCATATTCGCCATATCGCGCAGGAGGTGAGGGGTATCCGGCCCAGACCGCTGCCCGTAACGGAAAAAGAACTCGCATGAAGTACCCGCAGTGGTTGCTCATATTATCCATTGTCATACTCATCGTGAACAATTACCCAACGCTTAAAAGACTGTTCGCCAAAAAGAACTGACCCATGTCCGACGCCGTTGTAATCAAACCTTATTTGCGCCTGTCCGGCCTGGAACCCCTCGTAGTGAGACCGGAAACCAATTTTGTGAATATCGGGGAGCGGACCAACGTGACCGGCTCGAAAAAATTCGCCCGCCTGATCCGGGAAAACAAATACGAGGAAGCGCTGAGCGTGGCGCGTCAGCAGGTGGAGAGCGGGGCGCAGGTGCTGGATGTGAATATGGACGACGCCCTGCTCGACGGGGTAAAGGCGATGACCACGTTTCTCAACCTGCTCCAGAGCGAACCCGATATCGCAAAGATCCCGGTCATGATCGACAGCTCGAAATTTGAGATCATCGAGGCCGGGCTGAAATGCGTGCAGGGAAAATGCATCGTCAACTCCATTTCACTGAAGGAAGGGGAAGAAAAATTTATCGAACAGGCTATCATCTGCCAGAGTTACGGCGCTTCCGTTATCGTGATGGCCTTTGATGAAAAGGGACAGGCCGACAGCCGCGACCGGAAAGTGGAGATCTGTGAAAGGGCGTACCGGATACTGACGGAAAAAGCGGGTTATGATCCGCAGGATATTATTTTCGACCCCAATATTTTCGCCATCGCCACCGGGATGGAAGAACACAACAATTACGGGGTGGATTTTATTGAGGCCACGCGGGAGATCAAAAAAAGAATGCCCCTGGCTAAAGTGAGCGGGGGTGTCAGCAATCTTTCTTTTTCCTTCCGGGGCAACGAACCGGTGCGGGAGGCCATGCACGCGGTATTTCTGTATTATGCTATCAAGGCCGGTATGGACATGGGGATCGTAAACGCGGGCCAGCTCGTGGTGTACGATGAGATCGAGCCGCAACTAAGGGAACTGTGTGAAGACGTCATCCTCAACCGGCATAATGCCAATAACGAGGCGACCGAAAAGCTGATCACTTTCGCTGAAACCGTTAAAGCCAAAGGCAAAACCGAAGTAAAGGATGAAGCCTGGCGGAATGCCCCGGTGGAAGAAAGGCTGAAACATGCCCTGGTGAACGGCATCACGGATCATATCGACGCCGATACCGAAGAAGCCCGGCTGAAATACCCGCGACCGCTGGATGTGATCGAAGGTCCGCTGATGGACGGCATGAACGTGGTGGGCGACCTGTTCGGCGCCGGCAAGATGTTCCTGCCCCAGGTGGTGAAAAGCGCCCGGGTGATGAAGAAAAGCGTGGCCTGGCTCACCCCCTTTATTGAAGAAGAAAAACTGAACAACCCGAATGCGGGGGAGGGCAAGGCGCCGAAAGTGTTGCTGGCAACCGTTAAAGGCGACGTGCATGATATCGGCAAGAACATCGTGGGTGTAGTGCTGGCCTGCAACGGGTACTCGATCATCGACCTGGGAGTAATGGTGCCGGCGGATAAGATACTCGACACGGCGGAGAAGGAAACCGTGGATATTGTCGGGCTGAGCGGGCTGATAACCCCCTCGCTGGATGAAATGGTGCATGTGGCGCATGAAATGAAACGCCGCGGTATGAAACAGCCCCTGCTGATCGGGGGCGCCACCACTTCCCGCATGCATACGGCCGTGAAGATCGCCCCGCAGTATGATAATGGCGTGCTGCATATTCTCGATGCCTCCCGGAGTGTGACCGCCGTCAGCACCCTGCTCAGCAAAGAAAAGAATGTGTTGCTGCAAAAAACGAAGACCGAATACGGGGAACTGCGGACCCAGTTCCTGAACAAGGATAAAAAAACCCTGATCCCTTACAGCGAAGCAGTTATTACCAAGGAATATTTTGACTGGAAGAATTATAAACCCGTACCTCCGGCCGTCAAAGGCGTGAAAGTGCTCCGCGATTTCGACCTTGGCACGATCGCCCGGTATATCGACTGGGGACCCTTCTTCATCGCGTGGGAAATGCCGGGTCGTTTCCCGGACGTGCTGACCGATAAGATTTTTGGCGCGGAAGCCAGCCGATTGTATAATGACGCCCTCGCCATGGTGCAACGGATCGTGGAGGAAAAATGGTTTACCGCGAACGGCGTGATCGGGTTCTGGCCCGCGCAAAGTAATAATGCCGATACCATCACGCTGCAAACGGAAAAAGGAGAAGTGAAACTGGAAACATTAAGACAACAATTGAAAAAGGCGGTGGGGCAACCGAGTTTCTCGCTCGCAGATTTTATTATGCCGGGCCCATCCCCCACTACGTTGTGGATTACCGGGGATCCTGCTAAAGCCCCTTCCCGCAAGGAAGGGGATATAGACCCCGCTTATAACCGCGCCGACCCGATGACTTATCCACTACTCAAAGAGTTCGCCGAAAAACACAGAGCAAATCCCACCGCCGCTGAAGACATTCTTTGGAATTTATTAAAGGCCAAAAAGCTGGATGGTCACAAATTCAGAAGGCAACATATTATTGGCAACTATATTGCCGATCTTGTTTGCCTGGATAAAATGCTGGTTATTGAAATTGATGGCCTGATACATCAATTGCCTGAAAACAAGCAATCCGACGAACAAAGAACGAAATGGCTAAACGAACATGGATTTGAAGTATTACGGGTTACAAATGAGCAGGTAATTAACAAAACAGATGAAACACTTGCACTTATAGTTTCAGCATTAAAGACACGACCCAGTCATAAAGAATCTGCAAGCCTAAGTTCCCCCAGCGGGGGACAGGGGGCCGGGTCCGATTTTATCGGCGCATTCGCCGTCACCATCCATGGAGCCGCTAAGCACATAGAGCGGTTTGCTACCGAACACGACGATTACAACAAGATCCTCGTCCAGGTACTGGCCGACCGGTTCGTGGAAGCCTTTGCCGAGTGCCTGCATGAAAAAGTGCGGAAGGAATACTGGGGTTATGCCAAAGATGAAAATCTGTCGAACGAGCAACTGATCAAAGAACAATACAAAGGCATCCGGCCAGCGCCCGGTTATCCCGCCTGTCCCGATCATACGGAAAAGATCAAATTATTTGGTTTATTGAATGCCACTGAAAATATCGGTATCGAACTCACTGAAAGTTTGGCCATGAATCCCCCTGCCTCTGTTTGCGGCTGGTATATCGCTCATCCGCAGAGTCATTATTTCGGGTTGGGAAAGATTGGCAGGGATCAATTGGAGGATTATGCCAAAAGAAAGGGAATGAGTATAGAGGAAGCTGAAAAATGGCTGAGACCGGTGCTGGAGTAGCGATATCTTGTAGTGATTCTGGCCATGTTGACCCGCCATTCCCGTGCAGGCGACCTGCAATTCCTGACTGCCTGCTTTTCGGCTGACAGGTTGATCCACTGGAAATTCCATGATTTTGTGCGATCACTGATAACGTAAAATGGGGTTATTAACATCGTTTAGTACTGTCCTTACAACAGCGGTTGAGTTCCAAGGTCTTACATTCCTTCGTTCCTTCTTTTCTGACATTTTTATACTTGTTAGCGTAAGATACTTTCAGGATAAAGCAGTACATGAACAGCATTCTTGTTCGATATTTCATCGATACGGCTTCGATAAATATCGAAGAAATATCGAACAAGACCTATAGAAGGTACGAAGGAGGGTCTTTTCAGGATAATTTCTTCGGTTGAGTGATCCGCTTATTGGGGGTTGGTTACAGGTGCCCATCCTCTTACTGTCCTTAGCATGTTGATCAAATGTTCGGCCAGTTTAAGCTGGCCCAGGCGGGATTTGTTTTACCAAGTTTCCGAGTTCATAATCTGACAGTTGGAGGTCATGACTATTGCCGGTTTTTGAAAAATCTTACTCATCCGAACGGGAATAATATATTCCGGGAAGATTGATGAAAATCTCCTGAAGCATTAATGTTGACTTAATTGTTTCTTGGTCGTGTTAGGATAAGCCAAGACATAATCTTGTTCATCCATAGGTTACAGTGTTAATAACAAGAAAATTTCAAGCTTGTTTTATTAACTTTTGGCAAGAAGGGTTCCCTTTAAAGAGATTCCAAATACTATAACTAACACTCCTGTTAAAAAAACCAGGTAAGGTGCTGAGCCAAACTTTAAATTTAATTCTGAAGCACTATGAATACCGAGTAATACATCTACCCTTTGTGATTGTAAATCTATAAAAAGGAATAAGAGAGATATAACAGAATTCAGTGCTGGGAAAAATAATGTCCAAAACAATCTCCGTCCGGTTAGATTTCTCTTATTATCAATTAAACAAATAAGAATTGGAACAATGAAAAAAGCAATAAGTAACCAAAATAAATCTTTTTCGTCATTACCTAGTGGACCGTTATCTGAAATTCCAAATACAGATCCAATAAAATCATTTTTTATCCAAGGTAGAAATGTTGAACCAAGTCCGGCTACTGATATAAACAGAATCAAAATCTTTTGTGTTGACATACTTAATACTTGAATATTTTGAAAACATCACTATCGTTTAAAACCCTGCAATAAATCCTGATCTCATCCAGCTTCCCCCGAAAGTACTCAGTGACATTATGCGTATCCGCACCAATGTATAAATCAGTGGTAGGATTAGCCACAGAAGCGTCATCATGCAATGTCGAAGTGCTGACAAGGCCCCCGTTCAGGTAAAATTTAGCAATTGTCCCGTCACAAGTAACAGCTATATGCTTCCATGTACCCGCGGGTGTCAGTGTATTACTAAAATCAGCGGCTTTCCTGTAATTAGCAAAATGCAATCCTCCTCCATCTGTATAAAACCTGAACTGCATATCAGGCCCGTTGAATGCTGACTTACAGACAATATATGCCTCCGGATCCTGATTAAAGACCCATGCTGTTACTGTAAACGAACTGCCTATTGAGGATAGTGATGAAGAGTTCAGCACTTTTATATAATCATCTCCATCGAAAATAAAAGCCCTGGCAGGGTTATTATTCCTATCTGTGCTCAATGACCCACCTGTCGCTACTCCATGATTGTTATTACCACTCTCATCACTTGTATTTCCGTTAAATGGATAGTATGCTACCAAACATTCCTTCAAAGGGTCGTTCAGCGTTTTGAACATTAGCTCTTCCCCATATACCGTTGCAATAGAATTGGTTGCAAATGCCCTTACATAATAAATTTGATTCGGGGTTAACCCGGCCTGAGTGCGGCTAAAGCTTTGCAGGCTATCTGTCTGGCCCAAACTTATCTTGTTGTCAGTTATCACCGGAACAGGATATGTGGCCCAGCAAAAGCCATGATCCGTTATTAATAATTTCCCGGTTTTTGTTAATTCGCCATGAAAAATAGCGCTACTAATGGTGATTCCGGTTATTTGGGTGGTTTTGACTTCCGGCGGTTCAGGGGGAATACAATCTTCGCATGAATACTCTTTTGCACAACCTAAAATCAAAAACAATGCAAATAGAATGAAAACCTTTTTCGAGATATTCATAAGCAATTATTTTATTGAAAATAGCTCGGCACAAGGGAGAACACAGTAAAAAACGGGACCAACTAGGTTCTCAATTAAGTAATTTCTATTTTTGTGAAATAACAGGATTAAGTTGCTGATAATCAGAAAATAAGAGATTGGTAATTCACCTAATTGCCTGATTGATGAACAGAATTATTGTCTTTTTCATCCTTTTTTTCAAAACTTATTGTTCTGCTGCGCAGAATGACCTGGAATCGCCCGTCATTCACCTGAACAAATTCCATGGAAACGTGGCGGATATTTCGAAAAACGCTTTAAAATACACCGAGCTCAGTGACCCGGTTTTTAAGGATTTCCCACAACAACTGGTAAAGAATAAAAAAGGGTTGTTTTTAGCCTTAGTCGGTTCAGGAAAACTTTATAAGGCTTTAGCAAACAAAAATACAATACGCTTTGAGCGCCAGGATTCTACCATATACTTCGGCGATAATTTTGATTCCTTTTTTTTCAGCTTCCGGGATACCATTTACTCGCTAGGCGGATATGGTTTTTGGGTTACGAAAGGTATTCTTCGGTATTATGTTGAACCAAGGCGTGAATGGGAAGTAATGCGACTCAATCGGGAGATACCGATAGTAACCGGGCAAAAGAATGATCTGTTATGGTATGATCAGCGCAACGGAACTATTTATTTTACCATTACAAAAGAAATCAACAGCATATCCAATGAGCCTGTCGGAAAATTCCTAAACCAGGTATGGGCGCTCAACCTGGAAAAAAAGGAGTGGGAAAAATTAGGCATTATAACTCCTTACCTAAGAAATAATCTTTCACAAATCACGAATATTATTTCTTCGCCTTATGGGCAGTTTGCCTCCCTAAAAACGGAGAATATTTTCCTGGACTATAATTTAAATCGGATTTACCGGCTTAGCGAAGCCAGGCAACGAGAATTGGAACTACTTCCCACCAACAATGGAGAGCAGCATGTTTATTATTTTATTGACTCAATCTTCTATTCCTGGCTACCGCAGAGAAAACTTGTCGATTCATTAAAAATAAGTATAGATGACCTTGTTCCGCTGGGTGAAAAAATTTATCAGGAAGAAGCAGAAGTGACGAGGAATGAATTTTCAAGTACCAGAAATAATCAAATGAACTTATGGATCATTACAGTTATTTTTCTTGTCGGTTTCCTGGTTGGTTATTTTTTACATCAAAAAACAAAAAAACAAATCAAAATAAATTTTGAAGGCAATATCAATGAACGTAACTCAGCTATAAAATTCTCGACACTAGAACTGGAATTGATAAGTAGTATCACACAAAATTCTTCCAAAGGTCAGTTTACGAGTATTGAAGATGTCAATAACGCTTTAGGAGTCAGCAAAAAAAATTCTGAAATTCAAAAAAAGCAACGCAGTGATATTATTTCCGCAATAAACAAGAAATATTCTTATATCAAAAGATCCGATAATGAACTGATCGAAAAAAGGAGAACGGAATTTGACAAACGATCTTTTGAATATTTTATTGATGCTTCCAGGTTGGCTGATGCTGTCCAACTTATAAAAGGCTATGACTTATCAAATGGCTCCTAAGTTGAAGAGCGGATAGAAAATGTATTGACACAATCCCCATCTCCTCCGCCGCCTTCACATTCCGCAGGTTATCGTCAATGAATAATGCTTCTTGAGGTTTGATCGCATAACGGTCAAGCAGCCGCTGGTAAAATTCCCTGAAAGGCTTTCTTGTCCTCTCCTCCCCGCTCACCACCCTTCCGTCGAACCAGTGCAGGAAATCAAACCGATCCAGCGCCACGGGAAAGGTTTCGGCGCTCCAGTTGGTGAGCGCGTAGGAGCGGATGCCCGGGCGCTCTTTTACTTGCCGGAACAATTCCACCGTTTCCGGGATGGGACCGCCCAGCATCTCCTCCCAGCGGCCGTAAAAATCACGGATCTCCTTTTCCCACCCGGGGAACAGAGCCACCCGCTCTTCTGTGGCCTTCGCGATCGGGTAACCCGCGTCCTGGTTCTCGTTCCAGTCGGAAGTACAGACCTGCTCAAAGAAGAATTTCCGTTTTTCCGGCGATTCAAAATAATCCTCCGTAAAAACATAGTGCGGGTTCCAGTCGATCAGCACCCCGCCGAGATCCCATATCAATGTGTTCACGCTCCTTTCAGGCATGGTCGTATTTTAATTTGAGCATAATCATCAGCCCCGACATCCCCAGCATCACCGCGTTGGTGAGTATAATGACCCAGTTGTCGATCATCACCCCGTAGGCCAGCCACATGATCTCGTTCACAAAAGCGATCACGAACATGTACAGGGAAATATCCTTCGCGGATTTTTCGCGCCAGGTCTTGAGCACCTGCGGCAAGAATGTAAATGCCGTAAGCGCCCCGGCGGCATACCCCAGCAGATCGGCGGTGGTCATTATTTGTATTTTTTGAATTGTTTCAGATCCCCCGTTCCGGCGGGTACAAAGCTGATGGCCGTGCCACCGCCCGGAGCCAGTTTCAGTTTTATAACGGTCTTTGCGTCCACCAGGAATTTCTCAATGCGATAACTTTCCGGGTTCTGCTGCCAGTGCGCGTCGTCCCCGTCGCGGTAGATCGTCGCCACATATTTTTTATCCGCATCGAGATAGCTAAGCGGCAGGTTTAGATTCCGGGCCTCCTCATCTGTGATGGCGCCGGCAAACCAGCGGTCACCTCCCTTTTCCTTCCGGGCCATTATGATATAATCCCCGGGTTCGGCATCGGGCACCCGGGTTTCATCCCAGTCGACCGCCACATCCCGGATAAACTGGAAAGCGTCCGGTTTAGCCTCATAGTTCTCCGGCAGATCGGCCGCCATCTGCAACGGACTGTACATCGTAACATACAAAGCGAGTTGCTTGGCCAGCGTGGTATGCACCTGTTCCTTTTTCTCCGGGTTGTAATGGTTCATTTTTATTTTGAATATCCCCGGGGTGTAATCCATCGGGCCGCCCATCAGCCGGGTAAAAGGGAGGATCGTTTCATGATCCGGCATGTTCCCCGCGCTCCAGGCATTGAATTCATTCCCGCGTGCCGCCTCGCAGGCCAGCCAGTTGGGATAGGTGCGGTGCAGCCCGGTGGGACGCACCGGCTCGTGCGCGTTCAGCATGATCCGGTATTGCGCCGTTTTCGCGGCCACCCGTTCATAATGCCGGATCATCCATTGCCCGTCGTGGTGTTCGCCCCGGGGTATGATCCGGCCCACATAACCGGTCTTCACGGCCGGGTAACCAAACCGGTTCATGAACCGGTAGGCCGTGTCCATCCATCGCTCGTAATTGGTAACAGACGCGGAGGTTTCATGGTGCATGATCATTTTTACGCCTTTCGAGGCGGCATACTCCTGTATCGCTTTCACATCGAAATCAGGATAGGGCGTCACAAAATCGAATACATCTTCCTTCCATTGCCCGAACCAGTCTTCCCAGCCGGTGTTCCAGCCCTCTACCAGCACGGCGTCAAAACCATATTTCGCGGCGAAATCGATATACCTTTTTACATTGGCCGTATTGGCGCCATGCGGCACCCTCGCCGCCTGCTGGCTACCCACCTGTCCGCCGCTGTAATCCCAACTGCTTTTGCCCACATGCATTTCCCACCAGATCCCTACATACTTCACGGGCCTGATCCAGGAAGTTTCAGAAATGACGGAAGGCTCATTCAGGTTCAGGATCAGTTTCGAAGTCAGGATCTCACCTGCCTTGTCACTCACGATAATGGTTCTCCAGGGCGTTTGGGCGGGCGCCTGCAAATAAGCTTTATTACCTACGGCATCGGGCACCAGGTGGGATGTGAAACTGAACCTGTTTTTATCCAGCACCAGGTTCATGGCCGGGTAATTCACCAGCGCGGCTTCGTGGATATTAATATATAATCCCTCCGCGGTTTTCATCATCAGCGGGGTCTGAACCGCGTTCCTGTCAAAAAAGGTTTTGGCGTGGATCTCCTGGGCAAACCCTCCCCCTGTTGCGTCAACTGCACTAAGATTACTCGTATAGTACCCATATTCATTTGTATCAAAATCGCCGGGAATCCAGAATGCCTTATGATCACCGGTTACTGTGAACTGTGTCAGCTCATCGGCAATGATAAAATGATTGAGTTTTTCCTGGCGGGGAAATACATACCGGAACCCCACCCCGTCGTCCGCTACCCGGAAAACGATCTGCAATTGGATCCCCGAGCCGCCCTGGTCGGTCATCGTTAAACTGAATTCCCTGTAATGATTCCGGATCAGGCGGGTTTCCCCCCATACGGGCTTCCACGATTCATCGCGCCGGGAAGAATCCACCCGGGTAACCGTGAACCGGGTGAGCGATATATCCGGCGATTTCAGCCGCATACCCAGGAAGGAAGTACCCATCACCGGTTGCCTGTTGAAGAATAACCGGTAGGCAACGCTCCCGTCGCTCATATGGATCACATTCAGTTCGGTCCTGTTATCGGGCGAAGGGATGCTCCAGGTGATCTCCGTACCGGCATGCAGGGTAACGGAAACGCTGATAAGAAGGAGCAGGGTATATAATTTTCTGGCAAACATGGCAGGCAAATTTGACGTGAAGATAATTACTTTGTGTAAAAAGTACACATTGATTCTTATCTCTTCTCAAACAGCCACCAGTAGCGTTTCCGGGGCTTGACCTTATAATGAGTGCTGATATAATTCCGGATATGATCCATGGCCTCATCCACGCTGTCGGTCATCAGCACAAGGTCCATATCATCTTTTGAAATAGTGCCTTCCGCCGCCCATTTTTCAATGCTTTCCTGCAAACAGCGGTAATAATCGGTCCCGAAAATGATGATGGGGAACTTGGTGATCGTTTTAGTCTGCACCAGGGTGATCGTTTCAAATAATTCGTCCATGGTACCGAAACCGCCCGGCATGATGATAAAGGCATAGGAGTACTTTACCAGCAGTACCTTTCGCACAAAGAAATGCTCGAAGGTGATTGATTTATGCAGGTAGGGATTCGCTTTTTGTTCAAAGGGAAGCTGGATATTACATCCCACCGAATTGCCCCCGTTTTCAAAGGCTCCCCGGTTGGCCGCCTCCATAATGCCGGGGCCCCCGCCCGTCATGGTGGTGAAACCGGCCTCGGCGATCTTTTTCCCGAACTCCCGGGCCTTCTCATAATAAATATGACCCTCCGGGAAACGGGCCGACCCGAATACCGTGATACAGGGACCCATGAAGTGCAGGTTACGGAATCCTTTAATAAACTGCCAGAATACCCGCCAGGCGAAATGCAGCTCATATCCCCGGCTTTTGGGTCCCTCCAGGTAAACCTGTTTTTTAGGGGGTATCAGTGCTCCGTTTGATGCGGGTTTAACGGTTGCAGGGGTCGTTTTCATCTCCATCCTTATTAACTTTTTTCCATAATGCCGGCCTGTTCCAATGCCCGGAAATTTTGATCCTGCCGGCTACCGGGTAAGATGTAAATTGCCGGACAATTTAATCATTAATGGAATGCGAATCATTTCCTACAATGTAAACGGGATCCGGGCGGCGATCAAAAAGGGTTTCATCGACTGGCTGAAAACCAACCCGGCCGATGTGATCTGCATACAGGAAACCAAAGCCGCGCAGGGGGATGTGGATGTGAAACAGCTCGAAGCGCTGGGTTATCATCACTACTGGTTCAGCGCGCAAAAAAAAGGATACAGCGGTGTGGCCGTGTTCACTACTCTCAAACCCGATAAAGTGGAATACGGGAACGGGCACGGCCCCAGCGATGACGAAGGCCGGGTGATACAACTCGATTTCGGTGATATCCGGGTCATTAACGCGTATTTCCCCTCCGGCACCAGCGGGGACGAACGCCAGGAATTCAAATACAAATGGCTGGATGAGTTCATGGCCTGGCTCAAGAAACTGAAGAAGAAACA
>CAYRHU010000076.1:0-15215 GCA_964424155.1 uncultured Chitinophaga sp.
CAGGACCCTTAGCTCAGACGGTTAGAGCACCTGACTCATAATCAGGGGGTCGTTGGTTCGATCCCAACAGGGTCCACCTTTGGAAGCGCTAAAAATCAACTGCTTATAATAAGAAAGGGTTGATTTTTTTATGCCGGGGTTTCAACGCGATCCGGTTCCGGATGAAAATCCCGCGCAGCTATCATCTCATTAGCCGGAATAAGGACAAACAAGCGTTGGCGGGGTCAGTTGGTTTTTGCAGTACCCGTTAAACTGATGAGGTAGTCGTACAGGTTGACTTCCGAACTGATCCCCAGTTTTTTTCTAAGGCGGTACCGGCTGATCTCCACCCCCCGCACGGAAATGTTCATCAGTTGGGCAATCTCTTTGGTGGACAGGTTCATTCGCAGGTAGGCGCAGAGCTTTAGCTCGTTGGGAGTGATGGAAGGGTACTTTTGTTTAAGATTGCTCACAAAATCCCGCTGTACGTTGTCGAAATGCTTGGTGAAGTTTTCCCACTCTTCCTCCATCTTATCATTCACACTCAGGGTGCGTATCAGTTTTTTGAGTTCTTCCGATACCTTCTCATTATTGACATTCTTCATGACTTTTGCCAGTTCCGACCTGAGTTTGCCAAGCATTTCTCCCTTTTGCAACAGGTGCATGGTGCTATTGGCAAGTTCCGAGTTCTTGAATTCAATTTCGGCCTGCAGCTTTTCATTCCGGAGCGCAACGAGTTCGGCCTCGGCCTTATCGATTTCCAATTGGTGCAGGTACAGTAATTTTTGCTGCTCCTGTTCGTGGATCAGTTGCTGTCTTTCAAATTTTCGTTGCTGATGACGGTAGAACGCGATAATGGAAAATCCTAACAGTAAGAGATAAACCGCAAAAGCCACATTAGTCCGGTACCAGGGGGGCAGGATGTGAAACCGGTAACTCAGCGTAGCCGATTCATTTCCCGGTTTATTCCGGGCTTTTACTTCAAACCGGTACTTGCCGGGTGGTAACCGCGTATACTCTTTTTCGGTCCGCGTACTCCAGGGGCTCCATTCGTTATCAAATCCATTCAGGATAAAACTATATTCAATATTGGATTGCTGGGAGAACAGCGCCGAAGCAAAGGCAAACCGGATATTATGCCATTTGCTCGGGATATCCGGCACCAGGGATTCCCCCTGTTCCTGGGTTTGGTTTACATCATTAAAATAACCTCCGAAAAGGATACTGTCCCGCTTTCCGAAGATCTGCACTTCGCTGAACCGGACGCCGAACGGCAGTTTGTTCTGACGGTATTTTTTATAATTGATATGAAAAAAGCCTTTTTCGGCCCCGACAAAAATATTCTGGCTATCCACCGGGTAGATGAACTCAAACCCTGAATTCAGTTTATTGTTGAGTTCGGGGATGATGAGGATGCTGGTATCTCCCGGCCCGAGATTCAAAACACCCAGGCTTTTTTCATGGATGAACCAGATATTTCCTTCCTTATCTTCCTTTAAGTACCGGATACTCTGGTCGCCCAGGTATTTCCGGTAGTATTGGGAGGGATGAAAACGGTTGCTGCGCGGGTCATATTCATAAACGCCTTTTTCGGTGGCGATCACTACCTGGTTGCGGATCCTGTAAACATGGTTGTTTAAAGAAGAGGGGAGGCCTTTATCTTCTTTATAAAGTTCCACCCTGTACTGGTTATCACCCGGGTCGATTTTATAAATACCGTGATAGGGGTGAGATACCCAGATATTATCGTCATTGTCCAGGGTGATGAAGCGGCTTGATTCTGTAAAGCCTGCCAAACCCCTGACGGGTGAAAAATTTCCGTTCTTATATTCAAAAAACTGCAGACCCTTATAGTGTCCCGACACCATCATCGGGGAGGGCGATACGGCGGAAAGGGGAATAAAGTTCCAGAATCCCTGCATGGGCAGCAGGGGTATGGCTGTATTGTTCCTGATCTCAAATGGTCCCTCATGATGTCCCAATAATAAATGACCGTTGACTTCAGCCAGCCCCCAGGTTTGCCCGGTAGTATTCGTGACCTCACTAAAATAACACTTGCTGAAACTCAGGTCCGGCTCCGGCACAAGGGGTGTGCTGAACAGCCCGCCGGATGTGCCGATATATAACTTTTTATCAAAGATCAGGGCCGCGTAACCAGCGCCATCCTGGCCGTAGGGGGCAACCCGTTTGACCGGGTTGCTATAACTCACCATATCAATTCCATTATCCAACCCCAGCCAGATATTTCCCTCCCGGTCGGGAAAAACGCAAAGGATATTATTATTCTGGAGCCCCTCAAGGCGACTATAGGATTGCATCAGTTCCCCGTTCAGGTTAACAATAAACAGTCCATTCTGGTTAGTCGCCAGGGCCAGGCTGTTTTCTCCCAGCCGGGCACTATGGTAGATCCGGTAGCCCGCGATTTTCTTTAATTCGGGGGTGTTAAAGGGGATGAGTTTGTCGGATGTCAGTTTAAATAACCCGCTTTTCAGGGTTGTTACCAGGCAGGTGTCGCCCCGGAAAGGAAGAATCCCGGTAACGGGGTCAAATTGTATAATCGGGTTCGCCGCGAAAAGAGGTTTCCATTGATCGTTTTCAAATTGATAAATGCCGTTCCTGAAATCATGAGCAAAGAGTTTACCGTTGCAAAGTCCCATGTATGACCATTCCAGTGAGGCGTTGAAAACAGAAACAGACTGGTTATTGTAGCGAAAGATCAAACTCGCACTCCGGAAGAATACGTCTTGTCCGAGAATGGCGATATCCCATATATCCCCGAAACTTCTGTGTTTCTCAGGGATCAGTTTAACCAGGGAAACATATTCAAGTTTCCCGTTTCCACCCCGCATCAGGTAGCCGATTTCATCCTGCCCGCCTACATACAAACGGCTATCCGGGCCAAGGCCGATTGAACGCACATTCGTTTTATTAGGCAGGGAATTAAGACTCCAGTTAACCCCGTCATAACACAGAACTCCCTCGTTATTGGCGACATAGATTAACCCTGTTTTAGATTGGGTGATATCCCAGTTTTGCAGACCTGCTTTATAGTTTTGTTTCGAATAATTTATAATATCCGGCAGGGCAAGAGTGCCTTGTCCGCACATCATTGCCGGCAGGGTAAGAAAGAATAGCAAAAGCAACCGCATGCTTTAAGGAAATTAGCGGGTTTGAAGTTATGAAATAGCCTTGATGTAGTAATGATGTAGTATAATGTACCTATAAATCATTGTTTTACGAAAAGTGATGTAGTATTGATGGGGTGCTAAATGCGATATTGGCTTTCTACGAACATAACTTAGCGTCAGATTGTTTTTTTCATTTTATAAACAAAAGTGCTTGCTTTATGAGTAAAAAAATTGCCTGTTTCCTACTGCTTCTCGGACTGGTACTATTCTATCAGCCCAGTTTCGCGCAGGAGCTAACTGTAAAGGGGAAAGTCACCCAAAAATCTTCCGGAGAACCTCTGGCATCAGTTACGGTATCGGTAAAAGGCACCGACCAGAAAACCATGACTGACCAGGATGGTAATTTCTCCCTTAAACTTCCCCGGGCCGAAACTCTTGTATTTACATATACAGGGATGGCTACTCGTGAAGTAGCGGTTACTACATCTGGTTCGCTGGAAATCAGCATGGAGATTTTCGGCCAAAACCTGGATGAAGTAGTGGTTGTCGGTTACGGTCAACAGAAAAAAAGCCTGTTGACAGGGGCTATTTCATCGATCAAGTCGGATCAGTTAACCACTTCCTCCCAAATCCGGCTCGACCAGGCCTTGCAGGGACGTACCTCAGGCGTTCAGATCGTTCCCACATCCGGGCAACCGGGGGCCGGGCTTTTCATCCGGATCCGGGGTACGGGTTCCAACCGGAATTCGAACCCGCTGTTTATTATTGATGGTATCCGGGCCGGGGGGATCGAATCGCTTGACCCTTCAGATGTGGCTTCAGTGGAAATCCTTAAAGATGCGGCATCTGCGGCGATCTACGGAGCTGAAGGCGCCAATGGCGTAATCATTATCACCACCAAAACAGGGAAGAAGAATAGCGCTGAGATAACCTATAACGGGCAATATGGAGTTCAGAGCGTTAAAAGCGGGTTTATTAAAATGATGAATGCCCAGCAATACCAGCATTACCTGCTTGAGGCCGGAGTGGCCGGAGCCCCGACAGCACAGGATATTGCCGGTATCGGGGAGGGAACCAACTGGATGGAAAATGTTTTACAGAATGCTCCCCAGCAACACCATGCGCTGACCGTCAGCGGCGGTTCAGAACGGTCCACCTACCTGATCAGCGGATCCCTGTTTACACAGGAAGGTGTTGCGGGAAAAGAGAAATCAAAATTCCAGCGCTATACGCTCCGGGTGAATAACGATTTCACCCCCAAAAAATGGTTGACTATCGGGAACCGTTTATTCTATTCACATCATGTGCGGGCGGCGATCTCCGACAATAATGAATTCGGATCCATCCTGGGCTCCGCCCTCCTGATGGACCCCATTACCCCGGTTACATACCCCGCAGGTTCCAGCCTGCCCATTCATGTGCAGAATGCGATTGCAGCCGGCAAGCCCCTGCGTATAGATCCGGACGGGAATTTGTATGGTATCTCCAATTTTTTACGTGGTGAATATGGAAATCCGCTTGCGCGGATCGATATGGCCCGGGGATCCAATGTTCAAAACAAACTGGTAGGAAATGTATATGCGGAAATCACCCCGGTCAGAAACCTGAAGTGGACCACGCGTTTTGGTATTGATGGCGCCTGGCAAACCGGGCACGGCTGGACACCCACCTTCTGGTTCTCGGACGAAAGCCAGAACACCATTGCCAATGGGTATGATTACAGCAATAACTGGTTTACCTGGCAGTTGGAGAACTTTGCTACCTATAATCTGAAATTCCGAAATCACAATTTCGTAATCCTGGCCGGCGCATCGGCTCAAAAGACAAAAGAATATCACGTAGGAGGTTCCTATTCCGGGCTGTTTAAGGAAGACGATCGTTTTTCCTATGCTGATTTTGTACCGGATAATGTGGACCGGATCGGAAGTCTTGGATTTAACCGGACCCTGGCCTCTTTTTACGGCAGGTTAACCTATGATTATGACGGCCGGTATCTTTTTAATGCTACCCTTCGCCGCGACGGGTCCTCGCTATTTGCTCCTTCCTACCAGTGGGGTACTTTCCCTTCGTTCTCGGCCGGGTGGGTGATCTCCAAAGAGAACTTCTATTCTCCTTCTGTTTCAAGAGTTTTGAACTATGCCAAGCTTCGCTTCTCCTGGGGGCAGAACGGGAGTTTATCGGCCGTGGGATTGGGTGAGTGGCTGAATTCCGTAAATGCCAACCTGCTTTACCCCGACGGGAACGGCAACCTCCTGGTCGGTGCGGCACCCAGCAGCCTGGCCTATCCCCAGCTTACCTGGGAAACCAGTGAGCAGATTGATATCGGGGCGGATTTTGGATTTCTCCGGAATGCCCTGACTGTTTCCGTGGATTATTATAAGAAGACGACCAAAGACCTGCTGACAAACGGTAATGCACCGATTTTCGCAGGGAATTTTCTCCGTACCGTGAATGCGGGTAATGTGGAGAACAGGGGACTTGAACTGGAAGTCGTTTACCGGAAGGCCCCGGTGAAACGCGGCGGGCTGGGGTATGATGTGTCGGTCAATTTCAGCACACTTAAAAATAATGTCACATTCCTTGATCCGAACTCCCCCATCATCCTGGGTTCCGGTGTGGGTGTGGGTTGGTCAGCCACGGCGATGCAGGTGGGTAACCCGATCTGGTATTTCAATGGGTATAAGACCGACGGAATTTTCCAGAGCCAGGCGGAAGTCAATGCCTATCTGCAGAAAACCGGGATCACCGGGTATAACCCCAAGCCGGGTGAACCGATCGTGGTGGATGTTAACGGGGATAAACAGATTTCTCCGGCCGACCAAACCCGTATCGGAAGTCCTCACCCGAAGTACCTGTTTGGTGGACGGGTTAGTGTAAACTACAAAGGTTTTGACCTGATGGTCTTTGCGCAGGGCCAGGCAGGCAATGATATCCTGATGGGCTTTAACCGGGTGGATCGTTCTACCGCCAACAAGCCTTATTTCTTCTATGCTAATCGCTGGACAGGCGAGGGAAGCACCAACAAATGGTTCGCAGCCAATACCTCCAATCCCTATATCTACAATGGCGACCTGATGGTGTTCGACGGCGATTTCCTCAGGATTCGTCAACTGCAGTTAGGCTACACGTTGCCCGCTTCCCTGCTGGATCGTGTGCGGCTGAAAAATGCCCGGGTGTATGTTTCCCTGGATGATTTTTTCACTTTTACGAAATATCCCGGTGTGGATCCGGAAGGTGGAAGCAACGGGGGGAACAGTCTCGGCATTGACCGTGGCGGATACCCGTTGCCCCGCAAAGCCCTTGTCGGAATCAATATCACACTATAAACCTCAACAAATAAAACGATGCATATGAAATCGATATTATCCGGAATAAAATGGCTCAGTCTTTCCCTGTTGTTACTGACAGGAGGATGCCGGAAATTCCTGACCCAGGAAGTTCCCGGGGCCTACGCAGAAACGGATTTTTATAAAACAGACCAGGACATCGATCAGGCCCTTACCGGTGTTTATGATATGATGCAGGCACATTATAACGCCAACTGGGGTTCCCTGTACATGATAAAGACCCTGTTGTCTGATGAAAGCAACTGTGGTGGCAGTGATGCCGGTGACCAGCCCGGGTATCAGCAACTCGATGATTATAATTTCGACGCTACCAATGATAAAGTCAGGGATGCCTGGCGGATGTGTTACTTCACCATTTACCGGGCGAATAAGATCATCAACCGCGCGGCCGCCACTTCGGCGCAACGCAAACAATGGATCGCGGAAGCCAAATTTCTCCGGGCATATAATTATTTCGAACTGGCTTCACTTTGGGGTGATGTACCGCTGGTCCTGGATGATGTGCCTCCTGCCCAGTATACCAGCACTCCCCGCACAGCCCGGGCCACTGTATTTGCGCAGGTACGTAAGGACCTGGAAGAGGCTATCACCGACTTACCGCTAAAGAATGCCACACAAAAATGGCGCGTATCCAAAGGGTCCGCGCAATCCCTGCTGGGTAAGGTTTATCTCTACGAACAAAAATGGACTGAGGCGGCCAGCCAGTTTGAAACCGTGATCACTTCAGGTCAGTATTCGTTGGTATCCTCTGTGGGTGCGGCTTTTTCCAGGAATCATGAATTCGGGCCGGAATCCGTTTTCGAGATTTCTTACACTAACATGAGGAGCTATGACTGGGGTAATTTCCCCTGGGATTACCAGCCTGAAAGTAATATTCATATCCAGTTAATGGGCCCCCGCGGGGATTATTACACCAAAGCGCCTGCTGATTCCCTGCAGGGAGGATGGGGTTTCATTTTACCCAAACAAAAACTCTATGATGCCTTTATCACAGCGGGTGATGTGAATCGTCGCCGGGAAACCATCATGTCTGTTGGTGAATTACAGTCGGCCGGAGGAAACTGGTCGAACCCGAATGCCTGGGATTATGAAGGATTTTTCCAACGGAAGTACGGATCTTTTGCCACGCAGACCGGGGCCCCCATCGGGGAACTGAATTATGGTACCAACTGGAGACATATCCGGTATTCCGACGTCCTCTTAATGGCGGCCGAGGCAAACTACCGGGCCAGTAATGAAGGTAAAGCACAAACATACCTGAACCTGGTAAGGAACCGGGCCGGTCTGCCAAACAGCAATCTTAGTGGCGCCGCCCTGTTTGACGCGATCGTTCTCGAGAGACAACTGGAGCTGGCTTTTGAAGGGGTCCGTTATACAGACCTGGTTCGTTGGGGAAAGGCCGCTACGGAATTGGGACCTCTCGGTTTCCGCACGAATAAACATGAACTGCTTCCGATTCCTGATTATGATATCCGGACCGGAGGTCTTAATCAGAATCCGGGTTATTAATCATTAACTCTCCTGTAAAATGAAAATCATGAAAAGAAAATATAATATAGGCATAACGGGACCTGCCCTGGCTACCCTGGCGCTATTTCTGTTCTCCTGTAAAAAATACGAGGTGAAATCGCTGGGCCCCCAGCCCGTGGCTTCGTTTACGGTAACACCCGTAAGCGGCCAGGTAAACAAATACCTCCTGACCAGCACATCCAGCAACAGCTACCGATACGATTGGGATAAGGCCACCGGCAGCTATATGCAGGGTTTAATGGTGGATACTGTATACTTCCCCGATGCGGGTAGTTATACCGTGAAGCTTCGGGTTTTTGGTCAAAGCGGAATCGACTCTGCCAGTAAGCAGATTGATGTGGCCGCGGATGATCCCGCAGCCATCACCCCGTTTAAGATTTTAACCGGTAACAACACCCGGCGCTGGAAGCTGGCTCCGGAAGCCGGGGCCCTGTGGATTGGTCCCTCGGATAATTCCGCCACCTGGTGGCAGAACAGTGTGGCTGATGTAACCACCCGGGCCTGTCTTTTCAATGACGAATACACGTTTGTCAAAACCGGATCGGTGATGCAGTTCGACAGTAAAAATGACTTCTGGGTAGATGAAGAGGCCGGAAATCCCTGGCCGGCCGGCATGCCCCCGGTGGGTTGTTATCCGAGCAATGGCATTCCGGTGCAATTCCAGCCCTGGTCAACCTCCGCCAATTTTACTTTCGAGGTAATCAATAATAATAAACTCAAAGTAATCGGACTGGGGGCCCACCTGGGACTGTATAAAGCCGCCACACCTCCGGATGCCGCTGTGGCCACACCGCAAACCAGTGTGACATATGACATTGTTTCCCTGACACCCACCCGGCTGGTTATAAAACTAGACTATGGCTGGGGTGCCTGGAGATTTACCTATGTTTCATTTTAAAAGTATGAACCGGATATGAAGAAATTAGGAATCATTTTAGTTGCCTTCACCTGTTTCAACTGCAACTGCTCCAAGAGTAAAGGTGGAGGGGGCGGAGTATATACCCCTCCGCCGATTGTTGATAAGAACTGGCAGTTTGAAACAACACCGGTATGGCAGGATGAATTCAACTCCGGAACTTCCCCGGATGCGGCTAAATGGATATTCGAGACCGGGGGAAGCGGCTGGGGCAATAACGAGTTGCAATATTATACCAACGGAGACAATGCAGAGGTGACGGGCGGTAACCTGGTGATCACGGCGAAAAAGGAAAATGTTTCAGGCCGGGAATACACGTCCGCCCGGATGATAACAAAAGGAAAAGGAGACTGGTTGTATGGCCGGTTTGAGATCAGGGCAAAACTGCCGAAGGGCAGAGGTACCTGGCCGGCCATCTGGATGTTGCCAGGCGATAACGCATACGGCACATGGCCCGCCTCGGGGGAGATAGATATTATGGAGCATGTAGGCTACGATCCCGACAAGATCCACTGCAGCATTCATACGTCGGCCTATAACCATACAATGGGCACGCAAAAAACAGCCACCCGGACTGTTCCCGGCGCCACGGATGATTTTCATGTTTACCGGGTTGACTGGACGCCGTACGCGGTGAGAGGATACGTGGACGGGGATCGGTATTTCGAATTTGTAAATGGCAATACCGGGTATACCACCTGGCCTTTCAATAAAAAGTTTTATATGATCCTGAATATAGCGGTCGGAGGTAACTGGGGCGGGGCCCAGGGAATAGACAATGCGGCATTCCCGACCAGTATGCTGGTGGATTACGTAAGGGTCTATAAGATGATCGAATAAGTCATCAACGGCATAATTAATAAGCAGTCATCTGCGAGTGGTTCGTTCTTTCTTTTCCAGGAAGGAACCACCACTCTCTTTACTCGTCTTTCTTTACGCTTAGGCATTAAATTAGAAACCGGTCATGCGATTTTGGTCTAACGATTCAGCAAAAATAATGCTGCTCCTGCTGATGCAGGTATTACTGACAGGGGCGAATGCCCAGGAAAAATTTTCAAGATTGGTCTGGTCTGATGAATTCAATACAACCGGGTTGCCGGACAGTTCAAAATGGGGTTATGACAAAGGAAGAGGCTGCCCGGCTAATTGCGGATGGGGGAATAACGAATTACAGTTCTATACAGATCATCGAAAGGAAAATGCGCGGGTGGAAAACGGGAACCTGATCATTGAAGCCATCCGGGAAAAATATGAAGGCGCTGATTACACATCGGCCCGCCTTGTTTCAAAGCATAAAGGCGACTGGAAATACGGCCGGATTGAAGTGAAGGCCAGGATCCCGGCCGGGCGGGGCATGTGGCCGGCCATCTGGATGCTTCCCACCGATTGGGTTTATGGCGGATGGCCCCATAGCGGGGAAATCGATATTATGGAGAATGTCGGCTACTGGCCCGATTCGCTGATCGGGACCGTTCATACCCAGGCCTACAACGGAATGAAGGGCACGCAGAAAACAAAAGGGATTAAAGTGAAGGACATGGTCGGTGCGTATCATGTATACGCGGTGGAGTGGACGGCGGAGAAAATCAGTTTTTGGGTGGACGGCATCCGGTATAACGAGTTTGTCAATGATCATTCCGGAACGGATGCCTGGCCTTTTGACCAGTCGTTCCATATATTACTCAATATAGCGGTGGGCGGCAACTGGGGAGGTAAATACGGGGTGGACGATACCGTGTTTCCGCAAAAGATGATCATTGACTACGTGAGAGTGTATCAATAGCGGCGTGATTTTTTAATTACTTTATTACATTCAGCCCGAAAATATTTTTATGACAAGGAGCCTGCTCAGTTTTTTATTCATGATGGGGTCGGTTATTTCTTTTGCCCAGCCGTTTACCGAATTGGATAAGAATAAATTCATCGATTTGTTATTGCAAAAGATGACGCTCCGGGAAAAGATCGGGCAGTTGAACCAGTATAGCGGCGACTGGGCGCATACCGGCCCGATTACAAAGGAGGGCGATAAGCAAAACCAGGTACGGAACGGGCAGATCGGTTCCATGCTGAACGTAATTGGCGTGCAGCACACCCGCGAATTGCAGGAAATGGCGATGCAGTCGCGGTTGAAAATTCCACTGTTATTCGGCCAGGATGTCATTCATGGTTTTAAAACAACTTTCCCGATCCCATTGGCAGAGGCCGCCAGCTGGGATACCGCAGCCATCCGGTTGTCGGCCCGGATCGCGGCCATTGAAGCGGCGGCGGCCGGCGTACACTGGACCTTCGCCCCGATGGTGGACATCAGCCGTGATCCCCGCTGGGGCCGGGTGATGGAAGGCGCGGGAGAGGATCCATTCCTTGGATCGGTGATAGCCACTGCCAGGGTAAAAGGATTCCAGGGCAATGGTTTGGGGAATACCGATGCGGTCATGGCCTGCGCCAAACATTTTGTAGCCTACGGGGCGGCTGTGGGTGGGCGGGATTATAATTCGGTGGATATGAGTTTGCGGCAGTTGCATGAAATCTATCTTCCTCCTTTTAAAGCGGCGGTGGATGCGGGCGCGGCCACGCTGATGAATTCGTTCAATGACCTGAATGGCATCCCCGCTACCGGTAACAAATACCTGCAGCGTGACATATTAAAAGGGTTGTGGAAATTCAAAGGTTTTGTGGTGAGCGACTGGGGATCGGTGGGTGAGATGATCCAGCATGGGTATGCCAAAAACGGTTACGAAGCGGCCCTGCTGGCCATGACCGCCGGTTGTGACATGGATATGGAAAGCCGCAGTTACAGGGATCATTTGGAAAAACTGGTTAAAGAGGGAAAAGTGAACATCCGGCTGGTGGACGATGCCGTGAGAAGAATTCTCCGCAAAAAATGGGAACTGGGGTTATTTGAAGATCCATTTCGTTTTTGCAATGAAGAAAGGGAGAAAAAAGAACTCGCTAACCCCGCACACCGGGCCGCGGCGAGGGATATGTCGCGGAAAAGCATCGTATTGCTAAAAAATACCCGGGTGCCCGGGCAGGAAAAAAACCTGCTCCCGCTGGACCGTAATACAAAATCGATCGCCCTGATCGGACCCTTTATTAAAGCGGTAAAAGATAACCTGGGCTTCTGGAGCATGGAATGGCCCGATGATTCAGCCACGATCGTAACCCAATGGGAGGGGATACAAAACAGGGTGAATGCATCCACCAAACTATACTATGCCAGGGGCTGCAATATCAATGACAGTTCCACCGCGGGGTTTGCCGAAGCGATAGAGGTGGCCCGGCAAGCGGATGTAGTGGTGATGAGCATGGGGGAGGCGAGAGACATGAGCGGCGAGGCCAAAAGCAGGAGTAATATTCACCTCCCCGGAGTGCAGGAGGAATTGATCAAGGCCATACAGGCAACCGGCAAACCGGTAGTGGTGATGATCAATGCGGGTAGACCGCTGGTCTTTAACTGGACCGCGGATCATGTGCCGGCGATTCTTTACACCTGGTGGCTGGGAACAGAAGCGGGTAATGCCATAGCCGATGTGTTGTTTGGCGATTATAACCCTTCTGCAAAACTCCCCATGACCTTTCCCCGGAGCGAAGGACAGATACCGGTCTATTACAATTATTACAATACGGGTCGCCCGGCCAGGAATGACAGCGACCGGTTTTATCGTTCCGCTTACATTGATGAGTCTATTTACCCGAAATTCCCGTTTGGCTTCGGGTTAAGTTATACGCAATTTCAGTATAGCGGGGTCAGGTTGAACAAAAAGGAGTTCAGGGCCGGAGAGAAACTGGAAATTACTGTTACGGTAACGAATACCGGAGATTATGATGGCGGGGAGGTAGTGCAATTATATACCCGGGATCTCACGGCGTCTGTTGTGAGACCGGTAAAGGAACTGAAAGCGTTTCAAAAGATTTTTTTAAGAAAAGGAGAATCAAAACCGGTCCGGTTCACGATTACGGCGGATGACCTCCGGTTTTATAATGATAAACTGCAGTTCATCTACGAACCCGGGGATTTTAAACTCTTTATCGGGGGAAACAGCCGGGATGTAACAGAAGCGGATTTTCAACTTTTGAAATGACCTATCATTTCACTTCCTCAAATTCAATATAATCGTCCTTATTTACGCCGGGATTGGTTTTTGGCTGATTCGGCCCCGGAGCATATCCATCCTGCTGACGCATTTGTTCCTGCATCTTTTCCTGCATTTCCCGGAAACCCTGTTTGATCTTCCGGCTGGCCCGGTAAACGGGGATGAACAGCTTGAAGATAAGCTGGTAAGCGATATAGATCAGGAAGGCGTATAATAAGTATTTCACGGGTCAAAGATAATACGGTGACCGGGCAGCCCGGCGGAGATTAAGTTCTGTTTACCGAATTCTTAACTTGCCGTTTATTGCAGGCATTATTTGGTTGGTATACCCTCTTTTCATTAATTTTGCACCGGAAATAGCTGATAGAAGGGAACGAGGCCGTTCCCTTCTTCTTTTATACGATATGAACGGCGAAGCATATATACAGGTCGTGGAAGATAAGGTTAAGACGCTGATCGGATCCGATCCGGACCTTTTCCTGGTGGAGATCCGGATCAAACCCACCAACAATGTCAAGGTTTTTATAGATGGCGACCAGGGGGTGAGTATTGACCGGTTGGTTCAACTTAACCGTAAGCTATACAAGGAGTTAGAGGAAGGAGCCGTGTTTCCCAACGGGGATTTTTCACTGGAAGTGTCCTCCCCGGGACTGGACGAACCGCTCAAAATGCACCGGCAATACCGGAAGAATATCGGCCGCTTCGCGGAAGTGACGGATAAGGAAGGAATGAAGAAAGAAGGGAAACTGGTGGAGGTGAACGATTCCGGGATCCTACTGGAAGAAACCAGGGGGAAAGGAAAAAAGACAGAAACGGTACAGCATACCGTTCCATTTGATACCATAAAAACAACAAAAATTCAGATTAAGTTTTAAGCTACGGGCTACGAGCTGAGCTTCAGGCGGGTGTACCGGTCATTCGGCGTCCCGGCTCGTAGCTTGAAGCTCACAGCTCGCAACTAAAAAGAAAAGACATGGCAAGTATTAACCTGATAGAGGCCTTCCGCGATTTTAAAGAGGCGGAAAATATCGACCGTCCCACGATGATGAAAGTGGTGGAGGACGTTTTTAAAACTCTGCTGCGCAAGAAATACGGCAGCGACGAAAACTTTGACGTGATCGTGAACGCGGAAAAAGGCGACCTGGAGATCATCCGCCGCCGGATGATCGTGGAAGACGGGCAGGTAGAAGACCCGCTCTCCCAGATCGCCTACACCGATGCTACCAAGATCGAACCCGACTTTGAAGTGGGCGAGGAACTTTACCAGGAAATCGACCTTTACGATTTTGGCCGCAGGGCCATCCTGGCCGCAAAGCAAACCCTGGCCAGCCGGATCAGCGATCTGAAGAAGAACGCGCTGGCGAAAAAATACGGCGACCGCATCGGCGAGATCATCAGCGCCGAAGTGTACCAGGTATGGAAAAAGGAAATTCTGCTGCTCGATGAAGAGGGCAATGAACTGATACTTCCCAAAAGCGAACAGATACCGCAGGATTATTTCAAAAAAGGCGAAAGCATCCGGGCGGTGGTGAAGAAAGTGGACATGAAGAACAACAGCCCCGTGATCATCCTTTCCCGCACTTCACCCGAATTCCTGGCCAAGCTGCTGGAGATCGAGGTGCCCGAAATCTTCGACGGGCTCATCGTCATCAAAAAGATCGTACGTGATCCGGGTGAGAGGGCCAAAGTGGCCGTGGAATCCTACGACGACCGTATCGATCCCGTGGGCGCCTGTGTGGGAATGAAAGGAAGCCGCATCCATGGTATCGTAAGGGAACTGAAGAATGAGAATATCGACGTCATCAACTGGACCAGCAATATCCAGCTGCTGATCCAGCGTTCGCTGACACCGGCCAAGATCACCAGCATGGAACTGGACAATGAGAATAAGCACGCCAATGTGTACCTTAAGCCCGACCAGGTGTCGCTGGCTATCGGCCGCCGCGGGGTGAACATCAAGTTGGCCTGCGAATTGACCGGGTATGAACTCGATGTGTACCGGGATAACGAAGGAGAAGAAGAAGGATTCGATATCGACCTGGATGAATTCAGCGACGAGATCGACACCTGGGTGATCGATGAACTGAAGCGGGTGGGTTGCGATACGGCCCGCAGCGTACTCGATCTCACCGCCGAGGAACTGGAAAGAAGAACCGACCTCGAAAAGGAGACGATCTCCGAGGTGCGGAAAGTGCTGAAAGAAGAATTTGAAAAAGAATAA
>CAYRHU010000076.1:15315-16400 GCA_964424155.1 uncultured Chitinophaga sp.
TGAATGGCAGAAATCAAACTTCCACGTTTATTAGCCGCGGCCAAGGAATTCAACATTGGCCAGGACACTCTTATTGCCTTCCTGCTTGGAAAGGGGTTTCCGAAAGATGAGCTGAAGCCCACTTCCAAATTAACGGAGGACATGTACCGCGCCCTGCAACTGGAATTTTCCAGTGATAAGGCGGCCAAGCAAAAAAGCGACCAGCTTGAATTGCCCAAGGGCAGCACGGTCGAGGTAAAAAAGAAAAAGGAAGAGGAAGAGATCCTCTTTAAGAAAGAAGAAAAGCCCGCGGCAAAGGCGAAGAAAGAAGAGGCAAAGGCGGAAGAGGCCAAAAAAACGGAAAAGGCGGCGGAAGAAGAAGTGGTAAAGACCGAGGTACCCGAACTGGAAGGCCCCAAGGTGGTGAAGAAAATTGATCTTTCAGCTATCGATTCCTCCACCCGGCCGAAGAAAGGCACGAAGGCTAAAAAGGAAGCAGAACCCGCGTCGGAAGAAAAACCGTTAAAAGGAAAGGCCAAAAAGAGCAAGAAAGAAGCGGCGGAAGAAGTGAAGGAAAAAGAAGTGGCACCTACAGCGGAAGAGGAACAACCGCCGGTTATTGAGAATATTGAAGTGGAGAAACTCACGGGTCCGAAGATCCTGGGTAAGATTGACCTGCCGGTTGACAGCGAAACACGTCCTGTAAAGGATGAAAAGAAAAAAAGAAAGCGTATCCCGATCGAGAAAAAGGATGTCAAGCGGGAGATCTTTATCAATAAGGAAGGGGATAAGAAACCCGGATTCGGTCGCGACCAGGGCCGGGGCCGCACCGGCGGCCGTCGTGACGGACGCGGAAGAAAGGAAGAGAAACTCATTGACGAAAAAGAGATACAGGAAAAGATCCGGGAAACGCAGGCCAAACTGGCCGGCGGCGGTGGCCGCGGCAAGAGCCTGAAGGCCAAATTGCGCAGGGAAAAAAGACAGGAACTGGCCGATGCCCAGGGTGAGGTGGCCGATGATAACAAACTGCAGGTAACGGAATTCATCAGCGTAAGCGAACTGGCCAACCTGATGGATGTAAGTTTTGCAGAAGTGATCAGCAAGTG
>CAYRHU010000077.1:0-16343 GCA_964424155.1 uncultured Chitinophaga sp.
ACGGGTTACCGGCTGGGCCGCTCAGAGAACCCCACCACCGGTGTACTCGAGGACAATAATTTCCTGAACGCGGGTATGCAGTTGCAGTCGGGCGTGACCCTTTTTAACTGGTTCTCCAAAAGAAATACCCGGGAATCAAGCCGCCTGAGCTGGGAGGCGGATAAACTGCAAACCCAAAAAGTGAAGGATGATATCGCGCTCAATGTGGCGGTGGCTTACCTGCAGATATTGCTCGCAACGGAACAGGTTGGCCTGGCGCGTGTACAGGTGAACCAAACGGCCGACCAGTTAAAAGCGACAAGACTGCGGGTGGATGCCGGAGCCCTGCCCGAACTGTTTGCGGCCGAACTGGAAGCGCAGCTGGCAAGAGACAGTTCATCACTCGTAACCGCGGAAGCATCGGTGCAGCAGTTCCTTCTCCAGATGAAGGCCCTGCTGAACCTGGATGCGGGCGCTTCGTTCGAAATCGAAACACCCCCGGTGGACAGGATCCCCGTGCTCCCTATGGCGGATCTGCAACCCGAAGCCGTTTACGTGATGGCGATGAAGGCATTGCCCCAGCAAAAAGTGAATGAGCTTCGCATACAATCGGCGCAAAAATCAATCAACGCCGCCAAAGCCGGGCTCTATCCGAGCATTTCCGCATTCGGAAGCCTTGCCACCAATGCCATCTCCTTTAAAAGACCCATCTACGACCAGGTGCTTACCGGCTATACCTCATCGGGCGCCCGGGCCAATGCAGGCGGCGGCATCTTTTACCCGGTGGAGATCCCGGATTTTACCAGTGGCAATAATATAGTAGGTTATTTTAAACCCGATTCCTGGGGCAAACAGTTCAATAATAATTTTGGCCAGAGCGTGGGTATCGGGTTGAGCGTACCGATCCTGAACGGCCGGTCGGCCCGCACCGCCTGGGACCGATCCAAACTGAACCTGCAGCAACTGGAACTGCAAAAGGAACAGGATGACATGCAGCTGAAACAGGATATTTACAAAGCGTATACCGATGCTGTGGCGGCCCTTCAGAAATTCAATGCGGATACAAAATCGGTGCAGACTGCGGAAAGATCCTATGATATCGCGAAGAAGAGGTATGATGTCAATCTGCTGTCCACCTATGACCTGATCAACAGCCAGAACAATGTGGCGAGGGCGAAGATCCAGGCATTGTACTCGCAGTATGATTATGTGTTCAAGATGAAATTGCTGGAGTTTTACAGGGGGCAGGGGTTGAAATTATAAGGCCCCTCTAAATCTCCCCGCAGGGGAGACTTTAGACCCCGATTTTTTATAATGAACTATTGGCTGGCAGGTGGTAATGCCGGTGACTGAAATACAAAAAAATGTTCGATGAATAAGAAATTAAAATGGGGTTTGATAATCGGCGGTGTGGTCGTTGTTGGCCTGCTCATTATGAAGCAGGTGAATAAAGGCAAACAGGCGGAAAAAGTGGCAACGGAGAAAGCGGCCAAAAGGACCATTATCGAAACGGTCAATGCCAGCGGTAAAATTTATCCCGAAGTGGAGGTGAAGATCAGCCCGGATATTTCGGGTGAGATCACCGAATTAACCGTGGAAGAAGGGGACAGTGTAAAAAGAGGGCAGGTGCTGGCGCGTATTTATGCCGATATCTATGCCCTGCAACGGGATGAGGCCGCCTCCAGGGTGAGCCAGTCATCCGCCACCGTGGATAACAGCGCAGCCGCCCTGGAATCGCTGAAAGCTAATCTTGACCTGGCGCAGCAGACCTATGACCGCAATAAGAGACTCTATGATGATAAAGTGATCTCCAAAGCGGAACTGGAACAATTTGAGACCACTCTTCGTTCGGCCCAGTCCAATTACAACGCCGCCCAGCAGAATATCCGCAGCCTGAAGGCGAATGTGCAGGCCTCGCAGGTAGGTCTCAACCGGGCCAACAAGGATCTCAGCCGCACCACGCTCACCGCGCCGATGGACGGGGTGATCTCCTCCCTGAAAGTGAAAAAGGGGGAACGCGTGGCGGGTAACAGTTTTAATATCGGTACCGAAATGATGACCGTAGCCGATATGGCCGTGCTGGAAGTGAGGGTGGATGTGGGGGAGAATGATATCGTAAAAATAAATATCGGCGATTCGGCCGATGTGGAAGTGGACGCCTATAATAACCGCAAGTTCAAAGGGATCGTTACCAAGATAGCGAGCAGCACCAAGACCGGGACGGCGCTCACTTCCAACGACGTCACCAATTACGAAGTGCGTATCCGGCTGGATAAGTCTTCCTACCAGGATCTTGCCTCCAAAACCTTTCCCTTCCGCCCCGGTATGAATGCCAGCGCGGATATCAAAACGCGCCGGGTGGATAATGTGCTGGCCGTTCCCATCACGGCGGTGAATGCACGGGTAAAGGGCAGTGACAAGAGCATGGAAGACAGAAAGAAAGAAGAAAAAGAAACGAAAGATGAGGAGGAGGCCGGTCAGACCGGTAACGGTTATGATGATGAGTTGGAAGAAGTCGTGTTTGTACTACAGCCGGATCAAACAGTCAAGAAAGTGGTGGTGAAATCCGGTATCCAGGACATTAATTACATCGAGATCCTGAGCGGACTGAACGCGGGTGACGAAGTGGTGACTGGTCCGTATAATGCCATCAGCAAAACGTTGAAGACGGGCGCTAAAGTGAAAGTGGTGCCGAAGGATAAGTTGTTTGAGAAATAAGCTTCGAGCTTTAAGCTGCGGGCTACGAGTATTGAAAACCTGCAACAGTGAATACTTTATGATAACACGGAGTATACTCGCAGCTCGAAACTCGCAGCCCGAAGCTTTGTTTTATCTTAGTTAGATATGAAATTCGGCATCATCGGCAGCGGCAGCTGGGCCACGGCCCTGGCCAAGATCCTGACGGACGGGAAACATTCCATTAACTGGTGGATCCGGGATGAAAAACAAATTGCGCATATACGTCAGCGTCATCATAATCCCCGGTACCTGAGTACAGCAGGGTTTGATGTTTCATTGCTGTCGATGTCGTCCGATATCAGAAAAGTCGTCCGGGAGTCTGATGTACTGGTGATCGCGGTGCCCTCGGCTTACGCGGTGTCCAGTTTATCGGATTTGATGCCGGGTGATTTCAGCGGAAAAAAAGTGATCTCCGCCATCAAGGGATTATTGCCCGATAAAAATATCCTGCTTAATTATCACCTCGAACAGGAATTTGGACTTCCCCTGGAACAGTATTTTGCCGTGCTGGGTCCCTGTCATGCCGAGGAAGTGGCCGCGGAAAAATTATCCTATCTCACATTTTCCGGCAGGGATATAAAGATGGCGGAGGAATTGGCCGCTCATTTCAACCTGCCCTATATCAACACGATCGTGAACCACGACATACTCGGGGTGCAGTACGCCGCCGTGTTAAAGAACATCTACGCCCTCGGGGCCGGTATCGCGCATGGACTCGAATACGGCGATAATTTCCTCAGCGTGTACATCGCCAACGCGGCGGATGAGATGGCCGGCTTTCTGCGCAAATTCGGGATCGCGCATATCACGGTGGGCGATCATGATGATGACGATCCCCTCACCCATCGTAAAACTCCCAATTACGCCGCCTCCGTCTATCTCGGCGACCTCCTGGTTACCTGTTATTCCCTCTACTCCCGCAACCGCAGCTTTGGCAACATGATCGGCAAGGGCTATTCCGTAAAAGCCGCCCAACTGGAAATGAACATGGTAGCCGAAGGATACCATGCCGCCCGCTGCATTTATGAAATCAATAAGGATGTGGATGCAGCGATCCCGATCGCCGAAACGGTCTTTAAAATACTATGGGAAAATGTTAAAGCGGAGGAGGGGTTTAAACGGATTGAGCAGGTGCTGGTCTGAGTAATAGGACCACAGTCGACAGTCCATGGTCCACAGACAAACGCTGAAGGTGATAGACCCCAAAAGTCATGGGGTGATTAATATTGTTTGTGAGAAAGAAATATTGAAGAATGGGGATTTTGTAAAAGTGCGGAGACTGGTTTTGATTTTTAGCTTGGTGCTTATTTGGTTCTTGTGGCCCCCTAAATCCCCCGCGGGGGACTTTGGGTCGCTTTAGATTTGGAATTCACTACTGGTTTCGGAGAACGGATACGCAAATTGAACCTTTAACGAGATCAGTAGATTTAAGAGTCTGGTTTTGATTTTTAAATTGGTGCTTATTTGGTTCTTGTATCTTGTTTCTTGAGATTTTAAAAACGTACCTTATGCCACTATTCTACCACGGATTCGTGCCCGCCGCCATCCTCATCATGGTGGCCTGCCTGCTGATCCGGCAATTGCTGCACCAGCATAGCCGGCAGGATGCGAAACGGAAAATATTTTGAGCTTCCGCTTTTCTGCGGTGCGCGTTATGAGTTAACTTCATGGCATAAAGGAAGTTTCATGGTACAGTTTTTCCAGGTCGTTTTTTTGATCGCCGCCGTCGTATTGATCGTGCTGAATGTGCTGGACTTCAATAAATGGAGAGAAAGCAAACAGGAGGGCGCTACGAAACCTCACCCCGTCAATTGGTTCAATTTCATCCTTACTTCGCTTGTGGCCCTGGGCTGCGTGCTGAATATTATAGTGGCCTGGATCCGGAAAGGCTAACTTGAATCTTATATATTGATTCTTGAATCTTGAGTCTTTTCTTCCTGCTGAAAAATATTCGTGATACAAGATTCAATTTTCAAGTACGGGATCCGGGTTTGTACGAAACAATATTTTTGAAAGGGGTTCTAATAAAAAATCGCGGCGGCGATTCCGTCTGCCAATAGTTTTCCTTCCTTTATCAATACCAGTGAATTGTTTTCTATTTTCAGCAGTTCACTGTCCAAATGACGCTTTGCCTTTTCAAGTATTTCCTGTTCCTGTATACCAAACACGGTGCGAAGTTTCTCCAGGTTCAGTCCTTCCATGGTACGCAGGGAGATCATGATATATTCATTCAGTTGTTGTGTAGCCGTTAATGTTTCTTTCTCAAAAGCGGGTTCTCCCTTTTCAAGGCGGGTTATGTAGATATTGTTATTGGAAATATTCCATTGTCTCTCTACTCCGTTAAAAGAATGCGCCGATGGCCCCAGGCCCAGGTATTTTTTTCCCTGCCAGTAGGAAGAATTATGCCGGCTCCGCCAGCCGGGTTTGGCAAAATTGGAAATTTCGTAATGTTCATAACCGGCTTCTTCCATCCATTGCATCAGCAGCAGGAATTGTTCGGATTGTTTATCCGGGTTCACCTCCCCGCTTTTTTTCAGCCGGATCATCTTGTCGAGCGGGGTTTTGGGCTCTACCGTCAATGCGTAGCAGGAAAGATGCGGGATACCGAGGGCGATCGCCGTTTCCACATTCTTTTTCCATTTCTCATTGGTCAGTTGGGGAGTACCATAGATCAGGTCGATCGTAATGTTCGTAAAGTATTGAATTGCCAATTGCGCATTGCCCATTGCCTCTTGCGCTGTATGCGCCCGGTTCATCCACTGCAGGTCCTCGTCAAAAAAACTCTGGATGCCTATACTGAGACGGTTGATGCCCGACGCTTTCCAGCCCCGGAGTTTTTCTTCCGAAATATCATCGGGGTTGGCTTCCAGCGTGATCTCCGCGTCATTTTCTACCGGGAAGTATTGACGAATTTCCCGGACCAGGAGCTGAATATCTTCAACCGGGAGGAGACTGGGGGTGCCCCCGCCGAAATAGATCGTTTCAACCGGTTCGCCGGCCAGGTAATCCTTCTGCAGTTCCATCTCTTTTACCAGGGCGGAGATCAGCTGATCCTTTTGCCGGAGGGAAGTGACGAAGTGAAAATTACAGTAATGACAATGCTGTTTGCAGAAGGGAATATGAATATAGATGCCCGCCAACCCGATTTGTTTTTTAATGGATAATTTAGAGCCTGATATCCCGGCGAAAAGCCAATGTACAGATCCAGACTGCAAATATCGGTTCTTATTGTTTTGCTGCAGGCCATTCCCTGTGCCGCGCAGGATACGACCCGCCGTACCGTAACGAATTTATCCGCAGCAACAGATAATTATACGTTGAAAATACGGTATGCCGACAGGGAAGAGGCTGTCATCGCCCCGCAACTGAATATTCAAACCGGGTTCTCTTCTCCATTCACCTGCACGGAGTATATCAATAAGCTCACCGGTATGCTGCAGGGCAGGGGTTATGTTACCGCTTCCATTGACAGTGTAACCTACGATTCCCTTTCGGCAGGAATCGTTTTGTATGTAGGCGAATTGTACCGCTGGGCCCGTCTTGATGCCAGGAATATTGAACCGGCCCTGCTCGACGCGGTGGGATGGAGGGAGAAATTGTTTACCGGTAAACCGATGGACTTCCTGCAGGTGCGGCAATGGCAGGAAAGGATCCTGGGCCGGCTGGAAAACACGGGTTATCCCTTCGCCAAAGTTTTCCTGGATAGTATTGACCTCGACGGCGATAAAGTGTTGGCCCTGCTGAAAGTGGAGAAAGGACCCCTGTACACGATCGACAGCATCCGGGTGTATGGCAATGCCCGGGTGTCCAACTATTATCTCCAGCGTTACCTGGGTATTTCCAACGGCAGCCTGTACAGCCGGGAAAAACTGTTGCAGGTTAATAAGAAACTGAGAGAGCTGACGTACATCGAAGAAGAAAAGCCTTTTGATATCAGTTTGCTGGCCACCGGTTCGGTACTGAATCTTTATCTAAAACAAAAACGAAGCAGCCAGGTGAACGTGCTGGTGGGGTTTTTGCCCAATAACGACCAGCTTTCTTCCAAAAAATTGCTGCTGACCGGCGAAGCCAATATCCTGCTCAAAAACGCGCTGGGCGGTGGTGAAATGATCGGGCTGAACTGGCAGCAGATACAGGTGAAATCGCCCCGGCTGAATTTACTTTTCAACTACCCTTATCTTTTCCGTTCGCCGCTGGGGGTGGATTTCGCATTCGATATCCTGCGGAAAGACAGCAGTTTTGTAAATATCAACCTGCAACTCGGCGCCCAGTACACGCTCAACGCCAGCCAGACGGGTAAACTGTTTATCCAGCGTTTCCAGACGATCGTGAGTTCGCCGGGCATCAATACGGCCCAGATCATCCAAACCAGGCGGCTGCCCGACCTGGGTGATGTAAGCTCCTTCAACGTAGGTCTCGATTATGAACTGAACAGCACCGATTACCGTCTCAATCCCCGGAGCGGGAACGAACTCCGGCTGATCACCTCGATCGGGAGCAAGAAACTGAAAAAGAACAATGAGATCACCGGGCTGAAGGATCCCAATGATCCCGCCTTTGATTTCAATACCCTTTATGATACGGTCCGGCTCAGCACCTACCAGTTCCGGGCCCGGCTGGTGGCGGCCCATTATTTTCCGCTGGGAGGAAAAAGAAGCACGTTGAAAACGGCGGTTAACGGAGGTATGTTCCAAAGCGGCAATATTTTCCGGAATGAACTGTTCCAGGTGGGGGGATACAAGCTGCTCCGCGGGTTTGATGAGGAGAGCCAGTACCTGTCTCATTTTGTCATCGGTACGCTGGAGTTTCGGTACCTGGTGGGACAGAATTCATTTTTTTATGCCTTGCTCGACGGGGGCTGGGGGAGGAACAATATCGTGTATGTAAAGCAGAATTATACCTATGTGGGCACCGGGCTGGGACTCGCGTTCGAAACAAAAGCAGGTATTTTCAATCTCGCCTGGGCGGTGGGGAAGCGGAATGACACCGAATTCAACCTGCGGCAGTCGAAGATCCATTTCGGGTTTGTGAATTATTTTTAGCTAAGAGGAAAAGAGTGAAAGAGGAAAAGAGGGTGTACTTAACGCAATGAATTTTCATATTGCTTCTTTGAATTCTGTGCGGGGAAAATATAAGTTTAGGTGCAAGTGAACCAGACTTGAGGAAAACAATTTCAATAATATTCAACCCCTTCGGGGTTGGGTTATTTCACTTTCATTACCCCGGGTTAAACCCGGGGCTATTCGGATTAAACCCCTTCGGGGTTGTTTCAGGCTTCATTATTTTATTTTGATTCGCGACCGGGGTTGTTCCGGCATTTACCATTATACGGCGAGCTTCGGTTGGGAGTTGTTCGTAATTAAAGACTTTTAATTTCTTCAAACTATTTTGAATTTGAGACAACGTCTTTGCCCGAAGCGCATTAATTTGAATAGCCACCGGTGAAACCGGTGGTATTTGTCGAAATGATAATCCAACCCCGAAGGGGTTGAATTTGAAAAGGGCAACAATTGAACATGGGATTTTTTCTGAAAAAATGAATAATCCTTACATATTCAAAAATGTTTCCAAACTATTTATTACGATCCTGTTCTTCCCGGACAACCATTTGATATTTTTGCCTCATAATCATTTTTTCTTGAGCCGGAGACTTCAATTATTATTTTGCTGCTTGTTTTTTGCAGGTACACTTCCTGCCCAAACTCCGGATTCCCTTATCATCCCTGTAACAGATTCGGCAGCAGTCAGGGATACTATGCTTCCCCAGGACTCCATTATTCGCCTTTCCCGGAATGACAGCCTTTCCAAAAGGCCGGTGACAACGGATAGTGGTTGGATACTTAGTCCGGAGCCGCCGGTTTCCGGCTGGTCGCTGGCCCGGCAAATTCTGCAGCATCACCCGTATTTCGGGTTTGGCTCACACCTGCAATCATTAGCAGGAGATGCGGTGAAACACCAGGCAAAAGGAAAGGAATGGATCTTTTACCTGCTGATTTTCCTATTAATGGTTTTTGGAGCGCTGCGCCGGATCTTCCCCAAATATTTCAGCGACCTGTTCCGTCTTTTCTTCCGGACTACCATCAAGCAGCGGCAGATCAAGGAGCAACTGGTGCAAACCCCCCTGCCGTCCCTGCTGCTGAACGGGTTCTTTGTCATCAGCACGGGACTTTATATCGCTTTTTTGCTGCAGTACTTTCACCTGGACCCGTTTGAAAATTTCTGGCTCCTGCTGCTGTACAGCATTGCCGGTCTCTCGGCTGTTTATTTCATCAAATTCGCCGGACTGAAGATCTCCGGGTGGCTGTTTGGGATGGAGGAAACGGCCGAGGCCTATATTTTCATCGTGTTTGTGGTCAATAAGATGCTGGGAATCCTGATCCTGCCCTTTCTGTTGCTGATTGCATTTGCACAAGGCAACCTGTTTACAGCCGGACTGGCACTTTCCTGGTGCCTGGTAGGAGGTTTGCTGCTTTATCGTTTTATACTGACTTACGCCGCCATACGTAATCAGGTAAAACTCAATCCTTTTCATTTCTTTTTATACCTCTGCGCCTTTGAACTGGCGCCCCTTTTACTGATTTACAAGGGCTTGTTGATATTTCTCGGTATTAATGCATAACTTTGCACCCAACTTTAGCCGAACCGAATATGACTAAACCAGGGGTTAATAAGGCCGGTGAAAAGGCCAAAGCGATACAAAAGATCCTGATTACCCAACCCAGACCGGAAAGCGAGAAGTCTCCCTACTTTGAGCTCTGCCGGAAATACAGCGTAGAGCTGGATTTTCATCCCTTTATCCGGCTGGAAGGCATACCGGCCCGCGAGTTCCGCAAACAAAAAATCGAGATCCAGCACTACACCGCGGTGATCTTCACCAGTCGCAATGCCATCGATCATTTTTTCCGGACCTGCGAGGAAATGAAGGTGAATGTATCCCAGGATACCAAGTATTTCTGCATCACGGAAGCCGTGGCCCTCTACCTGCAAAAATTCATCCTGTACCGGAAAAGAAAAGTGTTTTACGGGGCGGATGGCACAAATAAAAGCATGTTTGATGTCATCAACAAGCATAAGGGGAATGAGAAATTCCTTTATGTATGTTCCGAGAACCAGCAGGACAACGAGATCGTGAACTGGCTGAAAAGCAACAACTGCGAATTTGTACTGGCCTTTATGTACCGCACCCAGAGCGCGGATGTAAAGGAAGTGCTGATGAAGACGGAATACGATGTGATCTGCTTCTTTACCCCCAGCGGGGTGAAAAGCCTTTTTGACAATATGCCGAAGTTCAAGCAAAACGGTACGGTGCTGGGCGCTTTCGGAAGCAATACGTCGAGGGCCATCGAAGAAGCCGGTCTGAAACTGGAGATCAAGGCCCCGCAGCCACAGGTTCCCAGCATGGTGGCCGCATTGGATCAGTTCCTCTGTTCGATCCTGAAGAAAAAATAAACTCGATTAAACTGAAAATACTGTTAGAGGCCCCTGGTGGCCTCTTTTTTATTTTGTCAAAGTATATTAAACGAACTTCGGTTGCTGTTATGAGACCTCCGAATCAACTTATTCACGAAACCAGTCCCTACCTGCTCCAGCACGCCCATAACCCGGTAAACTGGTACCCCTGGGGAGAGGAGGCCCTGCAAAAGGCCAGGGAGGAGAAAAAACCGATCCTGGTGAGCATCGGGTACGCGGCCTGTCACTGGTGTCATGTGATGGAAAGGGAAAGCTTTGAAAACGAAGAAACGGCCGCTTTCATGAATGAACATTTCATCAATATCAAGATCGACCGGGAGGAGCGGCCCGACCTGGATCATATTTATATGGATGCCGTACAGGCCATGACCGGCAGCGGGGGATGGCCGCTGAATGTATTTCTGACACCAGATCGTAAACCCTTTTACGGGGGCACTTATTTCCCCCCGAAAAGAGCGTATAACCGTCCGTCCTGGATGGAGACCCTGGATGCGGTGGTACAGGCATTCCAGGAGCGCCGGCATGAGATTGAAGCCCAGGCGGAGAACCTGACGGCCCACCTGCTTCAATCTAACACGTTCGGAATACAGAAACTGGCAGGGAAGGAGTTGTTTAATGACGCGAAACAGGATGAACTATTTCAGAATATCATGAAGCAGGCCGACCGGGAATGGGGTGGGTTCGGAAGAGCACCCAAATTTCCGCAAACGGGGACCATCCAGTTTCTATTACGTTATAGCTATATAAATCAAATTACGCAAACCGTATCAACGGGGTCTATAACTCCCCCTCTCCGCCGGGAGAGGGGGTCGGGGGGTGAGGCGTCACTTCAGCAGGCCCTTCTTTCTCTGGATAAAATGATCGGGGGCGGGATCTATGACCAGTTGGGCGGTGGATTTGCCCGTTATTCAACCGATACCGAATGGCTGGCCCCGCATTTTGAAAAAATGCTCTATGACAACGCGCTGCTCGTTTCCGTGCTGAGTGAAGCATACCAGTTGACGGGAAAGGAACGATACCGGCAGGTGATTGAAGAAACCATGGAATTCGTAGAACGGGAAATGATGCACCCCGGAAGGGGATTTTATTCCGCCATTGATGCCGACAGCGAGGGCTTGGAGGGAAAATTCTATGTATGGCAGTTGGAAGAAGTAAAGGGATTGCTGGGAGAGCAGGCGGAGGTTTTCTGCGGGTATTATGATATTACGGAAAAGGGGAACTGGGAGCATTCCAACATACTACGGGTAAAAAAACCAACAGAAGAATTTGCGGCAGAGAAAGGAATGGATGCGGATATCTTAAATAAAATACTGGAAGAAGGGAAAAGGCAACTGATGCGGGCGCGGGATAAAAGGGTGAGACCCCAGCTCGATGACAAGATCATCCTCGGCTGGAACGCCCTGATGAATACTGCCTGCAGCAAGGCGTTTGCGGCCACGGGAAAAGAACGGTACCGGCAACTGGCACTGGAAAACATGGATTTCCTGGTTTCAGCATTCAGGACGGAGAAGGGTTTTCATCATACCTGGAAGGAAGGGAAAGCAAAATTTCCCGCGTTCCTGGATGACCTGGCCTTTCTCACCGAAGCCCTGGTAAACCTGCAGGAGATCAGCGAAGGCACCCGGTGGATAGACCTGGCCAAACAGATCACGGGGACAGTTCTGCAGGATTTTGCCGAAGAGGATACCGGGTTTTTCTTTTACACACCTTCCGGGCAGCAGGATGTGATTGTCAGGAAAAAAGAGGTGTACGACGGGGCGATTCCATCCGGAAACACGGTTATGGCCGGCAACCTGTACCGGCTGGGAATCCTGCTGGACAAGCCGGGATGGAAAACACAGGCCATAGAGATCGTGGGAGCGCTGGGGAATGCCATAGTGCGGTACCCGACTTCTTTCAGTTACTGGGCCTGTTTGATGCAGGAAATGACAGCCGGAACCAACGAGATCGCGGTTGTAGGCAAGGGGTTTGGTGCTGTGAGGGATGACATCCTTCGGAACTACCTGCCGCACCGGGTCCTGATGGGGGCTGAAACAGGCGATCCCGGGTACCCGCTTTTGGCCGGAAGGCTCATGCCCGGGAAGGTCTCCGTTCACCTTTGCCGTAATTACACCTGCCGGCTCCCCGTATTTTCTGCAAATGAACTTATCTCCCTGATAAACAAGGGTCAAAACCAATAATTAATTTTAAGTTAATACAATAAAAAGCACCCGGCTACCGTTAGAAATTTTACCCCGTATTTTACGCTTTGAACCGAAAAAAATAAATATTAACCTTGTATCAGCAAATAACTCAAAATATTATATTTGCCCAATACCCCCTTAAGTGTATGAAAATGAAAAACCTTTACTATACCCTGTGCTCTGTGGCATGCGTAGTGCTGCTTGCCAGTTGCGGAATCCTGGGTAAGAAGAATGGAAAAGGAAAAGGCGGCAGCCTTCCAAATGATGGTCAGGTGCATGGCGTTGCTCCTGGTGGTAAGTATTCTTTGCCCAAACCCCCGGGCATGGTATTCGTACCTCAGGGAACATTCCATATGGGTCCAAGCGATGAGGATCCCGCCTATGCATTCAGCGCCCGTAACCGGTCGGTGTCGATCAGTGGTTTCTGGATGGATGCCACCGAGATCACCAACAACGAGTACCGCCAGTTCGTTTACTGGGTGCGCGACTCCGTGGTGGCCCGCAAGATGGGATATGTAAAGGCCGGTTCGGATGGCAATGAGTATGTGGACTGGGCCAAGATGAAGACCATGAAATGGAGCGATCCCAAGGTAATGGAGCAGCTCAGCAGTACGGATATCATCCTTCCCCCGGATGACAGGGTCTTTGGCAAGAAAGAAGTGGATGCCTCCAAGATCGTTTTCCATTCCGAGACTTTTGATCTTAAAGAAGCGGCCAAAAGAGAGAATGCCGGAAAGCCCCGTTCCAAGTTTATCGTAAAGAAAGATGTTCCGGTGTACCCGGACACACTGGCCTGGATCCGGGATTTCTCTTACTCCTATAATGAGCCGATGACGAAAAGATATTTCTCTCATCCTTCATTCGGTAATTATCCTGTGGTTGGCGTAAGCTGGAAACAGGCCACCGCGTTCTGCGAGTGGAGAACCCATTACCTGAATGCCTGGCTCGATTCTAAGAAAAGATCCCAGGAATCCGATTTCCGCCTGCCGACAGAAGCCCAGTGGGAATATGCGGCCCGCGGCGGACGTTCCCAGTCGATGTTCCCCTGGGGTAACTATTACCTCCGCAATAAGAAGGGATGTCTCATGGCCAACTTTAAACCCGGCCGCGGTAACTATCCCGAGGATGGTGGTTTCTACACGGTAAGGGCAGATGCTTACTGGCCCAATGACTATGGCCTGTATTGCATGAGCGGTAACGTGGCCGAGTGGACCTCCTCCATCTATTACGAAGGACGCAACAACTTCCAGCATGATATGAACCCGGATGTTCGCTGGAACGCCAAGGATGATGATCCTCCCCTGATGAAGCGTAAGATCATCCGCGGCGGCAGCTGGAAAGATGTAGGATATTACCTGCAAACCGGTACCAGCACCTACGAATACCAGGATTCTTCCAAATCGTACATCGGCTTCCGTTGCGTGATCGATCTGCCGGCGGCTCCCGTTAAAGGCAGGAAAAAATAATTATGATCCGATAAAATCAAAATCTTAGAGAGGGCAGATATTTTACCTGTCCTCTCTTCTTTCCCCTTCTTGATATCACAATTAAAACCACTAAAAAAATCCAATTATGGCAGCAGCAATTCCTTCCAAAGTAAGTAAATGGGTAGACGTAGGCGTATCATTCGGCGCGGCATTAGTGATCTGGGGCGCCCTCAGAAAAATCACGCACGCCGCTGACGCGGATACCTGGCTCTGGATAGGTCTTACCACCGAGGCGATCATCTTCTCGATTTACGGGATCCTGTACGCGATCTATCCCCCTTTAAAAGATACCACGCATGACGAGGAGCAGTTCGCTGTTGCCGGTGCCAAGACCCGGGCCGCATTCGGCGCCATGGATAAAATGCTGCTGGAGGCGGATATTACACCCGACACCATGAAGCGCCTGGGCGACGGATTCAAGCAGCTGAACACGACCGTGGGCGGTATGAATAATATCAATGATACCATCGCGGCCACCGGTGATTTTGCTGCCAAGACAAGGGAAGTCACCGGGCAGCTGGATAAAGTGAAGGACGCTTATGCGACCGCGGCCAGTTCCGTCGGGGCCTTTAATAGCGCCACGGAAGGTGCCAAGGTGTTCCATGAGCAGATCCAGGTACTCACTAAAAATCTTTCTTCGCTCAATACTATTTATGAATTGGAGTTGCAGGAAAGCAATAACCACCTGAAAGCCCTGAACGCTTTCTATGGTAAACTCTCCGAGACATCTGCTTCAATGCTGAACAGCGCCGAAGATGCCAAGCGGGTACAGGCACAGATCGGGGACCTGGCCACTAACCTGGGTCGCCTTAACAATATTTACGGCAATATGCTCACTGCCATGCAGGGTCGCAGCTAAAACAATTTAGATCCCGGCTCGCTGGCCGGGAAAAAAGTCATCAATTCTAAATCCAATAAACGTAAATAGTCATGTCTCTACCTAAGGAGCCACGGCAGAAGATGATCAACATAATGTACCTGGTGCTGACAGCCCTGTTGGCACTCAACGTATCATCGGAGATCCTCAATGCCTTTAAAACAGTAAGACGAAGCCTCGAGAATACGAATACGACTGTAACCCAGTCCACAGCCACTATCCTGAAATCACTGGAGGAAAAGACCATGGATCCGGCTACAAAGGAGAGAGCGGATAAGTGGTTTCCCAACGCGCAGAAAGTAGCGGCCACCTCCAAAACCCTGTATGATTATCTCGAAGGGCTAAAAAGCAAGATCCTTACACTGGCGGGAGGAAGTATTTCCGATCCGAATCAGACATTCAAGGAAGATAACCTGGATATTGTTACCAAGCTGATGGTGAAAGAAGGAGAAGGAAAGAAGCTGAAGGCGATGCTGGAAAAATATTCCACCGACATTAAGGGGATTGATCCCGAGATCGACAGCGCCTTCGCCAGCTCTTTTGTGGATGTTTCCAATCCTCCCGGCCGTGACGGCAAGATCAAGGAATGGGATATTGCCTATTTCCATATGGTGCCTACCGTGGCGGGGCTTACGATCCTGAGCAAATTCCAGAATGATATCAAGACCGCCGAAAATAAGGTCATCGCTTTCTGTCACCAGAAAGTGGGCGAGGTGAAAGTGGTGTTTGACGCCTATGCTGCCATTGTGGGCCAGAACTCCAATTACCTGATGCCCGGGCAGGAACTCGAGATCAAGGCGGGTATCGGCGCATTCAGTAAAGCAGCCCAGCCAACCATATCAATCGGTGGAAATAACGTGGCCATTGGAGAAGAAGGTTTTGCCCTGTATAAAACACAGGCAGGCGGCGTGGGTTCTCATTCAGTTCCTGTAAGGATTACTTATATGAACCAGGTAAGCGGTAAAATGGAAACCCTGGAAAAGAACGTAGAATATGTGGTCGGTTCTGCCAATGCGTCCATCGCCCTGGATAAAATGAACGTATTGTATATCGGTGTGGATAACCCCGTGACCATCGCAGCCAGCGGCGGCGGTGATGACAAGGTGCAGGCTACTTTAACCGGTGGAGGAGGGTCATTGACCCGCGTAGGTCCCGGTAAATATATCGCCCGGGTGAACCAGGTAACCGATGACGCCCGCATCACAGTAATGGTGGACGGTAAAATTGCCGGTGCCGCCAATTTCCGGGTGCGCACGATCCCCGACCCCGTGGCAACCGTGGGTGGTGTAATGAGTAATGAAAATATGCCGGCCGGCCAGTTCAGGGCCCAGACCGGTGTGGGTGCCTATATCAAGGATTTCCCCTTTGAACTGAAATATACGGTGGTAAGCTTCGTATTGACCGCAGATAATGCTGATGGAGATATCGAAGAAGCGCCCTGCCAGGGCAATACTTGGAGCCCCCGGGCGTTAGGTATTATCAGGAATCTTGCTCCCGGCAGAACGGTCACTATCGATGATATCCGTGCGCAGGGACCCGATGGAAGAACCCGTAAGATCCCGGGATTAGTGTACTACATTAAATAAACCATTGATAATGAAACGTATT
>CAYRHU010000078.1:0-6822 GCA_964424155.1 uncultured Chitinophaga sp.
TCACTTCTCAGTCCGACATAAAAAAGAGATCCTGCCAGAAACGGCAGGATCTCTTTGAATTCTATTAATGAGAGTAGGAGATCACTTCACCATCTTCCCTTTTGGATCTTTTACAAAAAGGTAAGCATCGCTTTCGAGGAAATCATTAACCTGGATCTCGACCGCATCGGGTTTCCCGTTCTTCAGTCTGAATTTGGCGGGGTAGATGCCATAGCCGGCATTGGTGTATTTCATCTGGAATTCATTATTGTCCATGTATTCCATCACTCCCACCAGTTCCGGGTGATGCTGGAAACGGCATAATAAATAATTCTCATTTTTAACAATGACGATACGGCCGTACACCGTGTTATAATAGGTTCCGGTGTAATCTTCCAGTTTGAAAGGTGGCGTATTCTTTTTATTGACCCTTACCTGCAGGGCGCTCAGCGAATCATTGACCGTCTTCATGTTCTGTTCAAAAAAATTAAGCAGGAACCGGCTCCTGTCGGTGTAGGGCACACCCAGGTAGGAATCCAGGATCTGGTAACGAAGGGCTTCAAAAAAACTCTGATTGTCGTTGTTGGTGAGGATGGTGATACCCAGGTTTTCTTCCGGGACAAAACACACATTGGTGACATGGCCAAATGCGCCGCCGGTATGCCAAAACACCTGGCGCCCGTTATAATCGGTCGAATAAACGCCCAGGCCATATCCACGGAAATGAGTGGGGTAATAGGGAGAGCGGCGGCTGCCGGTGAGTATATTGATATCTCTTGTTTTCTGGAGCACCTGCCAGGGTACTACTTGTTTGCCTTCGTAACGGCCACTGTCGAGTTGGAGCATCAGCCACTTACTCAGATCCTTTACATTGCTTACCATGCTGGTGGCGGGCCCCAGGTTATCCACTTTGTCGAATGGCAATGTAGTGATGGGGCCATACAAATTGTTATGCGGCTGGGCGACATTCTCCCGGATCACCAGGTTGGCCGTATTCATATAGGTATTGGTCATGCCCAGGGGGGAGAGAATATTTTCCTGTACATAATTTTCCCAGGTCTTCCCGGTAACTTTTTCCAGTACACGCCCCGCTACAAGGAAGGCGGAGTTGCAATAACCAAAATCCTGGCGGAATTCACCCGATGGTTTCAGGTAGCGCATCTTCCATATGATCGAATCTTTGGGCAAAGTGGAATTCCAGAAAGTAAAATCGCCCTGGAAGGTCTTCAGCCCGATCCGGTGACAAAGCATATCCCTGATATTGGCCAGCCGGGTAGACATAGTGTCTGCCAGCCTGAACCAGGGCAGGTATTTGGTGACCCTGTCGTTCAATGACAGCTTTTTATCATATTCCAGTTTTGCCAGCGCCGTACCGGTAAAGAGCTTGGTATTGGAGGCAATGATGAATAATGTGTTTTCATCCACTTTCTCCGACTTGTTGATCTCGCGTACGCCGTATCCTTTCATGAAAATAACTTTGCCGTTTTTCACGATGGCAATGGCCAGCCCGGGTACCTGCCATTGTTCCATACCCCTCAGGATGTATTTATCGAGACTGTCGAGCAGGAAGGCCGGACTGGAGGCCGGTAATTCTGTAACGGAAGGGCTGACGGGGATTCCCGTAGAAACGCCTTTTTCCCTTGCGATGGCTTTTTCTTTTTCAGACAAGGCCTGGTTCCTTTTTTCTTCCGCGAGATCTTTTTCTTTTTGTTCTGCGGGACTCAGGGTACCGTCCGCCTGTCTTCCTGCCTGGGCCGAATCGGGTTTTGCCACACTGAACACAGGTTTCTGGCCGGCGGTTTGGGAAGCAAATACCAGCAATGCCAGCGCTGAAAAATAAATCCGTAACAGATCCTTGATACTTTTTCTGATGCTCATATCTTTCATTTTGGGGGATGAAAATAGGAATAAATACGGGAACGGATGAAAGCTTTACGGGATGAGTTGCTTTTACCACATTAAAAAATCGAAAACATATTTTGAGGCCGACTATTGCAACACCGGGCAGTGGAAATCGCGCTGACTGTCCGGTTACCTGTATTCTCCGTACACTTCCCTCAGCGTATCGGCGATTTCTCCCAGGGTGCATTTGCATTCCACGGCTTCCAGGACCGCCGGCATAATGTTTTCATCACCGGTGGCTTTATCATTTAAAAGCTGGAGCGCCTGGTCGCAGCGGGCATGATCGCGGTTCCTTTTGAGCGCGGCGAGTTTTTCAACCTGTATATTGCGGATACCGTCATCGACCCGGAATATCGGCACATTGGCCGTCTCATCTACCTGGAATTTATTTACACCCACGATGATCTTCTCACCCGCCTCTGTCTTTCGCTGGTAATCATAGGCGCTTCGGGCGATCTCATTCTGAATAAAACCCTGCTCAATAGCCGGCACACTGCCACCCATCGCCCCGATCTTTTCCATGAGTTGCCAGGCTTTATTGCCGATCTCTTCGGTTAGCGACTCGATGAAATAGGATCCGGCCAGCGGATCAGCCGTATCGGCGGCCCCGCTCTCGAAGGCCACGATCTGCTGGGTACGCAGGGCAATACGGGCCGCCTCTTCGGTGGGTAGACTGAGGGCCTCGTCGAACCCGTTGGTGTGCAGGGACTGCGTACCCCCCAGTACGGCGGCCAGGGTTTGTATCGTTACCCTTGAAATATTGTTTTGAGGTTGATGCGCGGTGAGTGTACTTCCTCCCGTTTGCGTATGAAAACGCAGCATCATGGCGCGGGGATCCGTGGCGCCCAATTCCTTCATAATACGGCCCCAGAGTTTCCGTGCGGCCCTGAACTTGGCCACCTCTTCAAAAAGATTATTGTGCGCATTAAAGAAAAAGGAAAGTCTTTTTCCGAACACATTTATGTCCAGCCCTTTTTTTAAAGCCGCCTCCACATAGGATCTCCCGTTTGCGAGTGTAAACGCGATCTCCTGAACGGCCGTGCTTCCGGCCTCCCGGATATGATACCCGGAAATGGAAATGGTGTTCCATTTGGGTAGTTCATGGCTGCACCACTCGAATATGTCGGTAATAATGCGCATGGAAGGCTGGGGGGGATAGATATAGGTTCCCCTGGCGGCGTATTCTTTCAGAATATCGTTTTGAATGGTGCCCGTCAGATTTTTGAGATCGGCGCCCTGCTTTTTTGCCAGCGCGGCATACAAGGCCAGCAGGATGAACGCCGTTGCATTGATCGTCATCGACGTGCTTACTTTATCCAGGGAGATACCGTTAAAAAGCACCTGCATATCCTCGATGCTGTCAATGGCTACACCGGTCTTGCCTACTTCACCTTCCGCGAGCGGGTGATCACTGTCGTACCCGATCTGCGTGGGGAGATCAAAGGCCACGCTCAGTCCGCTGACACCTTGTGAAAGCAAATAATGATACCGCTTGTTGCTTTCTTCCGCGGTGGAGAACCCCGCATACTGGCGCATCGTCCATAGTTTGCCCCTGTACATATCGCGCTGCACACCCCGGGTAAACGGAAAATCTCCCGGTAATTCAGTACCGGTGCCCGCGGGCAAATCGGCTGCGGTATAGACTTCCTTTATCTCAATATCGCTGTCCGTACAGATCTTTTTATCGCTCATTGCAGGATCTTTTTGGCTTCAAAATTCAGGGTCTGCAGCACCATTTCATGCAAAGACCCGTTGGGCTGGGAAAGGATCAGCTCCAGGATTTTTTTATTCAGATCGGCTGCCGATGCCTCCGGGGGAAGCGCCGCTGCCACCTGGTTGATGATCATGATATTCTGTTCTTTCAGGTTCCTGACCGCATCCCAGCTTACCGGGCTTACGTATAATTGCTGGGTGCTGTTGTAATCGAATTCCTGTTTGATATTCTCTGTGAGTATGATCTTCATTTCAAATGCGGAAATGCCGGGCTTGTTGAGGCGGCTGATAAGATTGGGCAGTGAGATCCTCTCCGTTAACAGGACCAGCCGTTCATAGGCCTGCAATATCAGCGCGGTGTGTCCGTCGCGCCCCGGTGCCGGTACCGGGGCTGCCGGGACCGGTTTCTTCAAAAAAGCGGCAATGGCTATGAGAAAGGCAAGTACTGAAATGATGAGGCTGATCGTTACCGTGTCCATTTGATGGGATTGATTGAGATGGTAAGTTTCAACAAAATTAGGGAGGGGATTGGGAATTAGGCAATTAGTTAATTGGTTGATTGGTTAATTTGTTAATTAGGCCCGGTAGTACGGAATTGTCTTCCTTTTACGGTAATACCAGAAAATCAGTTCAGGGGTAAAACAAATCAAGTCCGTACCGGGTTATCACCCCAATTAACCAATTAACCAATTAACCAATCAACCTTTTAACCTTTAACCAAATTCCCGTTCCCGAAAACCGCCGGCACAGACAAACCGCCGGGAAGAACTAAATTTGCATTATGGAAACTGCAACGACACCGGTTACATTAACAGAAGGCGCCCTCCGGGAGATCCGGAAACTGATGGATGCGGAAGGGTTTGATAATACCCAGAAACTCAGGATCGGGGTGAAGGGAGGCGGATGTTCGGGTATGACCTATGTACTGGGATTTGATCAGCCAAAAGAAAATGACCGTCATTTCATGATCGGAGGTATTGAATGTATCATGGATAAGGCTCATGAGCTTTATCTTTTCGGTATGAGGGTAGACTGGCAGGATGGACTTAACAACCGGGGATTTACTTTTACGAATCCCAATGCCAGCAGTACCTGTGGATGCGGGACGAGTTTTGCCGTCTGATATTTTTTGGCATCAAGAAATAAATAAACCCTCCCGGCCGGGAGGGTTTACTATTATAAGGTATCCGGTAATCAGGTTGTTTTTACGGCAGCCGGTTCGGCTTTTGTCTTTTCAATAACCTCATTGGTTTTCTTTCCCAGCGCTCTTTTGCCGCCCAGGTCAACCAGGATCGGGGCTGCAACGAATATGGAAGAATAGGTACCGGTTAACACACCGATCAGCATTGCGAAGGCAAATCCCTTTGTCACTTCGCCACCCACCAGGAACAGGATCAGGATGGTCAGGAATACCGTGAGTGAGGTCATGATCGTACGGCTAAGCGTTTCATTGATGGCCCGGTTGATGACTTCCGTTCTCGGTGCATTCGGCATCAGCCGGCTGTCCTCCCGGATACGGTCAAACACGATCACCGTATCGTTCATGGAGAATCCAATTACGGTCAGTATCGCCGCGATGAAATGCTGGTCGATCTCCAGCGGGAACGGGACGATAGTGCGCGCGAAGGAAAAAACGATCAGGGTAACCAGTACGTCGTGCAGCAGGGCTACAATGGTTCCCATTGAATACCTCCAGTCGCGGAAACGGATGAAAATGTACAGGAAGATCATCAGTAACGCAAAGATGGTGGCCTTTATCGCTCCCGATTTCAGGTCGTCGGAAATCGTTGGCAAAACCTTATTGGATCCCTGTTTGTACGTTGTTTCAAACTTTTCATACGTGGTTCCCTTCGGGAGATAGTCAGCCAGTCCCTCTATCAGTTTCGACTGTACCACGGAATCGGCCGCCAGGCTCGGGTTGTTGATCTGGTAAGAAGTGGTGATGTCGAGCGTGGCATTGTCGCCGATCGTTTTCAGGATCGGGCTTTCGCCTTCAAATGCGGTACGGAGCTTCTCCCGCACTTTTTCGATATCATCGACAGGTTTGTCGAACCGGACCTGGTAACTGCGGCCCCCGTTAAATTCCACCCCGTAATCAAATCCGTTGAAAAGCGCCGCGATCCCCAGTCCCAGTACCACAAATGAAATGATATAGGCCACTTTCCGGTATTCGATGAACTTGTATTTCGCATGCTTGAACACGCGGCGGGAAACACCTGTGAAATATTCCAGGTGTTTTTTCTTATTGGTAAACCATTCGGTAACCCAGCGGCTGACCAGGATACCGCAGAACAATGAAAGCAGCAAACCGATGATCTGCGTCGTAGCAAAACCTTTCACCGGACCCAGTCCGAAATAGAACAGGATGATCGCCGTGAGCAGGGTAGTGATATGCGCGTCCAGCACGGGGGGCAGCGACCGTTTGTACCCTTCATTGATCGCCGGTATATAGCCTTTTCCTTTCGTCAGTTCCTCCTTGATTCTTTCATAGATGATCACGTTCGTGTCCACGGCCATACCAATGGTGAGTACCAGACCGGCGATACCGGGTGCGGTAAGGGTGGCTCCTAAACCAGCCAGGATACCTACTGTAAAGAGCAGGTTCAGGATCAGGGCGATATTGGCGATCCAGCCACTGGTATTATAATAGACCAGCATCAGCAGGAAGATGACAATAAAGGAAATCATGAATGCCATGGATCCGCCCTGGATGGCTTTTTTACCCAGTGTCGGACCCACCTGCTGCTCCTGCACGATCTTGGCAGGGGCGGGGAGTTTACCGGCCTTCAGGATATTGGCCAGGTCGGAAGCTTCCTGTTGCGTATAACTTCCGCTGATGGATGAGATGCCGTTGGGGATCTCATTAATGACGTTAGGAGCGGAATAAACGATATTATCCAGCACGATGGCAATAGGCTTGCCTACGTTCTTCTTGGTCATTTCCCTCCAGATATTGGCACCGAAATTTTTCATTTCCATCCTGACTTCCACTTTCCCGTACTGGTCAAAATCCTGGCGTGCATCCGAAATGGCGTCTCCTTCCAACTTAGCCGTAGCACGGCCGAAAGTGCGCAGTGCGTAAAGCGGTACAATATTGGAAGCCACTCCCTTTTTGTTTTTTTCCGGAATACCATACGCCCAGATGATATCGGAAGGGAAATTGGGCTGCAGTTCCGACAGGTATTCTCTCACCAGTCCCGTATCCTTGATATTCACGCTCCCGATCGC
>CAYRHU010000078.1:6922-16294 GCA_964424155.1 uncultured Chitinophaga sp.
TTGAGCGTATATACTTCCCAGAACTGCAGGTTGGCGGTGCTTTGCAGGATCTTTCTTACTCTTTCCTTATCCTTGATGCCCGCAAGTTCCACATTGATGATTCCTTTTTCCCGGTTGGGATTGATATTGGGCTGGGCTACGCCAAACTGGTCGATACGCGTACGCAATACCCTTTCGGTGCGGTCGAAGGCGGCGAGGGCTTCACCCCGGATATAACTCTCCACTTTGTTGTCACTGGAGTTGATATCGATCTGTCCCGACGCAGCGCCGGCAAACAGTGAAGCCAGGGGCCTGACTTTTTCCAGTTTCCGGTATTCCTCGATAAACAGCGTGATGAAATCGGCGCCACTGTTGGCCTTCCGTTTTTCCGCGTTCTGGATGGCGGAAAGAAAATTCGGGTCTTTGGAATTATTCGATAATGACCTTAACAGACCGGTCATCTCCACTTCGAGGGTAACGTTCATGCCCCCCTGCAGGTCCAGACCCAGATTCAGTTCTTCTTCCTTCGCTTTCTGATAGGTCATGGCGCCGTTGATGCCGTAAGTGATCGTAACATCGCGGGTGCTGTCGAGCAGGCGGCGAAGACGTTCCTGGTAAATTTTGTCGAGCTGCTCCTGGTAAATAAGCTGCGAGTCTTTATTATTCGGGAATTTCTCAGTGGCCGAAGGAAAATTCTTTTTTACAAAGCTCAGGGCACGGGTCTCCATTTTCTTCTCATGGTTTCTGACAAACCAGGTAAAGGATAATTGGTAAAGAGAGTAAATGATGAGGAGAACTGTAAAAAAGCGGACCAGACCTTTCAGTTGCATACAATGGTTGATTTACAGATTTTTGCCCCTGGCGTTCCGGACGAACATTTCAAGGGTATTATACTTTTTTTAAAGGACGGCAAAGATAGGGTTTTACGCCGTAACCCGATACAGCCGATCCCGGGTAATTTTTGGTTTTTTTCTCTAGATTTCGGCTGATTTTCAGTGATTTGCTTCGCCAGTCTCCGCCGCATGGAAGCTAAAGGGTACAATGTAAAAAGCATTTTCACTTTTCCCGGTGGAGGACTTTTTTTCATTACTTTTTTTGAAACCCCGGTGAAATCCGGGCTGCGGAAATTGGATATCCCATTTTTTCCAGGCAAAATACGTAGTATACCCTTTTAACCAGGGCAGCCGGAGTAAATGAATAATGATAAGAAAAAAGGAGCAGATTAGTCGGTGAACTGCATGGTTTTGATTGGGATGTATCACTTATCTTCGGGCTGTATCGCTCCTGGTTGCCTGCCACTTTTTTTAAAGCCGTAATCTGCAAACCCATTGTCATGCATTTATCCTCCTTCCTCGACCGGTTCAATGAACCCGAAACCCTGAAAATGGCCAAAATGGGACGCGAACTGCGTGCCCGCGGAGTGGATGTGATCGATCTGAGCCTGGGAGAACCTGATTTCGATACGCCCGATCATATCAAAGAGGCGGCGATCAGGGCCATCCGGGATAACTGGAGTCATTACACTCCTGTTGCAGGCTTACCAGAACTGCGCGAAGCTGTCTGCGGAAAATTCAGCAGGGACAACGGGCTGATCTTCCAGCCGGAGAACATCGTTGTTTCCACCGGTGCCAAACAAAGCCTGGCCAACCTGATCCTGAGCCTGGTGGATGAAGGCGATGAAGTGATTATTCCCACTCCTTATTGGGTTACCTACAGCGAACTGGTCCGCATCGCACGGGGTAGAGTAGTGGAAGTAAAGAGTACAGCGGCCGGCGGATTCAAAGTGACGGCCGAAGAAGTGGAAGCCGCGATCACCCCCCGTACCCGGGTCTTTTTATTCTCGTCTCCCTGCAATCCAAGCGGGTCAGTTTACAGCCGGGAAGAACTCGCCGGTTTGGCAGCGGTATTCGAGCGTCATCCGGGTATCTTCATCATTTCCGATGAGATCTATGAATACATCAATTTTGTGGGCGAACATAACAGCATCGCGCAGTTTGATGCAATCCGGGAACGGGTAGCCATTGTCAACGGGCTTAGTAAGGGTTTTGCCATGACCGGATGGCGCCTCGGTTATATGGCGGCGGCGCCGGAGATCGCAAAAGCCTGTGAAAAAGTGCAGGGACAATTCACCAGCGGGGCCAATGCCATGACCCAGCGGGCGGCCATCACCGCACTCAGCACCGACCTGAAACCGACCCTGGAAATGGTGAAAGAATTTTCGGCCCGGCGATCAAAAGTGCTCGAACTGGTCAACGGGATTCCGGGTATCCAATGCCCGGAGCCGGACGGGGCCTTTTATGTTTTTCCTGATGTGAGTGCTTATTTCGGCAAATGGAACGGGGAGACCGTGATCAACTCGGCTGCCGACTTCAGTCTTTACCTCCTGCACAGGGCTCATGTTTCCTCCGTGATGGGTGATGCGTTTGGCGAACCCAACTGCGTCCGGTTTTCCTTTGCCAACAGCATGAAAAATATTGAGGAAGGATGGAAAAGGATCGGGAAGGCGCTGGGGGAACTGGTATAAGAGTCGGAAGTCTGGAGTCGGGAGTCGGGTCATGCAGGTACACATTTCCCGATAGCCAGTTTTTTTCGTCGGAAATACAACTATTGTCTTTCCAGCGTAACAGTGCCTTCCTCATTCGTCATCAGCAACAATCCCTTTTCCCAACTGATCGTAAAGTGTTCGGTGTCGTTTCCCCTTGACGTATTGACCACCGTCATTTTCTGCGTGGCCGGATCGTAACTATAAGTGCCTTCCTGTTTGTTTTCGTTGTTGTGGGCGAAAAAGCGTCCGTCTTTGTCAAATTCGAGGGTCAGCCCGGCCATCAGGTCTTTCTTTTCCTGTTCATCCATTCCCTTCAGGTTCATTTCAACAGGTTTCCACCGGCCGATGACCGATTCGCTTTTCGTTGCCGGCTTTTGATCCTCCTCTCCTTTATGGTTGGTTTGCCCGGTACTGTCTTTGCCGTTGCCTGCCTGCTTTTCTTTTTTATCACCAGCGCAGGATGCAAGAATAATAAGGGTGGCGAGGGAGAAGAAGAATTTCCTCATATGCATGGTTTTACAGGTTAAATGTAGACTTATTTGGCAAGAGCCAATTATTTATTTCCGCTTTCCGGTGGAGAACAACCGGTGCAGTTCCAGTACCTGGGGGATCAGCAGTTCCTGTTCATTATTGCGGATCACGTGATCGCATAGTTTCATCTTCATTTCTTCGTCGAGTTGCCGGCCGATGCGTTTCATCACTTCTTCAGCAGAGGCGCCGTCTCGCTCCATAACCCTTTGCACCCGCAAAGGCTGCGGGGCATATACACCAACAACCACATCCAGGTCACGGGTGGCACCGCTTTCAAAAAGAAGCGCGGCTTCTTTAATTACATAAGGGGCCGACTGCCGGTTCAGCCAGGCGGCCGCATCCCGGAGCGTGGCGGGGTGGGTAAGGGAATTCAGCAGTTCCAGTTTTTCCCTGTCGCTGAACACGACTGACGCGAGGTATTTGCGGTCGAGTTCATTATGGTGAAAAACCCGGGGTCCGAAGTGACGGATCAGTTCGTATCTCAGTTCGGGATCACTGTTCATCAGCCGGCGTGCGGCTTCATCCGCATAATAAACAGGTATCCCAAGAACCCTGAAGATTTTTGAAACGGTTGTCTTACCGCTGCCGATCCCGCCTGTTAATCCGACTTTGAGCATTTCGCATGAATGAGATCCTCATGAAGCAAAAAAAATCCGGATCCCGGTATAAACTTACACTGGAATCCGGAATGGGGGGGTGAAATTTTTACTTCTTATCGGCCGCGGCAGGTTTGTTCAGCGCGGCGGTCCAGTCCATGCTGATGGCCGAACGTTCGATCTTGATATAACTGCCGGGACTGATTTCAATATTCAGTGTACCGTCGTCGTTGATCTTGTTGATGGTGCCATGGATACCGGCAATGGTCACGATCTTGTCGCCCCGCTGCAGGTCCTCGATGAATTTTTTCTGGTTCTTGGCGCGCTTGGCCTGCGGACGGATAAAGAACAGCCAGAACACGAGGATCATTAATCCCAGGAAAATGAACTGGAAGCCGCCCATGCCGCCGCCCTGGGAGGAACCGCCCTTCGACTGGTCGGTGCCGGGGGGAACGCAGGATACGAGCGAAAGAACCAGGATTCCGGCCAGAAAATAAGTCAAACGTGATTTCATGAAAGAATATTTATTGATTGATTTCCGATGTTGATTATTCTTTTATTTCTCCTGTGAAAGTCAGGGTATGGTCGGTAGAGGGCGAGGTGTTCGCCTTAACATAGATCTGCTTGGAGATCGTGCCCTGACCGGCGCCGTTGAATTTGGCCCTGATGATCCCTTCTTCACCCGGGGCAATCGGTTTTTCGGGTTTCTCGGGAATCGTACAGCCGCATTGAGCCGTCACATTTTCTATGACCAGGTTCTTGTCGCCTGAATTTTTGAAACGGAAAGTGATCTCGATGGTCTGGTCCTTGACCAGTTTTCCCAGGTTCTGTGTAGTCGGGTCGATCCATTCTATGGAGGTATAACTGGCCGGATCTGTAAGGGCCTGTTGTTTCTGTTCTTCTGTCAGGGTTTCGCCGCTGTCTGGTTTATTGGGTTCACCCCCGGCATTCTTATCACTTTCCTTGCAGCCATTAAGCAGGGCCGCTACGCTGAATATCAGGATCCATTTTTTCATACTCTGAATAGCTTTTGAAACCGCAAATGTAGGTGAAAGCGGGCAACCGGGTAAAGAATAGATACGGTCAGGATCCGATCCCTTTTTTATAATCCACCTTGACCATCTTTCCCTGTTGCACCAGGTCTTTGTGAATATTGTCGAGGATACCGTTCACGAACTGTCCGCTTTGCGGGGTGCTGTAGTCCTTGGCCAGGTCTATGTACTCGTTGATCGTAACCTTGGGTGGGATCGTTTCAAAATAAAGAAACTCGGCCACGCCCATTTTCATGATCAGCATGTCGAGCAGCGCGATTCGCTCCGGGTCCCAGTTTTTCAGTTTGGGTATGATCAGTGATTGCAGATATTCCCCCTTATCGATCACCGTCTCCAGCAGACCGAAGGCGAATTGCTGCTTATCGGTGCTGAGCAGCTGTTTGAAATGCAGGGTGCCCGGTTTTTGCAGGTAACCGGAGAGCAGTTGCACCACCATTTCCCCGTCATCGTCCCAGTTGGAGAAATTATCCTCGATATGCGATACGAATGCCTCATTGGCCAGCATCAGGTCGTTTAGTATGAATTCCAGGATTTTTCTTTCTTCCGTCCGCTCGCGGCCTGCATGCGCGATATAAACCGTGTATTCGGGTGTGCCCGCCAGCATCAGATAAATCTTGCGGATCAGATCACCCGATTCATCACCTGCGCGTTTGAATAGCAATTCAGGTTTCTCCCTGCCGAATTGCTCTTTTAACGCGGGATCATCAAGCATTTTCCAGAGCACTTCGTTGCCGGCGATCTTGGTGTTGACCTTCAGATCCTCCTCGGTAGGCAGGTGCTTGGAAGCGCGCTGGTGGGCATCCGTTTCAGCATACCGGGCCACTTCCGTAAGAAACCAGGTCAGGTAAATAAGTAAGGCGCGGGTCTGATTAAAATGTTGTTCCAGGATCTGGCGGGGCTCCCTGGATTTTAATTCATTCTCCAGGGTGCTCACGGTGTAGAGGGTCTGCATCACTTTCACCCGGATATTTCTTCTGCTGATCATTGCGCAAGAGCTGTTTAGAAAGCAAAGGTAGGTATTGTGAGAGAATTGGTGTAATGACCGGGCATCCCGAGACGGGTGCTGTTTTGATGAAAACGGGAAAGGAATTCATTTCAAAACCTGCTGCAACACCCCGGCGGTTCTTCCGGGATTTCCGGAAAAAAATCGGGACTAATAAGGAATTCGTCGTATCTTTTAATGCCGATCCTGTATTCTGAAACCAAATCAATTATCCATGAAGACCTTCCGGGCTCCCGGCCTTTTTGTGGCAGCACTATTCACTATTTTGTTTTTTCCCTCCTGTGTCGAAAAGAAAAAGCAGGCATCCGCCGTCCCGTTACCCGTTAAGGGAATAAAGGGTGATAAGTTCACCGATATTCTCGGTGCCATGGAGTACGAGTTCAATATGCTTAAGAACCCGGTTACCGGGATCATTCCCGACGGTATCCGTGAACAGGAATTGAAACAGGCTCATGACCTGCTCGCTTTGCGGCCCTATACCGGTTTGCGTGCGGAGAACACCTTTAGCTACCAGGGGCCGGATAACCTTGGAGGAAGGACCAGGGCCCTGGCTTATGATATACGATATGACGGTACCTCCAACCGCATTATCCTGGCCGGCGGGGTGAGCGGGGGCCTTTATAAATCCGTTGATGACGGGGGCACCTGGGAACGAAAAAGCCCGTTGGGTGATTTGCATGCCGTTTCCGCGCTCGCGCAGGATCCGCGCGTTGGTTTCAGAGATACCTGGTATTATTCCGGTGGGGAATTCGCCGGCAATTCAGCCAGCGCTACCGGTGCATTTTACAGGGGAAAAGGTGTTTTCAAATCAGTAGACAACGGGGAAACATGGACCCATTTACCTTCTTCCAATACGGGAACGCTGGAAAGTTTCGATCACCCGGCAGATTATACACACAAGATCGTGGTTGACCCCACTAATGGAAATGTGTACCTGGCCGCTACAGATGCCATCATGCGCTCTGTCGACGGCGGGACCACCTGGAGCACTGTACTTACATCGGGTTCGGGTTCGCTGAGTTCAGCTTATGTAACAGATATTGTCGTCACCTCCACTGGCCGGTTCTATGCTTCATTTTCCGGTCTGTGCCCTACTTCCCCGACCTCCGTACCCGGGGTGTGGACCTCTCTAACAGGGGCATCCGGGAGCTGGACGAAAATTGCAGGCGCAGGTGCCGGAACCAGCCCGGCCGGATGGAACGCCAGCGGCGCATATGGCCGGGTGGTACTGGCCTTCGCACCCAGCCTGGAGAGCCGGGTGTACGCGCTTTATTACAGCGGGTCAAGTCCTGCCTGCCCCGCCGGGGCTGCTGAAGCGGAGATGTATTATTGGGATGACGGCTTATCGACCTGGACAAGTATCGCTTCCCTTCCAAATGAACCGGGCTGCCTGGCGGGTAACGATCCCTTTGCCGTACAGGCAGGATACGACCTGATTGTTGCCGTAAAGCCGGACGATCCCGCTACAATCTTTATCGGGGGAACAAATATTTACCGGTCCACCACCACGGGGTCTTCCTGGACACGAATCGGCGGGTATGCAAGTGCCGCCAGCTATGCACTTTATCCAGGTTCACATCCCGATATTCATGCGATCGCTTTTTCACCTACGAGTTCCACTACCATGTTATGCGCGAATGACGGCGGTATTCAGCGAACTACGGATAACCTGGCCGGTTCAGTTAGCTGGACCCAGATTAATTCGGGTTATAACACGTTCCAGTATTATTATGTGGATATTGATCCGCGGATCGGCAATGCGAAAGTAATGGGCGGAGCCCAGGATAACGGCACAACCCGCAATATCGGCGGAACGGGTACCAGTTTTGAAATGATCTTCAGCGGCGATGGTGTTTCCGTGGGCCTGAGCGACCTGGTCGGCGGTATACAATACGAATATGTAGGCTCGCAGTCGGGATTCATATACCGGCGCGCTTCCACCACGGCGCCCGGATCTGCTGATGCAGCAATTACTCCTCCTGCTGAAGGCGGTTCCGGTCTATTTGTAACTCTCTTTAAACTGGATCCCGACAACACGGAATTATTATATTATGCCAACGATAATGCTCTGTACCGGACTGTTTCCGCTTCAACGGTGACCACCGCAACCTGGACCAGTATGACAGGCGTGGCGGCTGCCGTCACGCCGGCTTTTGATATTACCGCCCTGGCGGTGTCTCGGGGGGGATACAGTTCCTCCACCTCCAGTTTGTTCCTGGGAACCTCCGGAGGGAAACTGTTCCGGCTGGATGACCCAGCGATCGCTGCACCGGGCACCAGCCCGGTCGATATTACGGGGGGAAGTTTTCCCTCCGGCGGCTATGTAAGCAGTGTTGCCGTAAACCCGAGAAATGATGACACGGTACTGGTCACTTTTTCAAATTACGGTATTACCAATGTTTGGTGGACCGGTAATGCCAATTCGGCATCTCCCACCTGGACCGCGGTGGAGGGAGGACTCAGTCTTCCTTCATTCCGGAGCAGTGCCATTTATGCAATACCCAACTCACCGGACGTGTATTATTATGTTGGTACTTCCGTCGGGTTATTTTCGGCAACGGGTCTTCCGGGAACGGTTTCCTGGATACAGGAAGGAGTATCCGATCTCGGTAATTCTGTCGTGTCCAGCCTGTCACTCAGGCCTTCCGATGCCAATTTGCTCGTAGGCACCCATGGTCATGGTATGTGGAAAACAACCCTGAGTTTTATCCCGCTTCCGGTTGAACTTACCGAATTCAAAGGAAGCCTGAGAGGAGAATATGCCATGCTGGAGTGGACTACCGCTTCCGAATACGACAGTAAGTACTTCGAACTGCAACGGTCTTCTGACGGCAGGGAATTCCGGAAGATTGCGACCGTACAGGCGGCCGGGAACAGTTATATTCCCCTTTATTACAGTTTCACCGACAGGGAACCGCTAGCCGAGTACAATTATTACAGGCTGCGGAGTGTGGATATGGACAATACATCCGAACTCAGTAGTATTGTACTGATCAGAAAGCCGGGAGCGGGGCAAAAGGTCTTTATCCGGGGCAACCCCTTCGGTGACCGGATCAACCTCAGTTTGTACATGGCGCCGATGTCCGCGACTATAACGAGGCTGATCGACGCGTCGGGCCGGAAAGTACTTGAAAAGCAATTTGAAAGGGGTATTCAGGATATAGAATGGAATATTGCCCACGCGCCGCTTCGTACGGGTGTCTATTACTTACAGGTAGTAACCGATGGAAAGACCTTTACCCGCAAATTAATACGGGAATAATTCTATCCTTGTTATCGAAAGAAGCTTTTTCAGTAAATGCATTTTTAGCCGTAATACCACGAAGGCACCAAGAAAAGCCCCTTTGAGATTCAGAACTTTGTGTCTTAGTGGCAAATTCTGAATCACGCATTCATGAGAACGCCACTTTATTTCCCGTGTGTAAATTTGGCACAGTGTTCAGTAATAAAGTCCCGGAATGAGTGAGACACGGAACGTACTGACAGGCTGACTGAAATTTTTGCACTTTATCCCCTCGTGGCATGTTATTTACAGTACCTTCGCGTCCCATCTAAGTAAAACGGGGTGGGAGTTCTATTCAAATAACTCAAAATCAATAAATCTATGGCTAAGAAAGTGAATGTTACCCCGCTTCATGACAGGGTAATCGTAAAAGCGGCCGCTGC
>CAYRHU010000079.1:0-16021 GCA_964424155.1 uncultured Chitinophaga sp.
AATTAAAGAGCGATCTGATTGAGAACGTTTAAAATTTCGTAAATCCAGAAATTTCCCTTCTGCTATATGGCAGCTATTCTTTCCTCCGGATAGCTATCGGGAGAACTAAGGGACCCTGGCCATTACTCTATAGTAATAACGGGCTGCAAATATAGGAAACACAGCATGTTTTTGTAAGTTACAGCGTCAAAAACCCGAACCTAAACCATTGACGGAACAGGAGCTCATACAACAGCTTAAAGAAGGCGATGAGGCTGCATTTAAGTACCTGGTGGATACTTATAAGGACAGGGTTTTCAACACCGCCATCGGTATCGTGCAGAACGCGGAGGATGCGGAAGATGTAACACAGGAGGTTTTTATACAAGTATACAGGTCCATTCAGAACTTTAAAGGGGAAAGCAAACTTTCGACCTGGCTGTACCGGATCGCGACCACCCGGGCGCTGGACCTGCTCCGCAGCCGGAAAAGCAAGAAACGTTTCGGGCTTCTGCAGCGTCTGTTTGGAGAGGAGAATGAACCCGTTTTCGAACTCCCAGACTTTAACCACCCGGGGGTGGCGTTGGACCGGAAGGAAAATGCGGCCCGGCTTTTCAAGGCCATTAACCAACTGCCTGAAAACCAGAAAGTAGCGTTCACTTTACATAAAATAGAGGACCTTAGTTACCAGGAAATCAGCGAGATCATGAAGACATCCCTGCCTGCCGTGGAATCGCTGATGCACCGGGCCAAGCAGAATCTTAAGAAAATATTGGAAAAAGAAAGCGGCTGAAAACCAGGGCTGACGAAGGTTTTGGCCAATGTTAACGTCAAAATGAAGCGAGTATGAATACGCAAAACAACAAAAGGACAGAGGAAATCCTCAGCAGCCTGGACGGTATCAAAAGAGCTTCCGCCCCGGAATTCTTTTACACCCGGCTGAAAGCGAGAATGGAGAAGGAACTTTTACCGGCTGCCCGCCGGTCGGGTTTGCTAAAGCCGGCCTTTGCCCTGCCCCTGCTGGCCCTGATCTTAGCCGTTAACGCATTTGTCATTTTTGCAAAAGATGGCAGCGAGGGGGTTGAGTCGCAGAATTTGAATGAAAGGGAGATCCTTCAGTCCATCGCGGCGGAATACAATCCTTCTGACATGAGTTCACTTTATGACCTTAATGAAGTACGATAACAATGAAGAACAACAATAAGATATTGACGATCGCCGTGGTGCTGCTCCTGCTCACTAATATCGGGCTCATCGCTTTCATGATGACCGGAAAAAGAAAAAAAGGCGAAGGCAAACGCCCCGGCAACCGCGAACCCTTTGAAATGATGGTGAAGGAACTGGGCATGACCGATCAGCAGCAAAAGGATTATAAAGGGCTGAAAGAAGCGCATTTTAAGAATGTACGCCCCCTGTTTGATTCCATACGGGCTGCGAAAACGGCATTTTACTCCATGATCAAGGAGGGATCCGTAAGCGACAGCGTGGTGAATGCCCACACTTCGCAGATCACCGCGAGACAGGCGGTACTGGAAAAAGCGACCTTCGAACACTTCCGCCAGGTTCGGAATATTTTCACCGACGAACAAAAACCGAAATACGATTCTTTTCTCCTGAAGATGATGCAGCGGGGGAAAAGGGATTCATCCGGTAGGGGAAAGGGGAGATAATTTCTTTCAGGTATAGATCCTTTCAATCGCATCCCGGTATTTCTCCATGATCACTTTTCGTTTCAGGGAAAGCTTGGGCGTCATTTCCCCCGTGTCGATGCTCCACTCATGACTTAACAGTTCAAATTTCTTTACCTGCTCCACGTGATTGAAGAATTTGTTGAAGCTTTCCACCAGTTCCTTGTACATCTCCGTCACTTTCGGATTACGGATCAGCGCTTCGGGGTTTTCTTCTTTTATCCCGTTATGCCGGCACCAGTCCTTCAGGTTGGGGAAGGAGGGCACAATCAGCGCACCGACAAATTTTCTTTCGGAACCCACCAGCATCACCTGTTCGATGAAAGGGGATTCTTTCAGCTTGTTCTCGATCGGCAGGGGCGCCACGTATTTACCTCCGCTGGTCTTGAATAATTCCTTTTTGCGGTCCGTGATCTTCAGGAACCGGTCGCTCACGATCGTGCCGATATCACCGGTGTGAAACCAGCCGTCGGGGGAAATCACTTCCGCCGTTAGGTCGGGACGTTTATAGTAACCCATCATCGTATTGGGACCGCGGCTCAGGATCTCCCCGTCCTCAGCGATCTTCACTTCCACTCCCTCAATCAGCGGACCCACGGTGCCGAACATCCGGCCTTCTTCATTAAACCGGTTCACGGAGATCACGGGCGAGGTTTCGGTAAGCCCATATCCTTCCATGATCGGGATGCGGGCCGCCGTGAAGATCCGGATCAGCCGCACCTGGCAGGCGGCGCCGCCGGTAACGATACACCGGATATTGCCTCCCAGCGCGTCTCTCCATTTGCTAAAAATGAGCTTATTGGCCAGGCCCAGCTGGAAATTGTACCAACTGCCCTGGTCCTTATTGATCTCGAATTTCTCAGCCAGTTCATGCGCCCAGAAAAAGAGTTTTTTCTTCAGACCGGTCAGTTCACTGCCCTTCTGCATGATCTTGTCATACACTTTCTCCAGCAGCCGCGGCACCGTGGTGAACATATCCGGTTTCACTTCTTTCAGGTTGTCGCCGATGGTTTCCAGGCTCTCCGCATAGTAAATGGAAGTATAGTTGAAAAGATAGAGATAGGTCACCATCCTTTCGAAAATATGGTTGAGCGGAAGAAAACTCAGGGAGCGCATGTTCTGACCCGGCGGGAAACAGGGGGTACTGGCCATTACGTTGGAAAGGATGTTGCGGTGACTCAGCATCACGCCCTTTGGGGTGCCGGTGGTACCGGATGTATAGATAATAGTGGCCGCATCCTCGTAACCGATGCGGTCAGCGATCGGTTGTATCTGTGCGATTAATTCCGGCGTGGCGGCGGCCGTTACTTCTTTCCAGTGACGGGCATTGGCCACATGATCGAAAGAAAATACTTCTTTCAGTGAGGGTACCTTGTCTTTAATGCTCATCACTTTCAGGAAACTGTCCTCATCATTTACAAAAACGATCTTCACCTGCGCGTCGTTCAGCACAAATTCCAGTTCATTCACATTGATGGTGGGATATATCGGCGTGAGCAGGGCGCCGATCTGTTGAACCGCCAGGTCCAGCATCACCCATTCGGGACGGTTCTTACAAAGGATGGCCACTTTGTCCCTGCCTTCCACGGTCATGTCATTAGGACCGATACCCATGCTGAGCAGGCCGGCGCTGAGCCGGTTTACGGTATCCTGCACTTCCCCTGTACTGAATTTTTTCCACTGCCCGGCTGTTTTCCCGGCCAGCATGTCATCGAGCGGCTTGTTCGCAAGCTGAAGCGCGACACAGTCAAAAAGACGTTTGGGTTCTGTCATGGTGCAATCGTTGAAATAAGTGACAAATCATTTGCAGGCATGGACAAATTAGGCAAAAATCAAATCAAAAAAAAGCACCCCGGGAATCACGGGGTGCTAACTGCTTTTTATGAAATTACTCAGAGTACCTGGTAATATTGCCCCTGCGGCATGCGGAAGATCCTGCTCTTCTGGAATGCGGAGAAACTGCTGTATTCTTCCGGGTGGGTTTTGGTCCAGTTGTCGTAAGCGGCGAGGTTCTCCACCGGGCCGAACAACCACTGGTTATAGGCCTCGAACATGCCCTCCGACAACAATTGCCGGTGGAAATCAAAAAGCCGGAACGGATAGCGGTTGGAATGGGAGTTGAACCAGTCGAGGATGAACCGGGTGCGAATCATCGTCAGGGTTTCAATATTGATGCCTTTATTGACGAGGGAAGAGCTTTTCCCGATGGTTTCCAGGAATCGTTTGGCGAATTCGCTTTTGTTCTTCTCTTCTCCTTTCATCAGGTCGGTTTCTGCGAACAGTTTTTCCTTATATCCCTGCAGCAGCTGTTGTTTCATCGCGGCCCCTCTTTCGCCCATGCTTTCCATATTGATAAAGATCTCGCCGTAGATCAGGCTCCAGACCTTGTCTTTTGTAAAAAAGTAATATTGCGCAGCGTTGTAATAATTGCCGCTGTAAGAGGGGTCGGCGCGGATACCTTCCTCCCAGTGTTGAATGGCGGAGAAATCTTTCATGGCCCAGAGCAGTTCACCGTATTCGCTGTGCAGCGGCCCGCTCCGGGGGAATTTCTTCAGGGCTTTCTTGTACATTTTTTCACATTCCTTTCCCTCTTCCAGCGCCTTGTACACATTGCCCGCGATCTGGAAGGTCACCACATCCGCATCGTCCCTGTCAATAAGTGATTTCACTCCCTCCAGGGCCTTTTCATAATCCCGCTTGAGGTAATAGCTCATCACCAGGTCCTTCTGGAGCTCCAGGTTTTTCTTATCCATTTCCAGCGCCCGCACCAGCACCAGGATGGCATTGTCGAAATCGCCTGACCGCATAAATGTCCTGGCCGTTTCATGCATCTTTTTCACGTCTTCAGGCTGGGCCGAAAGAACCGTTGACATACACAGGCCCATGAACAGTGCAAAGAGAAATTTTTTCATACCGCAAATTAAAAACAAAGAGACGCGGGGATCAACGTCTCTGTTGCAAAAATAACAAATATTTGGAGGGTATTTCGATTCCGTCTATATCATATGGGTAAGCAGCCCATCCCGAAGTTTGGGTTCGAACCAGGTGCTTTTGGGAGGCATTACATTCCCGCTGTCGGCAATGTCGAACAATTGTTCAATGGTGACAGGGTACAAACTGAAAGCCGCCTTCATCTCCCCGCTGTCCACTCTTTTCTCCAGTTCACCGAGACCGCGTATACCGCCTACAAAATCGATCCGCTTGTCGGTGCGCTGGTCCTTAATGCCGAGGATCTTATCGAGAATATTATTCGAAAGAATCGTCACGTCCAGCACACCCACCGGAGTATCGGTAAATGTACCCGGCCGGGAAGTAAGTATGTACCATTGTTTGTCGAGGTACAGGCCGAATTCATGCAACTGGGCGGGCTGAACCGGCTCGGGGCTAAGGGTGACATAAAAATCATCCTGGAGCATGGCCAGGAATTTTTCGGTCTTCAGGCCATTCAGATCCTTCACCACCCGGTTGTAATCCAGGATGGCCAGCTGGCTGGCAGGGAAAATGGTGGTCAGGAAATACTGCGCGTTCTCATTACCGGGAAATTCCTTGCTCACCCTGGATGCCGATGCGGCGCGGTGATGACCATCCGCTATATAGGTAAAGGGGACCTGCGTTTCATACAGGCGGGAAATGGAATGGATCACGATGTCGCGGTCAATGACCCAAACCGAATGCTGAATGCCGTCGCCGGCTGTAAAATCATACACCGGTTTGTTCGTTGTTTTCCAGCCGTTGATGATCGCGTTGACTTCCATCACATCCCGGCAGGCCATAAAAACATTTCCGGTCTGCGCCCCGATGGTGCGCATATGATCAATACGGTCCTTTTCCTTTTCAGGACGGGTGAATTCATGTTTCTTAATAATATTCTGCTCATAATCTTTAACGGAGGAGGCGCATACCAGTCCTGTCTGGGCCCTTCCGTTCATCTGCAGCTGGTAGATATAATAACAGGGTTTTTCCTCTTTAAAGAGGACGCCCTCCTGTATCATCAGCTGCAGGTATTCCTTCGCTTTATCATAAACGGTCTGACTATGGATATCCGTTTCACCCGGGAGATCGATCTCCGATTTGGTGACATGGAGAAATGAGAAGGGATTCCCTTCCGCTTCTTTACCCGCTTCTTCACGGTTCAGTACGTCATAGGGACGGGAAGCCACCTGTTGCGCCAGTTCGGGTCGGGGACGAAGCGCCTGAAAGGGTTTTATTATCGCCATTGAATATTGATGATTGATCGTTGAGAATTGAAAATTATTTTTTCAGTTTATCCTTTCTTTTGTGCAAAATATTTCATCATGTCCGTCAGCGCCCTCACGCTTTCGATACCGAGCGCATTGTACATCGAAACCCTGAACCCGCCCACGCTCCGGTGTCCCTTCACGCCGATCATGCCTTCCTGCCTGCAGGTTTCGAGAAATTCCTTTTCCAGTTCCGGGTCGTCGATCCCAAATACCGCGTTCATCCGGCTGCGATCCTCTTTGGCCACCGGCGCTTTAAAAAGCGGCAGCTCATCCAGTACGGAATAAAACAAACCCGATTTTTCGATGCTTCGTTTTTCCATCACCGCCACCCCGCCTTCTTTTTTTATCCATCGAAGGGTGAGCATGACCACGTAAACGGCGAAAACCGGAGGCGTGTTCAGCATGCTGCCTTCTTTGATATGATTCCGGTAATCCAGGATGGTGGGGATCGTTCTTCCCGAATTCCCCAGGATGTTTTTGTTTACCACCACCAGGTTCACCCCGGCCGCTCCCATATTCTTTTGCGCCCCGGCATAGACCAGGCCGAAACGGTTGAACTCAAGCTCCCGGCTGAGGATATCGCTGCTCATATCCGCCACCAGCGGCACGCCGCAGTCATAAGGCAACCGGTGCCATTGTGTTCCGGCGATGGTTTCATTGCTGGTGATGTGCAGGTAGGCAGCCGTGGGACTGACATTGATCGCTTTGGGGATGCTGTGATAATTATCCTCTCTGGAAGAGCCGGCGATCTCTACGTGACCGAATAGTTTGGCTTCTTTAATGGCTTTATTGGCCCAGGTGCCTGTTTCGGTATAGGAGGCGATGCCGTTTTCGCTGAGCAGGTTCATCGGCGCCTGCATGAACTGCGTGGTGGCGCCCCCGTGCAGGAACAACACTTCGTGATCATCATCGAGTCGCATGAGTTCTTTCACCAGCAATCGGGCCTCATCCATTACCGGCTGGAACAGGGAAGTGCGGTGACCGATCTCGAGAATCGACAAACCGGAGCCGTTGAAATTCAAAATGGCCTGGCTGGCCTCTTCGAATACGGATCGGGGTAATACAGACGGACCGGCGTTGAAATTATGAAGCACCTGCTGAACAGACATGGACACGGTGAAAGTCAATTTTTTTGAAGGAGCAAAACTAACAAAATTGTACGGGCCGGCATGAATTAAAAAGTCAGGGTAGTGTACTGGTTCGAAAGAGTTGAACCACATAGGACATAGAAAACATAGAAAAACACATAGCTTATGCCTTTATAGGTTCTCCTATGTGTTCACTTTTGTGTTCTACGTTCTATGTGGTTCAAAAAACAGATTGAATTTTCAAAAAGGGACAGCAATAAAGCCATGCTGGAAGCGGGACTTTAACATTTTAATATTTGCGGATCATTGTTTAACCAACCGCTTATTATACTGAAGGTTACCTAAATACATCCGGAAAGTATAAACACCCGGAGCCAGCCACGACCAGTTATACTGGATCCTGTTCAAACCGGGCTGACCGCTTCCGGCGTCTTTCAGCATCAACTGACCGATACTGTTGAACAATTCCGCCTGGTAGCCGGATGAACCTTCCGGTATATAAAAATCAAAGGTCACCCTGCCGTTACCCGGCACCGGGTAAAGCCTGTTGATCCCCTCGATGCTGAGGGTGAAAGGATCCGACAGGGGACTCACACAGCCGTTGAGGGTTACCTGTACCTGGTATATGCCATTCGAAACCGGCCGGTATAATTGTGCACTGGCGCCATTGATAACCGTATTGCCGCTAAACCACTGGTTCCCGTTGGCGGAAGAAGAAACCAGGTTACCTACCGATTGCGTGATCAGCGGTTTGGGAGGAGCGGGGTTAACGGTAAGTGCGATCGCATTGCTGGTAACGCTAAGCGGCAGGGCGCAACGGGCATTGGAGATTTCGGTGCAACTGATAATATCTCCGTTTGCGGGCGTCGCGATCGTAATTCCCGTCATTCCTGTACTGCCGGGTATGAGCACGCCGTTCCTGTACCAGTTGATCACAGGAGAAGAACCCGGGTTATTGCTGGTAAGCGTGAATGTGGCGCTTTCTCCTGCGCATAATTGTGTTTTCGGTGTGATGATGGAAACGCTGTGCACCAGGTTGGGCGATACCGTCATGGCAACGGAATTGGTCGTTACCTGGGCGGGGGTGGCACAGGAAATACTGCTGGTTTCCCGGCAACTGATGATATCTCCGTTCACCAAACCGGAAAGGACAACACTTACCTGCCCGGAAGTTCCGGGGATTGTCACCCCGTTCTTCAGCCATTCTATAACAGGAGAAGCACCTGGGTTGGATGATGAGAGGGTGAATGTGGCGGTTTCTCCCTGGCAAATATCAGTTGATGACGCGCTGATGGAAGCGCTGTGCGTGAGGTTGGTGTTTACGGTTATGTAATTATTGATAGTCTTCGTATCGGTTCCGCCGGGATTGGTTACGGTCAGTGTAACGCCGTACGTGCCCGGTGTATTATACATGATCACGGGGTTAAGCGCCGTTGAGGAAGATGGCGTCCCGCCCGGGAAGGTCCAGGCGAAAGTACTCTGGCAATTGGTGCTGTTATTGGTGAACGTAACGGATTGGCCGGCGCATACATTAACGAGGCTGGCACTGAAATCCGCTACGGGGGATGCCGCGGCGCAGTTGCTGGCCACCGGGCTTTCCCAGATGCCGCGGCCATAGGTGGCCACCCGGATCTTGCCGGAGGCTTTCTGGATCTCCAGTTCGTTGATCGCGACAAGCGGCAGGTTATCGGAATAACTGGTCCAGTTCGGATCCGATTCTTTTTTGTAATACACGCCGATATTCATACCCACATAGATCGTCCGGGGGTTATCGTCATCCAGCACGATGGTCCTTGCCACGATGGCCGGAAGATTCGCGGAAACATTGGTAAAACTGGCGCCCGCATCGGTCGAAACCAAAACCCGGTTGCTGCTGCTGTTGCAGGTGATCCAGATCTTGTCGGGTATCAGCGGATCCACAGCGATATCGGTAATGCTGGCCGGCGCGGTGCGGGTCGTCCAGCTGGATCCGTCGTTGGTGGTAACATATAATGTGGAACCTACCGATGCGTAAATATAATTGGGGTTAGAGGGGGCGACGGCCAGGTCGGTCACCAGGGATGTGATCGTGCCCGAAGCGATATTAGTCCAGTTGGAACCGCTGTTCGTTGATTTATACACGCCGGTCCATCCGCCATAGAGCACGTTTTCGAGAGTGGGATGGATGCAAAGCGGTGTTACCCAGTTGCCGGCCGAGGGTCGGCCCAGACCGGAATAACTGTTACCGCCATTGGTTGAACGATACAGGTTGCCGTTCTGGCTGGTGCCCCAGATATTCAGGTGATTGGTCGGGCTCACCAGGCCTTCCATTCCATCGGCGCCGAGCCAGTCCACCCAGGTGCCCGATGATTGCCGGGCTGCGCTGCCGTTATCCTGCGCGCCACCGGTGATCACATTGGGGTTGGTCTGGGAATTGGCCATCCGGTAAAACTGGCGGATGCCCAGGCCCGTGGAAAGATCAGCCCAGTTGTCGCCGTTGTCCGTGCTTTTGTAAATGCCGCCATCCGACAGGGAATAGAGGGTGCTGTTAACCCAGTAGAGCCCGTGAACGTCCGCGTGATTGTATCCGAGTGAATTCGGCAGTGACCATTCGGTTTGCGCGATAAAACTGGTTCCCCCGTTGGTGGACCGCCAGCAAATGATACCTGCGATATAAACATCGTTGGCATTGACTGGTGAAACATCCATGGCCATATCATAGGTGGCCTGGCCGGTGGTACCCGTTCCGTTGGAAGAATACCCGAAATAATTGGTCCCGCTGGCCGGGTCACCCACTACCGTGGTAACAAAACTCAGCCCTGAATCGGAGGAACGGTACATTCTTCCAAAAAGGCTGCCGCTGGCCTGTACGGCATAAACCACGTTGGGATCGGCGGGAGAAACAGAGATGAGTGTACGACCGGTATTGGTAATACCCTGTGCCGCGCCAATCTGTGTCCAGGTGAGACCGTTGTCAACGGAACGGTAAACATCGTTTCCGGAAGCATACATGATATTTACATCACCCGGTTTGAACTCGATGTCTTCTTTGCTCCCGGTATGCACCTGCGTCCAGCTCGTTCCGCCATTAACCGATCTCCAGATGCCATTCGTGGCGGCGGCAAAAACGATATTGGTGGAGGTAGGGTGGATCAGGATCTTTCGCACGGTGCCGGAAGGCCCGGCTCCCACAGCTATCCAATTGGCGCCGGCATCGATGGATTTAATGATGCCCGCCGAACCGGTCATGCCCGCGTAAACGATATTGGGGTTTGCCGGATCTAACGTCAACGCATAGACGTTCATCCAGCTGGCATTATGATCGGTGAGCGGTGTCCAGGTGGCGGCCCCGTCTGTAGTTTTCCAGATACCGCCCCCGGGAGAACTGACATAGATGATCTGTTCATTGGAAGGATGGATGGCCAAATGGGTCAGCCTGCCCGTGCCGGGGTTCCAGCTGCTGGTACGGTTCCATCCGCTGGGTCCAAGGGGTATCCAGTTGGCGGCCTCCGCTGCGTCGGGCATCTGCTCCCGGCTTTGCAGAAAGTTGTTCCATTCCGTTACCGGGGAAATGAAAAACCCGTTTTCATCCGTATGAAACCTGCGCTCATAGAGCCAGCGCTGGAATTGTTTGTATCCCGTGCCCTGGCCGGTACCGACCCTTTCAAAATGAAGCCGGGCCTGTCTTTCGGCTTCCTGCAGCGTGATATCGGTCCGTTCCATCAACTGAAAAATGTCGAACTGGGCACCGGCCGTAAGCGTAATGCAGGGCAGTAATAACAACAGGAAGACTTTCTTCATAAAAATGCGGTATGTATAGCGGGAATGGATCGTGGCTGAATAAGGCAATAAAGGTAAAAAAATAGGGTCTAAAACAAAACCCGGTCTATCAAATGTGGGTGATGGCTTCCGGTTTTTGGCCATCCATGCTATAACTACGATGGGTCCATAGAAAATATACGGAGACTATTCATGTTCCTGTTCTGTTTGCGATGCTTTTTTCCATGCCTCGTTCAGCCGTTCAAATTCTTTGAGTTCTTCCATACTGAAATCCCGGTTCAGCAGCCGGCTGAGATCGGGCTGACCCGCATTTACCCATGCCGTGTACCAGAATGAGGCGATCGCGTGGATGGATTGCCGCATCCTTCTTTCGATCATGCCTTCCAGCAAACCGTCATAGGCTTTGGCAAATGCCGAAGAATACTGCCGGATAACGACCCCGTTTCGTTCTTCAAAAGAAAATTTCTGATCGGAAGGAAATCGCTTGCTCAGTTCTTTTTCGCTCCGCAGCACCGTATCCGCCGCCGCTGCGCTTTCGAGTACCCTTTTCCATGTGAATGCGGAAGGATTTCGCAGGTAGTCGGCTTTCCCGATAAAAAAATCCCATTCCCCGTCGGCCAGCAATTCGGGTATGCGGCTTTCCCAGAATCCGTGAATGCCCCGCTGACCGCTGTACTGTCCGTTGTGGTTGCTGCAGGCATGAAGGGGAACATGCGCGTCGGCGAGATAGTGACCGATCTCGGCGGAATACCGGAGGATCTTCACCTGGTTCTTTTCCCGGAATGCGTTCGTCAGCCGGCCCAGCATGACCTGCAGCCACCAGGGAACGATCCCGTATCGGTTCAGCGTGTCGGTTGAATATTTTGCAACGGCGTCAGACCATTTCCGGGGCAATTCGGGATACGGATGTTGCCCGTAATGATCGATATCGATATAATGACGTGGTCCCTCTTCGGGAACCGCGTATCTTCTTTTATCGGGGTCAACGGCGTGTTCGGCAAGAAACTCGATATTCGGTTTATACAGGACCAGCATTTCAGGCGGCAGCAGGAACACCGCATAATAATTGATCTTGCGGTGGGCAAAGAATCCCCACCCGTAGCATGGTATAGTTAAAGCAACATAAACACACAATATCATCCACCTCTTCCAACTCCTCATCATTCTATTCCCTCTATTTTTTTTCTTCTTCAGCTGCCACTACACCACCTGTAACGGCGTACTTCATGGCATCACCCGAACTGATCTTTTCCAGCTTACGCACCCGGTCGCGGGGCAAAACATATAATTGTCCCGCCCAATGGTAAGCCTGGGGTATGTAAATGGAAACCATATCGGCTCCCATATCAAATTTCTCCAGTTCCTCGTCCGTAACGAAACCCATGACCCATACATCATCGGCAAAGGTGTTGGCGAGCACGGGTTTATCGAATTTCTTTTTCTCTCCTGTAAAAGCGCCGAAGAAATCCCTGACGGAAGAATAGATATACTTGACCCCCGGGGTCTTTTCCAGCCAGGAATCAAACAGATGGAAGATCCTGGACCGGATGAAAACAGAGCTCAGGTACCCGATGATGATGATCGAAACCAGGATAATCGCAAACCCCGCCCCGTAATTCTTCACTTTATGACGGATCACATTGCCTGCCGCATCTTTCACCGGCTCCCTGAAAATGGGGAGCCAGCTGTCAACGGTGGACACGATCCAGTATATGGAATAAATCGTGACGGCCACCGGCGCAATGATCAGCAGTCCCTGCAGCAGGTATTGAATCACTTTTTTGAACTGAAACGGTTCGTCGGGCAGAAACCGGGAAAAGCCATTCTTCATATTGGCGTGATTAATAGGTGGAAGTAAAGGTAGGGCAAAAAATTCCGGCGAATGGCGGGTAAAAACCGGTATAAACGGTGAAAAAAAGGGATGGAAACTTTGGTTACAAAAATAGTTTCCTTAGTTTTGTGCCCCGAAATTGAAAAAAATGGAACCCAAACAACGCATACTGACCCGGGCGGAGGAGCTTTTTATGAAGTTCGGCATTCGTTCCGTTTCCATGGATGATATCGCCAACCATCTTGGCATGAGCAAGAAGACGCTTTACCAGTATTTCGCCGATAAAGATGAACTGGTGCTGGGGGTGGTGGACGGTCATCTGAATGATATGGAAAAGGAGTGCGCGGTGTGCCGTACGGAAGCCAATGACGCCATCCATGAAATCTTCATTACCATGGAACGCATCATGGAAGAATTCAGCAACATGAATCCCATGCTGTTGTATGACCTGGAGAAATTTCATTACAAGGGCTACCAGCGGTTCCGCGAGCACAAGGACAAATACCTGCTCCAGATCATCCGGGATAATATTGAATGGGGGATTAAGGACGAACTCTACCGACCGGATGTAAATGTGGATGTGATGTCGCGTTACCGTATCGAATCCATGATGATCCCCTTCAACGTTTCCATATTCCCTCCGGGCAAGTATAACCTGGCCCAGGTGGCGGAACTGATCATTGAAAATTTCACCTACGGCATGGCCACCATCAAAGGACATAAACTCATACAGAAATACAATGACCAACGAAAAAAACAGATGCTCTATGAAGAGAGTAAAAAATAAACTGATGCTGACCGGTCTTGTCCTGGTGGGTTCGCTGGCGGGTATGGCACAGCCGGATACGGCCATGAGGCCGAAACGACATGAATTTTCCGTTCAGCAGGCGATCGATTACGCGATCAAGAATAACGTGAATGTAAAGAACGCCCTGTTGCAGGTGAAGATCCAGGAACAGCAGAACCGGAACTTCACTTCGGCCGCTTACCCGCATATCAACGCGAATATCGGCACCACCTATAACCCGGCTGTGGCAACCCAGGTGCTTCCCAATTTTATTTCACCCGCCACCTACCAGGTGCTGGTGGATGAAGGAGTAAAGGACGGGAACGGCAATCCCATTCAGAAACCAAATGATTTTGGATTTATCGCTGCCCAGTTCGGCACCCGCTATAGCGCCAGCGCAGGGGTATCCCTGACGCAGATCCTGTTCGACGGGCAAGTCTTTGTCGGGTTACAGGCCCGGGGCGCCGCCATGGACCTGGCCCGGAAAAATGCCGAGGTAACGGAAGAAGGCATACGGGCGAATATCATGAAGATCTATTACCAGCTCGCCGTGAGTAAAACACAGACCGAACTCCTGGACGCGAATATCGCCCTGGTGGAAAAGAACCTGCGCGATACGCGGATCATCTATGAAAACGGGTTCCGGGAAAAACTGGATGTGGATAAGGAAACCGTGCGGCTCTCCAATCTGCAGACGGAAAAACAAAAGCTGCTGAACCAGATCTCCAACGGTTACTACGCCATGAAGATGCTGATGGGGATGCCGATCGGGGATGAGCTTATTCTCACCGACAGGATCACGGACGAACAGGTGCGTGACGGGGTGCTCGACGCGGCCGTTTATGCTTATGGCGACCGGAAGGAGTTTCAGCAGGCGGAGATCTCCAAAAAATTGCTCGAGTACAATGTCCGACGGTTCAGGCTTTCACAATTACCCACGGTATCCCTTTCCGCCAACTATGCGAAAAACGCCCAGCGGAACAAATGGAATTTCTTCGGACGGGGGGAATGGTTCAATATCTCCACGATCAATCTGAATGTCGCGATCCCGATCTTCAACGGTTTTTTCACCAAATCGAAGATCCAGGAGGCCCGGCTTGAAGTGGAAAAGATCGACAACCAGCTCGAAAGCCTGAAACTCTGGATCGACAATGATGTCGAAGCCGCGAAAAATAATTATAAGAATGCCGTGGCCACCATGGATTTCCAGAAAAAGAACATGGAACTGGCGGAAAAGATTTACCAGCAAACCAAGAAAAAATACGAGGTGGGCACCGGATCGCAGATCGAGATCGTAGCGGCGCAAACCGAAATGAAAGCAGCCCAGACCAATTATATAACCGCGCTGTACGACGCCATCATCGCCAAGGTGGATTTCCTGAAAGCCACCGGAAAATTATAAGAAAGAATTCATCGCTAAAAGCTAATACGATTAACAACAACAATATGAAAAAGATCACCATTGCCACAGGCCTTATTGCATTCGCCGCGATCCTGCTGGTTTCCTGCGGGGGCGGGGCCAAAGACGATAAAGGGAAGATCGGCGACATGAAGGCCAAACTGGAAAAACTGAAGAAGCAAAAAAATGAACTGGATGCCGATATACGCAAACTGGAGGCAGCCATCGCGAAAGCCGATCCCAAGGCGGTGCAGCAGGTGAAAAAACTGGTATCGGTAGACACGATCCGCACCGTGGATTTCTCTCACTTTATCGAGCTGCAGGGCAAGATCGATGCAGAGGGCATAGCTTATGTGGCCCCGAAAGGTCCGGGCGGACTGGTGAAGGCCGTATATGTAAAAACCGGTCAGCGTGTAAACAAAGGACAGCTGGTGCTGAAACTGGATGATGCCATCGCCCGCCAGCAGGTGATCGCGGCGCAACAGCAAACCGGGCAATTGAAAGCCCGCCTGGCACAGGCGCAAACCGTGTATGAGCGTTATGAAAATCTCTGGAAGCAGAATATCGGCGCCGAGATCCAGGTGATCAACGCGAAGGCCGATGTGGACGCGCTGGCCGCCCAGCTCAAGGCCGCGCAGGCCCAGGTGGCCATGGCGCAGGAACAGGCCAATATGTCGAATGTGTATGCCGAGATCAGCGGCGTGGTGGATGAAGTGAATGTAAAGGTCGGCGAGTTCTTCTCGCCCCAGAGCGCGGCCAACCCGCGTTCCGGTATCCGCATCGTGAATCTCACTCAACTCAAGATCGTAACCAACGTACCTGAAAATTATGTGGCCAGGATCAAAAAAGGTGACAAAGTGGAAGTGGTGGTGCCGGAAACAGGCAAACCTGCTTTTGCTTCGGTGATCAGCGTCGTGGGCGCCTCCATCGATCCCGTCACCCGTTCCTTTATCGCGGAAGCGAAACTGCCCACGGATCCCGTGCTGAAGCCGAACCAGACCGCTACCATGAAAATACTCGATTACGAAGCCAGGGGCGCCGTGACCGTGCCGGTGAATGTGGTGCAGAGTGATGAAAAGAACAAGTATGTGTATGTGATGGAGCGGAGCGGCGACAAAACCGTAGCCCGGAAAAAGATCGTAATCGTGGGACAGGCCTATAACGGGAACATGGAGATCAAAAGCGGGCTCAGCGGCGGAGATGTGATCGTGACAGAGGGTTACCAGAGTTTGTATGACGGGCAGTCGAT
>CAYRHU010000080.1:0-15288 GCA_964424155.1 uncultured Chitinophaga sp.
ATGGTGGATGTTTATAAAATCAATGCCGACAACTTTGAGAAAGTGGCATCTTTGCCCTGCGGCGGCCACCCGGTGGGCGTGGATATTTTTGAGGACGATCAGAAACTCGAAGCCTGGGTGTGCAGCTATAGCAACGGGGCGATCAATATTTATACATTTATTAAAAAGGAATGATTGATGAGTCGGGAGTCAGGAGTCTGGAGTCGGGAGTCAGGAGTGAGCCAGGATTTTTTAGGTGCCGAAAGACTCTTACACTGACTGTAGACTGTGGACTGTGGACTGTCGACTGTGGACTGTGGACTGTCGACTGAGAACTGTCGACTGAATAATAACAACAAAACGAATCTGTGCGCATGAAATTCTCTCACTTACACGTACATACTCAATTTTCCCTCCTCGACGGTGCGGCTTCCATACAAAATCTTTACAGGAAAGCCATTAAGGATGAGATGCCGGCACTGGCGATCAGCGATCACGGCAACATGTTCGGGGTATTTGAATTTGTGGCGGAAGCGTACAAACACAAAGACGAAAGCGGCAACGTGAAAGTGAAGCCCATTGTTGGGTGTGAGTTTTACATTACGACCGACCGGCACCAGAAGACCTTTACCAAGGAACAAAAAGATCCGCGGCATCACCAGATCCTGCTTGCGAAGAACGAGGAAGGATACCGGAACCTGGTCAAACTCACATCTCTTGGTTATATCGAAGGGATGTACAGCAAATATCCCCGCATTGACAAGGAACTGATACTCCGTTACCATCAGGGACTGATCGCCACAACCTGTTGCCTGGGAGCGCTGGTACCGCAGACTATTCTTAAAAAGGGGGAAGAAGAGGGCGAAAATGAATTCAAATGGTGGCTGAACGTCTTCCAGCAGGATTACTATGTGGAACTGCAGCGCCACGGGATGCCGGAACAGGAAAAGGTGAACGAAGTGCTGGTGAAACTGGCCCGGAAATACAAGGTGAAGATCATTGCGAGCAACGATTCCCATTATGTGGATGTGGAAGATTACAATGCCCATGACATCCTGCTTTGCATCAACACCGGCGAGAAGTTCGCCACCGAAAAACAACTGGAGTTCACGGACGATGACGTGCATGCCCGGAACAAACGGTTCGCCTTTCCCAACGACCAGTTCTATTTCAAGACCACGGAGGAAATGAGCCGGGTGTTCCACGACCTGCCGGAGGCGATCGACAATACCAATGAAGTGTCGGATAAAGTGGAACTGCTGAACCTGACACGCGATATCCTGCTGCCCAATTTCCCGATCGATAAAAAATTTCAGCTGCACGACAAAGATGAAACCATCGGCAAGTACACGGTTTCCGCCGAATCCAAGAACCAGTGGGAATACCTGCGGCATATTACCTGGGAAGGAGCCGCCCGGCGCTACGCGGAAATAACGGATGAAATAAAAGACCGGATCGAATACGAGTTGTTCATCATTAAAATGATGGGATTTGCCGGTTACTTCCTGATCGTAAGCGATTTCATCAGGGCCGGGAGAGACAAAGGGGTGTTTATCGGACCGGGCCGCGGTTCGGCCGCGGGTTCGGTAGTGGCGTATTGCATCGGCATCACCAATATCGACCCGATCAAATACAACCTGCTTTTTGAACGTTTCCTGAACCCCGACCGGAAGTCGATGCCGGATATTGACACGGATTTTGATGATGAGGGCCGGCAGAAAGTGATCGATTACGTGGTGGAGAAATACGGAAAGAACCAGGTGGCGCAGATCATCACCTATGGCACCATGGCCGCGAAAATGAGCATCAAGGACGTAGCCCGGGTGCTGGATCTCCCCCTGCCCGAATCGAACGCCCTGGCCAAACTGGTTCCCGAGCGGCCGGGAATTGAGCTCAAGAGGGTGCTTCACGCGCCGTTAAAAGCGAAGGAGGGAGAAAAATCGCTCGAAGAGAAAGACAACCTGGGCAACGACGACCTGGAGAATGTGAAAAAGCTCCGAGAAATATACAGGCAGGAAAATACCATGGCGGGCCGGGTGCTCCATGAAGCGGAGCGACTGGAAGGATCGGTCCGCAATACCGGCATCCATGCCGCCGGGATCATCATCGCCCCCAAGGACCTTACCGAAATGATCCCCGTGGCTATTTCGAAAGATTCCCCCCTTTGGGTTACACAGATCGAAGGCAACGATATTGAAAGCGCCGGAATCATCAAGATGGACTTCCTGGGATTAAAAACCCTCACCATCATCAAAAACGCACTGGCGCTGATCAAACAGAATCATGGGGTCGAAATTGACATTGACAGCATCCCGCTGGATGATCCCAAAACTTATGAACTCTACCAGCATGCCGCCACGATCGGCACTTTCCAGTTCGAAAGCCCGGGTATGCAGAAATACCTGCGGGAACTTAAACCCGATCAATTTGGCGACCTGATCGCGATGAATGCTTTGTACCGCCCGGGACCCATTGCCAAAATCCCCAATTATATTGAACGCAAACACGGGCGTGAGCCTATCACCTACGACCTGCCCGAACAGGAAGAATACCTCAGGGAAACCTATGGCATTACCGTGTACCAGGAGCAGGTGATGCTGCTGGCCCAAAAACTGGGGGGCTTCAGCAAAGGGGATGCGGATGTGCTCCGCAAGGCCATGGGTAAGAAGCAGCGGGCGGTGCTGGACAAGATGAAGTCGCAGTTCATCAGCGGGGGAAAAGAGAAACTGTTCCCGGAAGAGAGACTGGAAAAGATCTGGAGCGACTGGGAATCATTTGCCCAGTACGCGTTTAACAAATCGCATTCCACCTGCTACGCCATGGTGGCTTACCAGACCGCCTTCCTGAAAGCCCATTACCCGGCCGAATATATGGCCGCCGTGCTTAACAACGCCGGCAGCATCGAAAAGATCACCTTCTTCATGGAAGAGTGCAAGCGGATGGGGCTGCGGGTACTCGGACCCGATATCAATGAATCGCTGAAGGGATTCGCGGTAAATAAGAAGGGGGAGATCCGCTTTGGGCTCGGCGGACTGAAAGGCGTTGGTGAAGCCGCGGTGGAAAGCATTATCACCGAGCGACTGAAAAAAGGATCCTTTACCACCGTATTTGATTTCATCAAAAGGATCAACCAGCGAACGGTGAACAAGAAAACGCTGGAAAGCCTGGCCTATGCCGGCGCTTTTGACTGTTTCCCCGAATACCACCGGGCGCAGTATTTCTTCACTCCCCCGGGAGAAACCATCAACGGGCTGGAGAAAGTGATGCGTTACGGGCAAATGATCAGTTCACAGAATGCCAGCACGGCCAACACTCTCTTTGGCGACCTGCCCATCACTATGGAGATACCGCCTCCCCGGTTGCCGGATTGCGAACACTGGCCGCTGACCGTTCAGCTGGATCACGAAAAAGAGGTCACCGGTATGTTTCTCAGCGGGCACCCGCTGGATCATTACCGGTTTGAGATGCGGCACTACGGCATCACACCCATTGCCGAGTTCAATGAATTCAGGGAAGCGATCCTGTTGCAGTCGAACCCCGGAAGATCCTTCCGGCTGATGGGGCTGGTGGCGCTGGCGCAGCATAAGACGGCCAAAAGCGGGAACAAATACGGAAGCTTTATCATCGAGGATTATTCAGGCAAAACCGAGATCATGCTGTTCAGTGAAGATTATATGCGGCTTTCCCCGCTGCTGCAGCAGGGCAGCACCGTGTTCATTACCGGTTATTTCAAACAACGCTACAAACGGGAGGAATTTGATTTCAGGGTCAACTCGGTTTCCCTGGCCGAAACCATGAAACGGAGCCTGACCCGCCAGCTGACCATTGAAGCGCATCCCGTGAATCTAACCGGCGACATCGTGCATTTTATTGAAAACAATGTTAAGATCCACCCGGGCAACACCACATTGAAAATCACGTTGACTGAACCGAAGAACAAAATGAAAATCAGCCTGGTCAGTATGGGTGGCGGGTTTGAGATGAATGATGACATGATCCGTTTCCTGGAAACCAAACCCGAACTGGAGGTACAGGTGTTAACAGTCTGATAAAGGCAGCCGTTTTAGCAGCCATGGGTTACGATAACAGGAATATTCGTCATATTTTTTGCACAACAATATGCCAACCGTTCATGTTATAATGAATGGTAGTAAATTTGCACCCTTTCCGATCAATGAATAGGTTTAATATTTAAAATCAATAAAATGGCAAGAGAATTCACAGATTCCAATTTCAAGACAGATGTACTGGCATCCGATAAACTGACTGTTATCGATTTCTGGGCGGAATGGTGCGGCCCCTGCCGCGCGATCGGGCCGGTGATCGAAGAGCTGAGCCGGGAGTACGACGGCAAGGTGAATGTGGGCAAGCTGAACGTGGACAACAATCCCGAAGTATCCATGAACTATGGCATCACTTCTATACCCGCGATCCTGTTTATCAAAGGCGGGCAGGTGGTGGACAAATTAGTCGGCGCTCAACCCAAATCCAATTTTGTAAAAAAGATAGAGGCGCATATTTAAGGAAATTACAGGATCCGGAAAGATCACACATGACAAATCCCAAACTCCCGATGGAGTTTGGGATTTGTCATTAAGTGGCGTTTCACTCAATGCTGCACTTTTGGGATCTCGTTGGGATTGTGTTTGTGTTTGAACAGGATGGCAAATAATACGGCAATAACGGCGGCATACACCGCGAAACTGAGCCAGATATTATGCCAGTCCTTATCGGTCCCGTTTACCGTGAAATATTTATCAATCACGAACCCGCTGATCTTGCTCCCCAGGAAGGCTCCCACCCCGTTTGTCATCATCATGAAAAGTCCCTGCGCGCTGGAGCGAATGGAGGAATCGGTGGTGGTTTCCACAAACAGGGAACCGGAAATATTGAAAAAATCAAAAGCCATCCCGTAAACGATACAGGACAGGATGATCATCCAGAGTCCGTCTACCGGGTTGCCATAGGCGAAAAGTCCAAAACGAAGCACCCAGGCGATCATGGAAAAAAGCATGACTTTCTTGATCCCGAACCGTTTCAGGAAAAAGGGGATCGTTAAAATAAACACCGTTTCCGAAACCTGTGAAATGGACATGATGATCGTGGAATATTTTATCACAAATGAATCGGAGTAGGCCGGCACTTTCTTGAAATCATCCAGGAAGGTATCCCCATACATATTGGTAAGCTGCAATGCGGCTCCCAGGAACATGGAGAAAATGAAAAAGAGCGCCATCTTGTATTTGGCAAAAAGTTTGAATGCGTTCAATCCCAGTTGTTCGACGATCGGCGCTCCCTTGGCAATGCTTCGCTGAGGCGGGCATTTCGGAAGGGTGAAAGCATAGATCCCCAGGGCAATGGCCGCCACTGCGCCAATGATAAACTGGTTGGCATTGGCCTTGCTGCCGGTCAGGTTGGTGGTCCACATGGCCACGATGAACCCGATCGTTCCCCATACGCGGATGGGTGGAAAAACCTTCACCACATCCAGGTTGTTATTCTTGAGGATCGTATAGGAGATGGAATTGGAAAGAGAGATCGTAGGCATGTAGCAGATCATAGCGGCAAAAATGACATAATACAGCGTTCCCGCATCTTTTACCTGTGGAACATACAGCAAGATGGCGCCATACAAAATATGCAGGATGCCGTACAACCGCTCGGCGTTTATCCACTTGTCGGCGATGATCCCCGTGAGGGCCGGCATAAAAAGGGAGGAAAGCGCCAGCGTTGAAAAGATGGCCCCGAACTGAACGCCGGTGCCCATGTTATTACTAAAAAAATAGGTCGCGATGGTGATCAGCCAGGCGCCCCATACAAAAAACTGGAAAAAACTGAGAATCGTTAGCCTGAATTTGATATTCATGTGCCGTTGGGTTGGGTGAAGGAATCCAAAAGGGAAGATAAGGATTTTAAATCTTGACAATCATTCCCTTTGTAACTTTGCAGCCGTACCCAAACGGGTGAACCTATGATTAATATATCAGCTATTCCCGGCGAACTACAGCCTGTGGCCGGCAAGGTCAGGGCCGGGCAGCGCATCAGTGATGAAGACTGTTTGCTGTTGTTTGAAAAAGCCTCTCCCGGGCTGGCGGGAAGCCTGGCCAATGAAATAAAAGAAAGTAGGCACGGCGATAAGGTTTTCTTCAACCGAAATTTCCATATCGAACCCACCAACGTATGCGTCTTCAGCTGTAATTTCTGCTCCTACAGCCGGCTTTACGCCAAAAAAGAGGAAGGCTGGGAACTGAGCATTGACCAGATGCTTGATATGGTGAAACAATACGACGGGAAACCCATCACGGAAGTGCATATCGTCGGGGGTGTTCATCCCAAAATGGACCTGACGTTCTTTGCCGGATTGCTAAAGGCTATTAAGGCGCACCGGCCCGAACTGCATATCAAGGCGTTCACCGCCGTTGAATACGATTATATGTTCCGCAAAGCCAAAATGAGCGTGGAGGAAGGTCTTCGGTTCCTGATTGATGCCGGTTTGAATTCGATACCCGGGGGCGGTGCGGAGATCTTTCACCCGGAGATCCGGGAAAAGATCTGCGCCGACAAAGTGAATGCGGAAGGTTGGCTGCAGATACATGAAACGGCGCATCAACTGGGACTTCATTCCAATGCCACGATGCTATACGGGCATATCGAAAAATTTGAACACCGGGTAGATCACATGCGCCGGTTGCGGGACCTGCAGGACCGGACGATGGGATTCAACACGTTCATACCCCTGAAATTCCGCAATAAGGACAATGATATGAGTCATGTGCCCGAAAGCACGGTTATCGAGGATATGCGGATGTATGCCATCGCGAGGATCTACCTGGATAATTTCCCTCACCTGAAGGCTTACTGGCCCATGCTGGGCAGGCAAAACGCTCAACTATCCCTTTCATTCGGGGTGGATGATATTGACGGCACCATAGACGATACCACTAAGATCTATTCGATGGCCGGCGCGGAGGAGCAGTCGCCCACCATGACAACAGACGAACTGGTGAGCCTGATCCGCCAGGCCAGGCGAATGCCTGTTGAAAGAGATACGCTGTATAATGAAATCAGGATCTATCCACCACAGGAGGCGGTTCCTGAATTGAATTAAAAAAAATCCGTCCCGGCTCACAACCGGAACGGATCGAAATTCTTAACTCATTTCATTCACATGACCGGGCCCCCGGGCTCATTGCCCCCATTACCGGAACCCGCCATTCCTTCATCCTTTCCGTCTTCACTCATTTCCGGTTCCGCATCGGTCAGCACTACCGTTTCCACCACGATCGTTTCTTCCGGGGTTGTATAAACTTCTTCAATCCTTTCTACGATAACCGGTTTGGGTGCCGGGGCAACAGCAACGGCCTTAGGTTTCGGTTTTGCTGCGGGTGCTTTTTTTAACGCCCTGGGTTTGGCAGCAGGTTTTTTCTTCACCAATTTTTTAACCGCTTTCTTCACCGTTTTTTTAACGGGTTTGCGTGCGGCTTTCTTTTTCGGCGCCGCTTTTCTTTTTGGCGCTGCTTTTTTCCTGGCTACCGGTTTACGTTTGGGTTTTGCTTTAACCGCCTTTTTCTTCGGCGCCGTTTTTTTACGGGCGGGTTTTCTTTTAGCAGTCTTCGCGGGTTTACCGCTTTTCCGTGCCGGCTTCTTTGCTTTCTTTTTTGTTGCCATGACTGACAGGTTTAATAGTTGTGCGAAATAATTTAGAGGGGAACTAAAATTACAACTTGCTTTTATATTAATTGGTGAATTAACAAGGAAATAAAAATGAAGATTACCGGGATCTCCGTCTTCAGCATTCGGGAAGGCTGAGGGGTACGTTTACGGCCAGGCCGCCATCGGCCGTTTCCTTGTATTTGTGGCTCATGTCGAGGGCGGTTTCCCACATGGTCTTTATGACCGCGTCGAGCGATACCTTGGCATAATCGGGGGTACCCTGCATGGCCAGTTGGGCGGCCGTGATCGCCTTGATCGCTCCCATTGTATTGCGTTCAATGCAAGGCACCTGTACCAGGCCGGCGATGGGATCACAGGTAAGCCCGAGGTGGTGTTCCATGGCAATTTCGGCCGCCATCAGTGCCTGGCGCTGGGTACCCCCCATCGCTTCGGTCAGCCCCGCGGCAGCCATAGCGGATGAAACCCCGATCTCGGCCTGGCAACCGCCCATAGCCGCGGATAAAGTGGCCCCTTTTTTGAAAATACTCCCGATCTCGCCGGCTGTAAGGAGGAAACGGGTGATCTTTTCCACGCTGTCCCCGTCCGCAAAGACAATAAAATACTGTAATACGGCAGGGATCACCCCCGCCGCCCCATTTGTGGGAGCCGTTACCACCCTGCCAAATGAGGCGTTTTCTTCATTTACCGCCAGGGCGAAACAACTGACCCAGTCAAGCGTATATTTAAAATCATTACCCCCCGAGCGGATAGCCCTGAGCCAGGTATCGTAATCGGAATAAACCTTGCCTTTCAATAATTTCCGGTTGAGTTCCGCTCCCCTTCGTTGTACGTTCAGGCCGCCCGGTAAAATGCCGGGCGTATGACATCCCCGGTAGATGCATTCCCGCATCACTCTCCAAATATTCATCAGCCCGGCCTTCACCTCGGTTTCCGTTCTCCAGGCCTGTTCATTTTCCATGACGATCTCATACACATGCATCCCGGTTTTCATGCACCAGTGCAGCAGTTCATCCGATGAATGAATGGGAAAGGGCAGCTGAACGGTTTGATGGGCTGCAGCGGACTCGCCTTCCCTGACCACAAAACCACCCCCGATGGAATAGTAGGTTTCGGCAACCGGCGCTGCGTTCCTGAATTCGGCCAGGAAGCTGACCGCATTGGGATGAAAAGGTAGAGACTCGGTGATCAGGAACTCGATATCTTCCTGCGGATCGAATTCCACTTCATGAATGCCATTCAGGATGATCATCTTCATAGCCGCTATATCCCGGATCTTCGCCCCTATCTGTTCTACGGCGAATGTTACGGGATCATCCCCCGCCAGGCCCAGTTGAACGGCTACATCCGTTCCGTGGCCCTTCCCGGTTTTGGCCAGTGAGCCATACAATAATACCTTGACCCCGACAACCTCCTGAAGCACATTTTCTGCCTGTAGTTTTTGCACAAATCGCTGGGCGGCCCGCCAGGGTCCCAGCGTATGGGAACTGGAGGGCCCCACCCCGATCTTGAAAATATCAAAAACTGATATCGCCTCGTGTGACAAAATGAAAACTTTTAAACAAAAATAGGAGCCGCCTGCTGATATTCAACCACCTTCTCGCCGGCGAAATGGCGATCATTGCACATCTACCAGGTCAATCTCAAAATAAAGTATGGAATTGGCGGGAATGGTCCCGTTGGGGTAACAGCCGTATGCCAGCGAAGACGGGACGACTATTTTGATATACCCTCCTTCCTGGATCAGGGGGAGCGCCAGTTGCCAGCCATGGATAAAATTACTGACAGGGAATAAGGCGGTTGGCGTAGTCGACTGGTCAAATACCGTTCCATCGGCGAGTTTACCGATATACCGGACGGAGACGGAAGAATAAACTGAAGGCCGCGCACCGCTACCCGGGTTCGTGATCTCATAATACAGCCCGCTGCTGTGCTGGGTGGCAGACAACCCATTGGCCGTAGCGATTGCCTGCATGGCGGCATTTTCACTCTGCACCGTTTTAGGCTGACAACTGTTGTTTTTTTGGCAACCGGTCAGTACAATGACAAAAGCCATCAAAAAAAACATGGAAATGCTATATCTCATAAAAATCCAATTATACAAACAAAGACCCTAATCCATTAAGTTTTGCTGCAGGAAAAATTATTGATTCATTTTTTCCCTTGTAATCAATTCCCGGTAACGCTGGTCATTCATTTCCCAGCGGTGACGCGCGGAAAAGCTGACTACAAAGGCCACGATCAGTACGAGTGCCACAAAGACCACCAGCACGCCGGATGAATTCCAGTTGATCATCATTACTGCGCGGGTATACCATCGGGAGAAATAACTTATAAAAACGCCACCGGCCAGCAGGGCCGCCAGGGGAAGACCCGCCGCCAGTTGCCAGATCAGCCTCTTTTTCCGGTTTCGGTTTTGTTCCCAATAAGCTATGAACCGCTTTTCTTCCTCATTCAGCATAATCGGCAAAGGTAAAGCCAAACGGCTCCCCCTCTTGCATCCCCGCGTCAAAATATATATCTTGTACGTTCTAATATCTCAATACCTTGAAAATTGCCCCGCTTTTAGCAGATTTCCTGCTCCGGCATCAGCGTCTTGACCTGCCGGGTATCGGCAGCATCCTGCTTGAATCAGAACAAACGCCCGGAATGGGACTGACGGGAGCGCGATTTGAACCGGGCACCGGGAACCGTGAGCCGGCAGAACTGATCCAGTTCATAGCCGAGCAAACGGGCAAACAAAAAACACTGGCCGCATCGGACCTGGATTCCCACCTGGAAAATGTCAAACAATTCCTCAATATCGGCAAGCCTTATCATTTTGAAGGCATCGGAACGCTTACCAAGCTGCAGTCCGGTGAGTTCAGTTTCACGCCAGGCGCTGAAATAGTGGAAAAAATTACCGGCAAACCCATAAGAGAAACCGAGGAACAGGACGCCGATGAAAATTCGGGGGGATTCAAAAGCATTTTTTATGCCCGTAAAACAAAAACCGACAGCCGTAAAACCCTTTTTATTTTTTTATTGATCATTGGTCTGGGGCTGGCCATCTGGGGCGGGTATACGGTATATAAAAAAACGACTGCGAGAAAAGCAGGTACCGTCACAACAGAAACCAAAGCGGACGGGAATGAGACATCCGGTGTACAACCCATTATAACGGATTCCACGCTTATCAGAACCGACAGTCATACGGTTCGTCTGGATACACTCAAAACTGAATCCATCCCGGTTCCGGGACAATATAAGTTTGTGGTTGAGGCCGCCAATAAAACAAGAGGGCTGAACCGCTATGCATTACTCAAAGGATTTGGTCTTCCGGTTGAAATGGAAACGCGCGATTCTGTTACGTTTAAGATATTCTTCAGGCTTCCTGCCAACGCCATGGATACCGCCCGCCTCCGCGATTCGTTGCAGCGGCTTTATTCGCCTTTAGGTTCAAAAGCTTTTGTTGAGAACTGATTCTTCTAAAATGTAGGCCACGAAATCACACTAAAAAACACGAAAAAGTTTTTTGATTGCTTTCGTGTGTTTTCGTGACTTATCGTTTCCCCGGGTAAGCATCAAACCAGCAGAAAAAGGCCACGAAATCACTCTAACAAACACGACAACTTTTCGTGTTCTTTCGTGTTTTTTCGTGGCCAAAAAAAACCGCTTTCGTCCCGGAATTTTTCCGGTGTGAAAGCGGGAGAAGAGGTCCCTAGCGGATTCGAACCGCTGTAGCAGCTTTTGCAGAGCTGAGCCTAGCCACTCGGCCAAAGGACCAATTCATTATGAGCCTATCCGCCGGCTGGCGGACAAAGGACCCTTTTTGAAACCGCTGCGAAAATAAAGCATATTTTTGAAAACTTTGCCTCAATAAAACATTCGTTATGAGCCGTATCGCCGAATCCGAACTGATCATCAACCCCCGCGGGGCGGTTTATCACCTGGATATTCGTCCTGATGAACTGGCCGGGACCGTGGTAACCGTAGGCGACCCCGACCGGGTAAAGGAGATCAGCAAGTATTTTGACCGTATCGAGGTGAAAAGACAGCACCGTGAATTTATATCCCACACCGGGTATATCGGTAAAAAAAGGATCACGGTTTTGTCTTCGGGTATCGGTCCGGACAATATCGATATCGTCATGAATGAACTGGACGCGCTGGTGAACATTGATTTCGAAACAAGGGAAATAAAGAAAGAGCTTCGTTCCATCAATATCATCCGCGTGGGTACTTCCGGCTCGCTGCAGGCGGATATCCCGGTCGACAGTTTTGTCGCCTCCACACATGGCCTCGGCGTGGACAACCTGCTCAATTTTTACCGGCATGATCAGAATGAGCAGGAGAAAGAACTGCTTCACTCCTTTGTCACCCATACACAGATACACGGGCAAACCGGTAATCCCTACATCAGCAGCGGGGCCGCTTCCCTGCTCAAGCATTTTGTAGACGGATTTCACCAGGGTATCACAGTTACCTGCCCGGGTTTCTATGGTCCACAGGGACGGGTGCTCCGGCTGGGCATCCGGAACCCCGAATTTGTAAACCGGCTTACCGACTTCCGCTTCGGCAGACACCGGATCACCAATTTTGAAATGGAAACCTCCGCCATCTATGGTATGGGAAAACTGCTTGGGCATCATTGCCTGGCCCTCAACGCGATCGTGGCCAACCGGGTGCAGAAGGAATTTTCAAAAGACGGCCTGGCGGCGGTTGAAAACCTGATAAAGAAGTTTGTTCGGATATTTGCGGATGAGATCAGTACACAGTAGTCAGTCAACAGTCTACAGTCTGCAGTCTACAGTCTACAGTCAATAGCCGGTAGTCTGCAGTGGGATAGCGGAGTAACGGTCAACCATAAACTATAAACAATAAACTGTTTAAAAATTTTAAAAACCAACGAACTACAGAATATGCTTTTCCGATTTCATAAATACCAGGGCACGGGCAATGATTTTATACTCGCGGATAACAGGAAGGGGGAATACAATAACCTGGATGACCTGCAGATCCATCGTTTATGCGACAGGCGATTTGGCATCGGGGGCGACGGATTGATGCTGCTGAATGAGAAACCGGGTTTTGATTTCGAAATGAAATACTACAATGCGGATGGCAAGGAGGGCAGCATGTGCGGCAATGGCGGGCGTTGCATGGTGAAATTTGCCTACCAGCTGGGCATACACCGGGAAAAGTACCGGTTCCTGGCATCAGACGGATCGCACGAGGCGGAGATTAACCCGGAAGGGATCGTGGCCCTTAAAATGAAGGACGTAAAGAATATCCGCAAATTCATGAACGATTTTGTGCTCGACACCGGATCTCCCCATTATGTAAAAATGGTGAGCCATGTCATGGACCTCGATGTATATAAAAAAGGCTACGAGATCCGTCACAGCCGTGAATTCGAGGACGAAGGCATCAATGTAAATTTCGTGGAACAGGAACAGGAAGTGGACCGGATCACCGTTCGCACTTTTGAGCGGGGTGTGGAAGACGAAACCTTTTCCTGCGGCACGGGTGTAACCGCTGCCGCGCTGGTCTGTTACCACAACGAAAACGGGTATAACGACGTGGAAGTAAAAACCCTTGGCGGCATACTCAACGTAAAGTTTGACCGGGTCGACGATAACCGCTACGAAAACATCTGGCTCTGCGGCCCCGCGGAAAAAGTGTTTGAAGGAAGCACTGAAATAAATTAAGCTGAGCCGGACTGCCCGGCTGCACGGTTGCAACGCTGCATGGCTGCACGGCTGTAAGGCTGCACGGCTGCACGGCTGCATGGCTGCACGGCTGCATGGCTGCTCGGCTGTAAGACTCCCGCCTTCGCAAAAGCTCCAGCCTTCGCATTCGCTACGGCTGACATGCCGGCGGGCAAGCCCGACTCAATCACCTACCTTTGCGCCCGTGATCCAGTACTTTAAAAATATCAACCAGCAAACGGTCGCCATCGACAAACCGGAGAACGGGGCCTGGGTGAACGTGTTGCCGCCCCTGAAGCAGGAGGAATTTTCCGAGCTGTCCTCCGTGCTGGAAATCCCGATCGACTTCCTGACCGACTCCCTGGATATCGACGAAAGAAGCCGTTTTGAAGAGGATGACAATGTAAAGCTGCTGGTCATCAAAACGCCTACCGAGAATAATTCTTTTAACGAAAGCGACGCCTATTATATCACCATCCCGATCTGTATCATCCTTACCCATAACCAGATCGTAACGGTTAATTCATTCGAAAATTCCGCCATCAAGAAGTTTCTGAACACTTTTCAGAACCGGCACCCCGACAAACGAAACATGATGGTGCTGAAGATTTTTGAGAAAGTGGTGCAAACCTATATGGAACACCTGAAGGAGATCAACCAGCGTCGCAATACATTTGAACAGAAATTATATCATGCCAGCCGGAACGAATACCTGCTGGAACTGATGCGGATCCAGAAAAGCCTGGTTTATTTTGTAACCGCCCTCCGCTCCAACGAAATGCTGATGATGAAACTGGAGCGAAGTAATTTCCTGGGACTGAACGAAGAGGAAAAAGAGATCCTGAACGACCTGATCGTGGACAATTCCCAGGCCCTGGAGATGGCCAATATCTACACGAATATCCTCAGCAGCACGCTCGATGCTTTTGCCAGCATCATCGCCAATAACCAGAACCAGGTGCTGAAAAGACTGGCCGTGATCACCATCGTGCTCACCTTCCCGGTGCTGATCGCCAGTTTATTCGGCATGAACGTGCCCAGCGGTTTCGAACACTCGAAATACGCCTTTTATATCGTCGCCTTTTTGTCGCTGGGTATCGCCCTGGTGATCGGCTGGTATTTTTTCCGCAAAAAAATATTCTGATCCATGTTCAACCTGCGCGTGTACGGAGTGCTGATCAATGAGCAGCGGCAGGTGCTGGTAAGCGATGAATATATCCGCGGGGGTTTTTATACCAAGTTTCCCGGCGGGGGACTCGAATTCGGGGAAGGCACCCGGGACTGCCTGCAAAGGGAATTTCTCGAAGAATTGAGCCTGAAAGTGGAAGTGGGTGAACATATTTACACCACCGATTATTTCCAGCTTTCCGCCTTCAATCCCGAACACCAGATTATCTCCATCTATTATTTCGCGCACGCGTTGGAACAGATCAGGGTACCTCTCCGTACAAAACCTTTCGATTTTGATGAACAGCAAATGAAAGTGTACGAGACCACGAAAGAAACAGAAACATTCCGTTTTATCAACTGGGATGAGTTTACGCCTGATCAAGTGACCCTGCCTATCGATAAGATCGTAGCGAACCTGGTTAAAAGCAAAATTTAGAAATAAAATTTACCCCTATTATTTTTAACAACGGCAGCACGGAGTTTCATTATACTCCTGTTGAGCTATTTAAACCTGTTAATTATCAAGCCAACAAATTGAACCCCTCCGGGGTTCGAATCCTAATTACCCATCATCACCGGGTTTCACCCGGGCTATTCAAATTAAACCCCTCAGGTGTTTTCATCAATCACCCTTCATCTAATACCCTTTTGAACTTTATTCTTCAATACAACCACTCAAACCAATTGCCAATTGTAAACTGCAGACTATGGACTGCGGAATGTCGACCCGCCTTCGCTAATAATTTACTACCGATTTTTAGGTCCTCTTTTGCTACGG
>CAYRHU010000081.1:0-14563 GCA_964424155.1 uncultured Chitinophaga sp.
CCGCAGGGGCCGGCCGTTACAATGGGGACCACTTCTTTCCGGAATGATACCTTGGGCAGGGCCAGGATATCTTCTTTATTCCTGTAGCAGGAGGACAACATATACACCATCATGGAAGTGATTGCCGCTGCTAAGATGATTCTTTGTTTCATAAAACATTCGTTTTATTAAATGAGTTAATCATGATAATTAAGGACGCCTGATTATCGTTCCGGTTTTCCTGTATTTGAAGATCCCGGCGTTGTTCTGCCCGTATTTCCAAACATCAGGAATATTGGGATCGGCGAAATACCAGGCCTTGATCAGCGCGATTTCTGAAGGCAGCAGCCCTCCGTCGTCATAGGCCATTCCTCCCTGGTGCGAAGAATTAAATACCCCGGTATAGGGATTGGCAGGCAGGAGGGTGGAGTCAACCCTGGAGGCCACCATACTGGCAATATTGAGGTTATTGCCCCGTACATAATATTGCTTTAATGTAACGGGATCAGTATACTGAACGGAGGTAAGGCTTCTTTGTCCTTTTGGATGCATAATATCCAGTAATATATCATCATAGGTTTGCAGCGGACCCCTGGTACTGGAGGCCGAAACCGGCGTGGAGAATGTTTTATACGGGCGGAAACTGGCATTTGCCAATGTATCCGAGTAGAATTTTCTGACACTGTCTTTATAAGCATTCCATACCTGGTCGCGGATCGTAGTATTGATCAGCTGGCAATACACCGTTACCGATCCGGATACGGGGTTGGTATATATAAACTGGGAAGTGTCGCTTGTGGTTAACGGTCCCAGTAATCCTTTCCGGGCCCAGGCGCCGGTGGCGGTGGCCTGGTTATGGCAGTTGGCCGAACCACAACCGTTATTGATCAGCCGGATAGCGGCGGGACGGTAATCCCGGAGATCGGGTCTTTCTTTGGCCCCGTTCAGGATCCAGTTGTAGATAATGGCTTTGTCGGTCGTGCCCATTTCAAAAGATGAATTGACCGGGGGCATGGCGTTTTTAAAATCATTGGTGGTGATAAAATCCCACAACTTGCTGCCCTGGGGATTCCCGGGTGATATATATTTCATGATATCGGCGTAGGTATCAAATTTGGGACCTACACGGCCACCATGACAATTACCGGTGCCGCAATGCTCGCGAATGATCGTTTGCACCCCTCTGAACCGGATGATGTCATTCACATCGGGGGTGGCGTCGGAAGGCGTAACGGTGTTACTCTCGTAAAAAGAGGCATAGAGCGTGGAGTCGGGTCCGCCTTTATAAGACCTGTCCAGGTTCTTAATGAGGTCACCCTGTTTTCTGCACTGAAATAGCAGCGTCGTCAGAAAGAAAACGCCGATAAAAATGGTGGCTGCCTGAATGAGCGGAATTTTTCTCATAAAAAATGGTTTAATTGTGAATTTGAAACTGTTATGAATAAACAGTCGCAATTCCCTTACCGGTCAATTCCTTGCACCGGAATGGATCGCACATTTCTTAACCTTTAATTTAGTAAAAATCGCCGAAAACAGCTCTTAACCTATTGACATCCCTCACACCATGTATTGACTCCTGTCATACACCAGAATAGCTTTGCTTGATTAATCAGCAAACCCCTTCCGGATACAAGAACAAGAATAAGAAGCGGGCTTTGGTTCATGTAAAAGTCAACTGACAACTATAAAAATTTGTTTTTCAGGAGTTTGCAATAATTATTACCCGAATGAGTTCCCTGTAAAAAAGAGTCGAGATTGCTTCACGGCATTAAGCATATTTATACCCTGCATTCAGTTCCATGGAAATTCTGATACATTATATATTTCTACGCCAGCAGAGAGCTTTCGTCCTATTCGGTGATTGCTAATCTAACGATGCATATCCCGGCTGAATTCTAATGATAGCTGTCATATTCTCCCCTGTTCGTTTACGGTTATCCTTTCCCGCTCATTTTTGATGATCAGAATCAATTATATAGATGATTGTTATTTACTGCGCCCCGGGTTTGATACTGATTATAGAATTATGTGACTAAAGTCATGTTTTGGAATTCCTACCGTCATATAACTGTCATGTATGGCTTAATAGCTTGCGCTCTGCAATTAATCTTCAATGTTTCCTAAAATCAAAAATTATTTTTTATGAAAAAATATTCATCCAAGTACGTCTGGGTCATTGCTACCATAGTATTGGCCATTGGTTATTTTGTGAGCTGTACTAAAGACGACCAGATACTTGACACCCCCAAACCTATTAACAGCGCAACTGACCTCGTGGCCATAAAAGTAACTACCCCACCCACGATTGACGGTGTGGTTGAAGGCCTGTGGCAAAACAGCCCAAAACTTCAGTTTGGTACGGTTGTACCAGAAGTTACCGGGGATGTTTTTCGTGGGTATACCGGAAATATTATCCCTTCAGTTACAATGCGTGCCGCCTATGATAATACCAATATTTACTTTTTAGTGGAATGGGATGACCCCACCCAGTCATTAAAGAGAAATCCCTGGTACTTTGATCCCGCTACCAAAAAATGGGCACAGGAAAGCGGAACATACGGATTTGCAAGCAGCCCCTACCGTCCTCCGTTTTATGAGGATAAAGCCGCGTTTCTCTGGAATATCAATAATTCCGTAAACGGATGGAATAACGGTACCTGCTATAAGTCCTGCCATACCGGTCTTCCTTCAGCAGATGGTTCAAGCCGTCACTACACCAATTTCGCTTCTGAAAAAATTGATATGTGGCACTGGAAATCTGTCAGGGGGGGTGTAAATGCGGGCAATCAGATACATGATCAGTACCAGTATAACGCTTATCCCAATGGTCGTACATCCGACCCCGGATCTGATGTATATGCGAATAATACCCAAAAATTGGTGGTTACCGGTTCCAATCCTGCTGTTCAGGTTGACGTTCCTAAATATGTGATTCCCGGCAAAAGCAATTACTCCTGGATCAGCAGTGAAGAAATTACTGGCAGTATTGCAAAAACTGTAGTAGCCGTAGATGCTAATGGAGTTCTGACCTTAAGTGATGCCACAGTGATAGATCCCAATATTGGCACCGACTATCAAAGGATCGGAGAATATAAAACAGGGGGATTGGGCGCGAAAGCGGTTCCTGGTCTTTACCTCAATGCAGCCTATACCGGAAGCATGGGTGATATCCCCTGTAAAGCCATTTATACCGGAACCGGCTGGATTCTGGAATTTAAAAGAGCGCTGACTACTGCGGATACTGTTTATGATGTGGATTTTTCATCATTAGCCGATCAGTATTTTGGATTCGCCATTTTTGAAAATGCACAGATAGCTCACTCAATTAAAGCAAACCTGGTACTTAAGTTTAAAAAGTAACCGGACAAACTTTGTTACCTAACGCTAAAAAAATCAATCATGCTACGCAATAAAAAAGGAATGGGGTTTGTGTTGTTGTGGATTGTGATGCTCATCCTGTCGGGTTGCTATAAAGACAAAACGGTGGTTTCAGATACTGGTGAAGAGATTACGAGACCTGTCAGTTTTGCGTCGGATATTATCCCCATTTTCAACAATAGCTGTAATTCCTCCGGCTGCCATAGTGCAGGGGGCAAAGCTCCTGATCTTACTTCAGCCAATGCCTTTACGGCATTATCCGGCGGAGGTTATATCAGAACAGATGATCCTGTCAACAGTGAGCTTTACCTGTGGATGACCGGCAAACGGAGTGTCCCTATGCCCCTAAGCGGTATCAATAAAGATTTTAATGCTCTTGTGCTGGCCTGGATCAAACAAGGAGCCCAAAACAATTAAACAACAACATTATGAAAAAGTATAAATATTTAATTCTGCTCTTCGCCTGTTTCGTGTGGACCGGCCAGCTCTTAGCCCAGGATAACCCGGAAACCACAGAGACCAAGACAGAAAAAAAAGCAAGCCCGGTTAAAAACACATTCGGAAGTGTCTGGATGATCGACAATCAAACTGTTATGGTTCCGATAAAAGGAACGCTGGAACTCGATATACAGCACCGTTTCGGAACTGTTAACAACGGAACCGAGGACCTGTTCGGTATGTTTGCCCCTTCCAATATCCGGTTTGGGCTGAACTATGCACCGGTTAAAAATCTTTTCGTGGGGGCGGGCATTACAAAGGAAAGGAAACAGGTTGACCTGAACGCTAAATATGCTATATTCAGGCAAACAACGGATAATAAAGTGCCGGTAAGCGTCACTTTATATGGCAATATGGTGATCGACACCCGGAATGCATCTAACTTCCGCTATGATGTCCACCGGCTGTCCTATTTCAGCCACCTGATGGTGGCCCGAAAGGTCACAAAGAATTTTTCCGTGCAGGCGGGTCCCACTTTTTCCTGGTTCAATAACGTGGAAGGGTATGTGGACAGCAAGGGGGATATTCAGAAAAAAATGAATAATGGCCACCTGGCGCTCAATTTCCTGGGCCGTTATAAAGTAAGCAACCTGTCATCGATTATTGTGGGATATGACCAGCCCTTGACTGAACACCCCACCAACAATCCGCACCCCAATATTTGTTTTGGATTTGAAACAGTAACCAGTTCTCACGCGTTCCAGGTATTTTTCGGGAACTATTATGGAATTGTGCCGCAAAGCAATAATATGTTCAACCAGAACGATTACAGAGACGGCCAGTTTGTGATCGGATTCAATATCACAAGACTCTGGAATTTCTAAAACAATCAATATTATGGATAACAGAAAACAGCCTGACAACAAATCCCGCCGGCAGTTTTTTTCTTCCCTTTTTGCAGGACCGGGTGAAACGGTAAAAATGCTGACCCCGGATGGTAAACTGGTGGAAGTCCCTAAAGACATCCTGCAAAAGGCCTTACAGGGGAAAAAAGCCAGCAACAAGGAAATCTTTGACTGGATGAAGAATCCGTCGAAAGAAAGTTAATCACTCATTATTCAAGGCTTAAGTATTGAAGTATGAAACATGAAGAAACCAAAGACAACAGCCGGCGGGATTTTTTGAAAACAACTGCTGTTGCCGCCCTCGCAGCCACCGCCTGCGGAAGTGCAGTCTGCTCCTGCTCATCCAAAAAAACGGCCCCCGGTGAAACCGTAAAACTCCTTTCGCCGGATGGAGAGATCGTGGAGATCGACTCCGCCTACCTGAATCACCAGGAACATATGGCCATCCTCTCTAAACTGGAACAACGGCAGGGCATAGCCGGGAAAAAATTTGTGATGGTGGTAGACCTCTCCCGCTGCAAGAACGCCCGTAAATGCATTACCGCCTGCCAGAAATGGCATTACCGCTCGGAAGACAAGGAATGGCTGACCGTAAAACTGATGAAAGACAGTGAGGAGGGCGCACCTTACTGGTTCCCCAAGCAATGTTTCCATTGTGATAACCCTCCCTGTGTAAAAGTGTGCCCGGTCAATGCCACTTTCAAACGCCAGGACGGACTGGTGCTGATCGACAACGACCGTTGTATCGGCTGCAAGTTCTGCATGGCCGCCTGCCCTTATTCCACCCGTGTATTCAACTGGGATGAACCGGAAGTGCCTTTGGATATCCGGGATCTCGCCTATTCGGCAGAAACCGGTATCCCCGCCAAAGTGGGTACCGTGGAGAAATGTGATTTCTGCCCCGACCGGGCCCGGGAAGGCCTGCTCCCGCCCTGCGTGGAAGCCTGCCCGAATGGTGTTTTCTACTTCGGCGACGAAAACGAGGATACTGTCTCCAACGGCGAAGAAACCATCAGTTTCAAACAACTGATCAAAGACAGGGCCGCCTACCGCTTCCAGGAAGAACTGGGTACCAAGCCGCGCGTGTACTACCTGCCGCCGAAAGACCGTCAGTTCCCCGTTGAAAGAGGATATGAAAACCTGGATGAAAAGCTCAAGGACCGGTTCAGGGATATCATGGAACCGGGAAAGAACGGAAAAGCGGAAAAACACTAATCTATCACTGATCAATCTTGATTTATGGAACTTAATAAATACCAACAGGAGCTTTTCGATTACCAGAAACCGGTGATTGAAAAATACGGGCGCCGGGCCTGGGGGTGGACCATCTTTTATTTACTCTGGATCCTGCTGGGCGGCTATGCCCTGTACCTGCAGGTGGTAAAAGGGCATGAAATAACCGGGATGCGGGATAACGTGGTCTGGGGATTATATATCGCCAACTTTATATTCTTTATCGGGATCAGTTACGCGGGGGCCGTTATTTCGGGCATCCTGCACATCCTGAAAGTGGAATGGCGGAAACCCATCATCCGCATCGCGGAAATGATCACCGTTATCTCCACTATCATCGGACCGGTGTTCATCCTGCTTTGCGTGGGCCGTCTCGACCGCCTGCACCACCTGTTCCTGTACCCGCGTCTGCAGTCACCCATTACCTGGGATGTGCTGGCCATCGGTACCTATTTCACGGGTAGTGTGATCTTCCTTTACCTGGCCCTGATCAAGGATTTTGCCATCTACCGGGATGCCAAACTCAACATCCCCAAATGGAAACAAAAAATGTACAAAATCCTGGCACTTGGCTACCGGGGCACACACGGTCAGAAAAGACATATCAGAATTTCAATGAACCTGATGGCCATCATGATCGTTCCGCTGGCAATCATCGTTCACTCTGTGCTTTCCTGGATCTTCGGAATGACACTGCGGCCCGGCTGGCACAGCACCATCTTCGGGCCTTATTTTGTACTGGCCGCTATTTACTCCGGTACGGGTGTGCTGATCATGGCCATGTGGGTGTACCGGAAAATGTACAAACTGCACAATTATCTCGAGGACAAACATTTTATTTACCTCGGGTATATCATGATGATCCTGGGCGCCGCTTATGGTTATTTCACTTTTTCGGAATATCTCACCAGCTGGTACGGTTCTGAAAAATGGGACAGTGAAGTGGTGAACAAGCTGTTCAATCCCGCGGAATACGGCTGGCAATTCTTTTTTGCCAATTTCGCCGGAATCATATTGCCGATCGCTATCGTGGCCATCCCCTTTACGAGAAAACCCAACTGGATCGCTTTTGCTTCGTTCTTCATGGTGCTGGCGCTGTGGGTGAAACGCTACCTGATCATTGTGCCAACGCTCGAAACCCCGCTCCTGCCCATGCAGGATACAAGACCTGAATTTGTAAAATATTCTGCGACATGGGTAGAGTGGGCGCTCACCCTGGCAGGTGTGGCCACATTCTTCCTGTTTTTCACCCTGATGTCCAAATTCGTAACGATCATCCCGATCTCCGAATTCGGGGATAAGGAAAAGAAACCCGTACCCGTTAACGGGGATGTTCCGGTAAAAGAAACAGCTACTGCATAAAAATATTATTATGAAAAAGTTTTTGAACACTTCACATGTACTGCGTTTCCGGGATTTACTGTTGCCGGTCCTTTTGCTGATCGCACTGGCTGTTCCCGTTACCCTGCTTTCACAAAACGACAGCACCGTGCAGAAGGAAGAAGCCCCCGCTGCCGAAGAACCCGAAATGATCTCTCCTTCCATCGAATTTTCGGGTGTTCAAAAAAGCGATAACAGCATAGATCTGAAAGCAGCCCTGAAAGCAAAAGTAAAAGGGCAGTTCATCAAACTGTATAAAATGAAGGTCCGTTTTGTACAGGTAGTCAATGAAGAAGAAAGGGACCTTGGCTTTGTGATCACCGATGGGAACGGGAAAGCTGTTTTGAATATAAAAGCGGATACGCTTCCGCTGGATGCGGAAGGAAAACTTCATTTTAAGGCTGTATTCGCGGGTAATAAAGCTATGGAACCGGCGGAAGAGATCGTTTCGTTCGCCAGGGCAAGACTGGAGATCACGCCGGTAAAAGAAGACTCGCTGCTGAACGTACAGGTGAAACTGGTGGATCTCAGTACCGGGGAAGCCAGCCCGGTGAAAGAGGCTACCGTCGGTATTTTTGTCAAACGTTCTTTTCTCCCGCTGAAAGTGGGGGAGGGCACCACCGATGAGTTTGGGGAGGCAACGGTTGAATTTCCCGCCGGTCTTCCGGGTGATGCCAGGGGAAACCTGACATTGATCGGCCGTCTCGATGAAAGCGAGGTATATGGTAACCTGGAAGCCGCTTCCATACAGCAATGGGGGGTACCGGTATCCGATAAAATTGAAGAATTGCCGCGTGCCCTTTGGAGCACGAACCCTCCCATATGGATGATGGTCACTTTCGTCATACTCATGGGAACCGTCTGGGGCCACTACCTGGTTATTATCATCCAGTTGTTTCGTTTAAGAAAAGAAGAACCTCCACCCGGTTCTCCCAACATAGAACATCTCGCTTAACCTAAAATTTTGGGTTATGGAAGAAGAAAACAGCAAAGAAGCTAACATAACCGGTCGAAAAGAATTCCTTAAAAAAGGATTGTTTGCAGGAAGTGTGATCGCTGCCGGCGCTGTCGGACTGAACAATCTTACTTCCTGTGGAAAAGATTCGGGTGAAAAAGTAAAAGTACTGACCCCGGAAGGACAATTGGTTGAAGTGGACTCAGGTCAATTCAACCATACACCGGCCTGTTGCGCTGCCCCGTCCAAAGAAGCCCGTAAAGGTATTGCCGGAAAAAAATACGTGATGGTGATCGATCTCTCCCGCTGTAAGCATGCCCTGAAATGCCAGGATGCCTGCCAGCGCTATCACCATTTATCCGGAATGAACGTATGGTTGAAAGTGTTTAAAATGCATGATGCGGAAACCATGGCGCCTTACTGGTTGCCGAAACCCTGTATGCATTGCGATAAACCTCCCTGTGTAAAAGTGTGCCCTGTAAGTGCGACCTATAAAAGGGAGGATGGGATTGTCCTGGTGGATAACGAAAGGTGTATCGGCTGCCGGTTCTGTATGGCAGCCTGCCCGTACTCAACCAGGTCGTTCAACTGGGAAGAACCGGAATTCCTGGCTGAATCAAAAAATGCTGTTTACTCGCCCGAAACAAGCTTTCCTCAAAAAAAGGGAACCGTGGAAAAGTGTGACTTCTGCCCGGATTTGCTCAGGCAGGGAAAGCTTCCGCATTGTGTGACCGCCTGCCCCAACGGAGTTTTTTATATGGGCGACCTGAACGAAGACAGTGTTTCCAATGGTGCAGAAACAGTCCGGTTTAGCCAGCTCATAAAAGACAAAGGGGGCTATCGGCTCAATGAAATCCTGGGTACCGAACCCAGTGTATATTACCTGCCTCCTGTAAACAGGCTGTTTCCATTTGTTGACCCCGTTGCAACAGGTGAAAAGCAGGAAGCGGATGCAGAAACAAAATAGATCCAGCAAGGTTAATGAAATGCGTTGCATTATTTCTTAACAGGTGAGTACGGAAGGGTGTGGCCGGAAGAAAAAGAAACGTTGACCTTATTATGGAAGAAACCAGGAAAGCGATCAGTGAATCCGAAGCGATTCAGATGCTGCATCAGTTCAATGAAGACCTTTTACCCAAAAAGTTCGGAAAAGTCGGGAAAACCTGGACGGTCCTGCTGGGTATTATTTTTCTTTTTGGGGTTTACTGTTATATCGTCCAGTTGCGGGAGGGCCTGGTCATTACGGGCATGAGGGACTTTGTTTTCTGGGGAATTTATATTTCGAATTTTGTTTTTTTTGTTGCCATAAGCCTGGTAGGTTCCCTGGTAACCGCAATTTTGTATCTGCTGAAAGTTTCCTGGCGGGCACCTCTTACCCGGCTTTCCGAGATCATTGCTGTTGCTGCGATCATTTTTGCCGGGCTGATAATCATTGTAGACATGGGGCGTCCGGGCCGGGTAGTGAATATGGTTTTGCACGGAAGGATCCAGTCGCCGATCATTTGGGATGTAATGGTGGTTTCCACGTACATGGTGCTAAGCCTGTTGTTACTCTATTTCCCGCTGCTCCCGGGAATCTCATTTTGCAGAGATCATCTGAAAGGAATCCCCAAATGGCAGAAACGCATGTATACCATTCTTTCACTGGGATGGCAGAATAAACCGGAGCAATACCAACTCGTAAAAAAAGCCATTACCATTTTATCTGTAATGATCATCCCCGTTGCCCTTTGCATCCACACTGTAACATCATGGCTCTTTGCAAGTACTTACCGACCCGGGTGGGACAGTACCAATTTCGGCGCTTACTTTGTTTCCGGGGCCTTCCTGGTAGGCTCGGGCGGTGTCGTGGCGGGAATGTACCTGCTCCGCAGATTCAATCCCTCCTATGAAAAATACCTGACCGACACTCACTTTGACAGGATGGGCAAACTCCTGGTACTCCTGGCAATGGTGTATGCCTATTTTTCCATCAATGAATACCTTATTCCGGCCTATAAAATGAAAGGCGAGGAAGCCCATCACCTGAATGAGCTGTTTACCGGTTATTATGCCCCCCTGTTCTGGTCGGTACAGTTTTTCGGCATGGTTCTCCCCATCATTGTGTTGTTGTTCAAACGGGGAAGGAAACCGTTTCCCATGTTCATAATGGCCGTGCTGGTAATAGTATGCGCCTGGTTCAAGCGTTACCTGATCGTTATACCCAGCATGTCCTTCCTGCCCGTTCAGGAGATCCCGGAAGCCTGGAAACACTATTCCCCCACATTTATGGAATGGGCCATTACCGGTGGCTCGCTGGCAGGCGCTTTACTGGTCATCACATTTTTTGTTCGTTATTTCCCGATCATATCCGTATGGGAAGTAGCAGAAGAAAAAGGTGTGCCTACGGATACGATTTATAAACATTTACATGAAGGAAATGAAAAATGACCCCATTTATACAATCCCCAAAAAACATCCCCGGAGGCATCTCCGCCTACCGCTTATCATCATCGCGTGCATGCTGATAATGAATATAACAGCCGGCCAGGATGCCAACGACGGTTCATCAAAAGTTTCATTCACCCTTAACATGAGTTCTCTCGTGTCCAACGGTAGCCGGACACTGAAAATAAAGGCAGGCAGGAAAGAAAATAAAAAAAACATCCCCGTTTATGATATCAGGTCTCCGTTTAATCTTTACCTGGGTATGGTCAAGCCCCATGATCCGTCCGACGGAAGCGGCTGGATCAGCAAAACATATCTTGACAGTGACGGGGAAGGAGTATTCCTGTTTCCTGCGGATTTTTATTCACAAACCGCCGGTCAGCATGAATTTACTTTTATTGTCACCATGAAAGACGACCCCAAATACGAGGATGTGGAGGAAAGCATTACGGTCACCGACGCAAAGATCAGCATGGTTTATTCAGGTGATGATTCCGTTAAAACGGCAACCGCCACGCTGACCGCCTGGCAAGACAGTACTTACGTGCCGGTACCCGAAGCAGAATTAAAACTTTGTATCAGGCGTACTTTCAACTTCCTGCTATTCGGGGAAGCGGGGGTTCTTACCGATTCATCCGGGCAGGTTTCCGGTAGTTTGCCCATGGATCTCCCGGGTAATGCAGACGCTACCCTCAGCATTTTCGGGAGGATAGAAGATCATGAGTCGTACGGAACCGTTGAGGGCGGTATCACGGTTCCCTGGGCCATTCTGCCGAAAAAAAATCCGGAAAAGGGGAGAACCCTGTGGTCATCCGGGGATAATGCGCCTCTTGTACTGGTCGTTTCATCCGTTGCGATAATACTTATCATTTGGGGAACCATACTTTATCTGGTCTATTTACTGGTCAAAATAAAAAGACTGGGTAAATCTCCCAATAGTTAACGTATTTAACAAGTGATTCATCAGAAACCAGTAATTATTCAACACGTGCGAGCAGGAATTGAGAACAGGCTATTATTTTCCTGATTCTTATCTTACAAGAAGCATTTCCAAGTGGGCATAGATCAGGTCGGAAAATGATGAGGCTCATGTACCGAAAATGCAACTATTTTGTAAATTGAGCTATCTTTTATACGTCAAAAACAACAACAATATGAAAAAGAATTTATCTGTATTTATCGCTGGTATATTTGCGATCGCCCTGCTGGCCTTCATACCAAAAGCAACATACCAGGATCCCTGGCCGGTTCCGGATGCTTACAAAAACAAAGTTAATCCCCTGAAAGGTGACGCGGGATCCATCGCCACCGGAAAAACATTATATACACAGCATTGCAAATCCTGCCATGGTACCAAAGGGAAAGGTGACGGACCCAAAGCCTCACAGCTGGATACAGATTGTGGTGATTTCACAAAAGCATCCTTCCAGTCACAAACCGATGGAGCCATATATTACAAAACAGAAAAGGGCAGAAAAGACATGCCTTCCTATAAGACCAAGATCCCCGATCCGAATGATATTTGGGCAGTTGTTAACTACCTCAGAACATTGAAATAACCGGCATTTGCCGCCATTGATTGAGCAGGGCTATATTATTACAGCCCTGCTTTTTTTATTATTGATTAATGCCGGCGAAAGCCAATCGTTGAATGAAAATTAATAACAAGCTCAGCTGACCGCCTTTTTCAATGCCTCTTTTGTTTTCTTTTCGCTACCGATAAAAATCCGTTTCCCCATGATCACCACGGGTCTTTTCAGAAATGTGTACTCCTCCAGGATCAGCCTGCGGTAATCCTTTTCTTCCAGCTTTTTGTCCTTCAGACCGAGTTCCCTGTACTTAATGGCCCGCCGGCTGAAGAGGGATTCGTAGCTTCCGGCCATTTTTTTCATTTCATCGAGCTGGGTCGGGGTGATTTTTTCAAATTTGATATCCTGCATGCCGAACCCCTTTTTATCAATACCGGTATCCGCGATCATGCCCTGGCAGGTGGTGCAGTTGCCGAGATGATAGATCTTTTTCATACTGATTAAACACTGTTCCGCCCCCGTTGGTTTACCAAGCGGTAAAATGCGTTACTTTGTGACACTTATTTATTTACTATGGGCAAAGATGAAGTTTTCAGGGAAGAGATCGAAAAAGCCAGCGATTTCAAATTCGGCGCGCACGTGGCCAGGGTGTTTGACGACATGGTGAACCGCTCCGTGCCGTTTTACGGCGAGATCCAGCGGATGATGGCCGAACTGGCGGCCAACCACGCGGCGGAGGGCAGTTTTATTTACGACCTCGGTTGTTCCACCGGCACCACGATGATCGGGATGGATACCCTGGTCGACAAACAGATCAAATTCATCGGGGTGGATGATTCGCAGGAAATGCTTGACAAATGCAAATCCAAGCTGATGGAAATCGGTTTCTCCCGGCCCTATGAGCTCCGCTGCGCCGACCTCGCCAGGGGAGTAAAGATCGAGAACGCATCGGTGGTAGTCCTCTGCCTGACGCTTCAGTTTGTCAGGCCCATCTACCGCGAACAGGTGCTGAAATATATCTATGAAGGACTGAACCCCGGCGGGGTGCTGATCCTGGTGGAAAAGATCCTGGCGGAGGAAAGCCAGTTCAACCGCGATTTCATCAACTACTATTACAATTACAAACGCCGCAATCACTACAGTGAAATGGAGATCGCACAGAAAAGAGAGGCCCTGGAGAACGTACTGGTACCCTATAAATTAAGCGAAAATATCAGCCTGCTCCGGGATGTGGGGTTTGAGCATTGTGAAGTGTTCTTTAAATGGTACAATTTTGCGGGGCTGGTGGCGACGAAAAAGTAACTTTTAAAAGTTCCAAGACACAAGATACAAGAACCAAATAAATCACAATTCAAAAAAATCAATATTCAAAAAAGTTCAATGAAACGGAAATGAATTTTTATTTTTTCAATTGGAGCTTTTTGGTTTTTGTGATTTGATCATTGAGGCTTAATTGTTTCTTGTATCTAGTTTCTTGGAGTTTATTCCCCCGAATTTATGGTAAGCATAGGAAATTTTTTCTTCAAATACCGCAACTGGATTTTTATCCTCTTTTACGCCGCTTTATTCATTCCTTCCTGGGCCTTGTTCTCCCCACAGAAATTCGGAAATAATTATTACGTGTGGCCCATCGGTATCGGGTTGTTCATAACCTGTCTCGGGCAACTGACCCGGGGGCTTACCATTGGGCTGGCCTATATCGTAAGAGGCGGCAGGGAGGGCAGGCCTTATGCGGAAGGACTGGTAACCGAAGGGATATTCAAACATTGCCGAAATCCCCTGTATGTCGGCAATATCCTGATGCTCCTCGGGGTGGGCATTCTCGCCAACTCCCTGGTCTATGTGGCCATCGTGATCCCCGTGTTCCTGTTCATCTACCAGGCCATCGTGCTGGCCGAAGAGCATTTCCTCCGTGGAAAGTTTGGCGCCGGTTTTGACGAATACTGTAAGCAGGTGAACCGCTGGTGGCCCAACCTGAGGGGTATCGGTAAAACCTTTTCCAGCATGTCATTCAACTGGAAACGCTGGATCCTGAAAGAACATACCACGCAGTTCATCTGGCTCTGCGGAATCGTACTCATCCTTTTTCTCAACTACCCGCACCTGAGCGGCTACGACCACGACCGGCGCAACCTGATGCTGGGAATTATCCTGGGCGTATTACTGGCTGTTTATATCCTGATCCGTTATTTGAAGGGGTCGGGGAAGTTCAGGGAATAGTGGAGAAAAGCTCCAAGATCCAAGAAACAAGATCCAAAAAAATCCCAATAAAAAAATTAAAACAGGCCTCCGCTCACTCCCTCCTTCGTTAAGGTTTCGGAGGACAAGCCCGACTCCCG
>CAYRHU010000082.1:0-14552 GCA_964424155.1 uncultured Chitinophaga sp.
CCGGCTACCTACAGCTTGGGAAGCTGTCGCTCTACCAGGTGAGCTACTTCCGCTTGTTATTTCAAATCATTTACGGAACCGGCTACCTACAGTTTGGGATCCGCCAGCCGGCGGACTACCAGGTGAGCTACTTCCGCTTGTTATTTCAATTCATTTACGGAACCGGCTACCTACAGTTTGGGATCCGCCAGCCGGCGGACTACCAGGTGAGCTGCTTCCGCTTGTTATTTCAATTCATTTACGGAACCGGCTACCTCCAGTTTGGGATCCGCCAGCCGGCGGACTACCAGGTGAGCTACTTCCGCTGATATCGTCCGACGGACTCCGTCTGACGATATCAGACGGAGTCCGTCAGACAAGTTAGGAAACTGCCAGAGAAAATGAAAATTTTTTCGCCAGCCAGCTTTCTTTCACTGGGATAATCCATTTATGTTCCAGTTCCTCCTGCGTTTGAACCAGGTTATTGAAATAAAGGGTGTCGCCGGTAATAAACCCGTTGCCGATCGCATAGGGCAACTGGGAGAGGGGCAGCAACTGGATCGTATCCTTCACCACAAAAGCCAGGGTGGTGCGATCGAACATATTCACCGAAAACCGTTTTTCAATTTCTTTGATCAGCCGGACCGAACTGTCGGTGCTGCAACCACTCACACCGGTGGCCATTTCATCGGCGACCAGGATCACGAAGCGGCCGAAAAAAAGATACCCGGCCCCTTTCACCTGTGCGCCGTGACTCTGCCAGCGGGAGGTGAACTGCTTCAGCATCTCCTCAATTTCCAGTGCCTCCCCGATGGAGAATAACCGGCTGGCCTGGTAAATCCATACCCGCGACCCGGAATGAAAATTACCGTCCAGCAGGTATTTATAGTCAAGGTTCATGCCGCTAAATTACGGCAATTTCCAACCTGAATGATAACTCTAAACTGACATCTATGCAACTGACCCGATGGAATTACACCAGGGAAGAATGGCAGCATTTCCTCCGCTGGCAATCACGGGAAAAAGGAGTCCTGTTTTCCGTGCTTCGATTCCTGAATCCGGTAAGAGCCAGGCAGGCGCCAGAAATCAGGATCATGGATGACCGGGTATGGGTCGATGAATCGCACCACCCATTTCAAAACAGCAACCGACGGTTCAGGGAGATCAATATACGGGAAGCGGGCCCTGTACATGTGCTGGAAATAACCTATGAGCAATATAACCGGATCCGTGATATCCGGATACCCATCCCCAAAGGGAAATTAAAAGAAGCTTTTGAAGTCCAGGAACGGCTGTTGATGGACAACGGATCAGTCGGCTAGACCGGCCGCGATCAGTTCGGCGATATCCAGTACCTGCACACTGTTTTCCTTTTCGGCCAGTTTAACACCGTCGGTCATCATGGTATTGCAGAACGGGCAGGCCGATGCGATGATCCCGGCCCCGGTGTGGATAGCTTCATTGCTGCGTTCAATATTTATACGTAAGTCACCTTTTTCCTCTTCTTTGAACATTTGCGCGCCGCCGGCCCCGCAGCATAATCCCTTGCTGCGGCAACGTTTCATCTCCACCAGTTCCGCATCCAGCGCCTCGAGCACTTTCCGGGGAGCCTCATAAATGTCATTGGCACGACCCAGGTAACAGCTATCATGGTAGGTAATCTTCTTTCCCATGAAAATACCGCCTTCCCTCATCCTGATCTTTCCTTCATCGATCAGTTGCTGAAGAAATGTGCTATGATGAATGACCTCGTATTGACCCCCGAGGGCAGGGTATTCGTTTTTGAGTGTGTTGAAACAATGCGGGCAGGCGGTAACGATCTTTTTAATCCCGTAATTATTCAGCACCTGGATATTCTGGTAGGCCATCATCTGGAACATGAATTCGTTACCGGCCCTGCGCACCGGATCCCCGGTACACATTTCTTCTTTTCCCAGGATGGCATAGCGGATACCCACTTTGTCAAGGATCGTAACAAAGGCTTTCGTGATTTTTTGCGCCCGCTGGTCAAAACTGCCGGCGCAACCCACCCAAAAAAGGATTTCAGGGCTTTTCCCTTCAGCAAATAATTCAGCGACGGTGGCAACTTTCATGAACAGGTGCTTTTCTGCGGCAATATTACAATATAAACCTATTGATTATGCCCCGGATTACCTGGGCGTCGATTACCACCAGGATGAACTGGATAAGGCAATCACCACCACGATAAGGAGGATTGCGAAGAGTCCCAGCGTGATCCATCCCAGTAGTTTACCGGTCTTGGCTTTTACATCTGATCGGTCCCTGTTATAGGCCACGGTGCCCAGGGCGATGGCCAGGATGGCGGAGACCAGTGAAGCGATGATGATATAAGGAACGAATAATGCCGCTACCAGGAGGATGGCGCCGATCAGTCCGAATATAAATGCCGTTTGTCCCTTGCTGTTTTTTTCTTCAGGTATAGCGGTTCCGCGCTGTTGTTTATCCTTTTTGTAGAATAATTTTGCAGCCAGTGTTTTTGAAAATTCCGTTTTATCCCGCTTTTTCAACTGCCTCTTTAATAACCAAAATGAAATTTTCTCTTTTACCGTGAATTTTCTCCCGGTCAGTTTCTGCAGGTCCTTTACTTTATAAGTTGCGATTTTTTCAAGTACCGCCTGTAAATAGTGGGATCCGCCCGGGTTGGGTGGACTCGCCGCCTGTCCCGCGTCCGGAACGGTCAGTGCGAAAAAAAGCAATGCGGCGGAAAAAAGTATTCTCATCATAGCGTTCAGTTTAAAATAAAACTACCCCTTCGTGAATATATTCCCAAATTATTCTTTCAATAACTATTTTTGTCAACCCGGCACGATGAAGAAATTTTTTCAAACACTTTTCAACTGGGAACGCTGGAACTTTTACGTTCTCTATTTCCCGATCGGCCCCGTCTGGCTCTGGTATTGTATACGCAGCGGGTCATTCTGGTTTTTCAGTTCTTCCAACCCTACCATTACATTCGGGGGGTTTGAAGGCGAGGGAAAGAAAGAAATGTATGACCAGTTGCCGCCCCACCTGGTTCCGAAGACGATTTACATTATGCATGACTGGCCTGTCGCGGAAGTGCTGGCTAAAGTTAAAGAGACGGGTTTTAACTACCCCTTTATCGTTAAACCGGATGTGGGAATGAAAGGGATCCTTTTCCGCAAAATCGAAAACGAGGAGCAACTGGTCAAATACCACGAGAAAATCCCGGTGGAATATATTATCCAGGACCTGGTGACCTACCCGGTGGAGGTCAGCGTTTTTTATTATCGCTATCCATGGGAACCCAAAGGGGTGGTGTCGGGTTTCATCGATAAGGAATTGCTGAAAGTAACAGGAGACGGGCGCTCCACTTTACGGCAACTCACCCAGGTCCATCCCCGGGCCCGGTTCCGGATGCCGGAAATGGAACACCGCCACGGGCACCGCTTCGACCGGGTTTTGCCGGAAGGGGAGATCTTTTACCTTTCTTATGCCGGCAACCATAACCGGGGTGCCCATTTTACCAACCTGCACCGCGAGATCGATGAAAATCTTCAGCGGGTATTTGATGAACTCAGCCATTATACGGATAAATTCTATTACGGGCGGTATGATATCAAGACCACCTCCATAGATGACCTGAAGCAAGGCCGGAATTTCATGATCCTCGAGTTCAACGGGTGCGGGGCCGAACCCAATCATATCTACGACTGCGGGATGAGCATCTGGAAAGCCTATGGCGTGATCCTGCATCACTGGAAAGCCCTTTACCGGATCAGCCGGTACAATCATAAAAACGGAACGCCTTACTGGTCCTTCCGGAAAGGCTGGAACTACCTGGCCGATGCCAAAAAACATTTCAGGCTGCTGGAGAAATATGACTGACCACCACCAGCGCGAATGGAAACTTACCCTTTCCTTCTTATTTTCGTTCCATGCCATCCCTGCCGAAAATATTTTTCACCGGCATGCTGATCAGTTTTCTCGGATCCCTTCCCCTGGGAACACTGAACATCGCCGCGATGCAGATCTCGGTGACCAACGGGGTTACCCAGGCGATGCTTTTTTCAGCGGGGTCCTTGCTTGTCGAGATCGTTTATGTACGTCTTTCCCTGGTGGCGATGGATTGGATCCGCAAGCAGGAAAGGATCCTTAAGGCGCTGGAATGGATAACGCTGCTGATCGTTACAGCCCTGGCCGTTTCCAGTTTTTATGCCGCTCTCCATCCGGCGGTGGAAAAAAACATCGTGCTGGACAGCCCGTTGCCCAAATTCCTGCTGGGTGTGGTCATGAGTGCGGTGAACCCGGTCCAGATCCCCTTCTGGTTTGGGTGGAGTACGGTGTTGTTCACCAAGAAACTGCTGCTGCCCCGCAACGATCATTACAATACCTATATCATCGGGATCGGGCTGGGCACTTTTATCGGAAACTGTATCTTTATTTTCGGCGGGCTGCTGATCGCCCAGAGGATCAGCAATAACCAGGATATCCTGAACTGGATCATCGGCGGGATTTTCGCCATCACCGCGATCATACAGCTCTGGCGCATCCTGACCAAGAAAGACCCCATCCACCAGATGGAACATCCGGAAGAATCCATATCTGAATTCAATAAAAAAATCATTGATAAAAATTTATAATCATGGCCATTAAAGATGCTTTTATTGCAGAATTGAAATTCGAATCCTCTTTGACGCGAAAAATGCTGGAACGGACGCCGATGGATAAAAAGGACTGGAAACCGCATGAAAAATCCATGTCGCTGGGCCGGCTGGCCACCCATATCGCGGAAACCACCCACTGGATCACCACCATTGCCGCAGGCGAAATTTTTGATTTTGCAACGGATTATAAATTCAGTCCGCAGGGCGCAGCTTCTGCAGAGGAATTACTTGAGAAATTCGACCGCCATCTCGGGGAAGCCATATCCAGCCTGTCTTCAATGAGTGACGGGGATTTTGATAAAATATGGACGGCGAAGAGTGGCGAACATGTGATCTCACAAATTCCTAAAAAAGTGGCCATCAGGGGATGGGCCTTCAGCCATTTGATCCATCACCGGGGACAATTATCCGTTTATCTCCGCTTGCTGGACGTGCCGGTTCCCGGGATGTACGGACCCAGCGCGGATGAAATGGGTTAATCCCGAAGAAACTCCATTTCCCTTTGAATATTCCAGCCCATAAAAAGCGTGACGACAATGGAAAACAACACGCCGGTCCAGAATATCATTCTCCGCCGGGGGGAAAAATTGATTGTGGAACGGAAATAATACCGGGCAATCATTTCCAGTAAAAATCCGAGTGAATAAAATAGGTTCGCGATAATGCCATACAGGATGATACCGGGTATGTTGATAAAAGTAAATCCAGTAAAAAACACAATCGCCAAAATGCCGGCAGCGCCTACGATCACATTATAAAGGAGCCTTCTTTTTTCCCACCAGGCAAAAGCAGAAAGGCCCTGGGTGTCGGCAGCTTGATGGTTGGGATCCCTCGCCTCCATACTATTATATATTTATGATCCGCTTATTTCTTCGGCCCATTTATCCCTTTCATCCGGGCTGAATTTCCAGGGAGCGAAATTATTCTCCACATTGCTGAACATGGCCGTCCATTCCTGTGGCGAATTGCTTTCCTCCATCACCAGGTAGCGGCGTAGCTGAAGAATGATGTCAAGCGGACTGATACTGACCGGGCATTCCTGTACGCAGGCGTTACAGGTGGTGCAGGCCCTGAGCTCCTCTACCGTAATATAATTGTGCAGCAGCGATTTCCCGTCATCCCTGAATTCCCGGTTGGCATTAATAATTCTTCCTACTTCTTCCAGCCTGTCACGGGTATCCATCATGATCTTCCGGGGGGATAACAATTTACCCGTGGCATTGGCCGGGCAGGCGGCAGAACATCGGCCGCACTCGGTACAGCTGTACGCATCCATCAGGTTTTTCCAGCTGAGATCCATCACGTCCTTCGCCCCGAATCGCTGAGGTGCCGCCGGTTCCGGCGGGGCCAGTTCAGGCTGCATGGCATACAACACCTCTTTCTGAATACTTTCCATATTATCCATCTCGCCCATGGGCTTCAACCTTGCATAATACGCGTTGGGGAAGGCCAGAATGATATGCAGGTGCTTGGAGTAGGGGAGATAATTGAGGAAAGCAAAGATGCCGATAATATGCAGCCACCAGCTGCCTCTTTCTATTACCTGCAGTCCGTCGTTACTTACGCCGTTCAATAAAGGATGCAGGTACTGTGATAAAATAAAATTACCGGTGGGATGCGCCGCGTAATGTTCAACGCCTCGTGCCTGCAGAAGCGTATCGCTGGCGTTGAGGAACAGGAAGAGCGACATCAGTACGATCTCCGTGACCAGTATATAATTCGCGTCGCTTCTCGGCCATCCGTCCAAATCGTGGCTGATGAATCTTTTTAATTTGATGATATTCCTCCTGACCAGGAAGATGGCGCAGGCGAGAAGAACCAGCAGGGCCAGGATCTCAAACGCGTTAATCAGGAATGTATATAAGCCGCCCAGCGGTGCCGCGAACAAACGGTGCCGGCCTGTAATTCCATCCAGTATGATCTCCAGTACCTCAATATTGATGATGATAAAACCGGCGTACACGAAGAAGTGCATCACCGCCACCAGGGGGTTCCGGAACATTTTCTTTTGACCAAAGGCCAGCAGCAGGAGATTTCTCCATCGCTGGGCTGGATGATCAGCCAGATCCTCCGATCTGCCCAGTTTGATATTCCGGGAAATCTCCCTGACTTTCCTGGAAAATAACAGGATGGCAACAATGCTCAGTAGTAAGAAAAGAATCTGTTGTACATACTGCATAGTAAGCTATTACGGCGCTAATTTACATCTTCATGCCAGAGTTCAGAAATAAATGGCATGTGCCCGGAGTTTACCACCGGATAATTCCAGGGCCGGAGCCGGGAATTTGAAAGCGCTTAAGACAGTAAATAGAAAGCGAAGTCCTTTCTTGTCCGTTTTGATCTTTGTCCAGTCAATATCGGGTGATAAATACCATTGCCGGCGCCTACGGATATCAAGCCTGTTGAAAATGACACTGCCGTTATGATCCCTGGTGAAATTTTCCCTGCCGCCAAACAAACCCTCTGCACCATATCCCAGCGAAACGGAAAGCCAGGTTGGCAGGCCCGAACCGGGAAAAAAAGACCGGATTCCAGCGCTGGCCCAATAGGTTTGACCATTATAGTCCTTCAGGAGCCGTTCGGCCGTGCTTTTTCCAAATAAGTCATCGCTTCGTTCATCCAGGGAAGGATCGCTGTAATTTTTCCGGTGAAAGGAGAATTTCAGCTTGATCCGCTGTTCATCCCAGGCCAGCTCCTGCGCCACATAGGCGCCACTGCCGAGAATATTGGCGCCAAAATCGCCCCAGCTCCATCCCCATTCGGCGCTGAACCCGTCGAGCACTTCGATCACGGTCTGGTAAACAGCGCCGCTCATACCGCCGATCCATATCCGCTTTTTTCGTTCCATCCCGGTCCAGCGCCAGAGTTCCGCGCTGCCCATGCTTTCAATATAAGCACTGTATATATGCCCCACTTTATCCACCTGTTTCCATTCAGGCCAGTCGTTAAAGGAATGGAACCCGGTTTGCGGATAGTCGCGGTACCACGCGTTATAAAGACCGGCCATCACCGTTCCGTATCCCACCACATTCGCTCCGGCCACTATCCAGGTTCGGTTTTTTTTCTGCCTGGGCGAGAGAATGGGCCTGTCAGCAGGGGGAGGAACACTATCGTACAGAGATGGGACAAACGTATTTGTTATCGGATTCCTGGCGGTGATGAAATCAAACTGGCAGAATGAAAACAGGGGTATCCAATGACAAACAAGAAGTATGAGGATTTTTTTAAGCAATGGGCACAGGGTTTACACAATGTGATGCCGGTTGGAATAACTGATAGAAATATCAAATTTACGTTTCCCTTTCCTTTTGCAAACCGGAATATAAAAATCGATTAACTTTCAAGCTTTAAAAGGAATTATATGGATACGGCAATCCAGGCAAAGATCGACGTATGGCTCTCCGGAAATTATGATCAGGCCACCAAAGAAGAGATCATCCGCCTGCAGAAAGACAATTCGGCAGAACTGGCGGATGCGTTTTACAGGAACCTTGAATTTGGTACCGGCGGACTAAGGGGTATCATGGGTCCGGGTACCAACCGCATGAACAGGTACACCGTGGGTATGGCCACGCAGGGTTATGCCAATTACTTGAAGCAATGTTTCAGCGAAGTGAAAGTGGCGATCGCGCACGACAGCCGCAACAACAGCCGGTTTTTCGCTGAAACAGCCGCCCATGTATTCGCCGCAAATGGAATCCGGGTATACCTGTTCGAAGACCTCCGGCCCACACCCGAGCTTTCTTTCGCGATCCGGACACTGGGATGCCAGGGCGGAGTGGTTTGCACCGCTTCCCATAATCCCAAAGAGTATAACGGGTATAAGGCCTACTGGGACGACGGATCCCAGCTTGTGCCGCCCCACGACCGGAATGTGATCAGGGAAGTGGAAAAGATCAGCTCCGTGGATGAAGTGAAATGGAGCGGCGGTGAGCAGCTTATTCATATTATCGGGAAAGAGCTGGATGAACAATACATGGAAATGGTCCGGGGGCTGAGCGTTTACCCGGAAGTGATCGCCCGGCACAGTGATCTGAAGATCATTTATACATCCATTCACGGCACCGGCATTAAACTCGTACCTCCTGTGCTGGAAAGATTCGGGTTCAGAAACGTTCATATTGTGAAAGAACAGATGGAACCCGACGGCAATTTCCCCACCGTGGTCTATCCCAACCCGGAAGAAAGCGAGGCGATGAGCCTGGGTCTGAAAATGGCGGAACGGCTCGATGCGGATATTCTCTGCGGAACCGACCCCGATGCGGATCGCATAGCGATCGGTGTAAAGGACCGGTCGGGTAAATGGGTGCTCATGAACGGAAACCAGACTGCCGTGCTGGCCTTCAACTACCTGACCGAGGCGCGTAAGGCAAAAGGGATCGCCCGTCCCAACGATATGGTGATCACCACCATCGTCACCACGCCGATGATCGACGCGATCGCCGCGGGTAATGGCGTCGCCTGTTACCGGGTGCTGACCGGTTTTAAGTGGATCGCCGAAATGATCCGGGAAAAAGAAGGAAAGGAACATTTCGTCATTGGCGGCGAGGAAAGTTTCGGGCTGATGATCGGCGACCGGATAAGAGACAAGGATGGGATCAGCGCGGTGGCCCTGCTCTGTGAAATGGCCGCTTATGAAAAAGAAAAAGGGAGAAGTCTTTACGATAAAATGATCGATCTCTATGTTCAGTACGGATGTTATAAGGAACACCTGATCTCCATCACCAAAAAAGGGATGGATGGCCAGCAACAGATCGCCGCCATGATGGAAGGATACCGAAATGATCCGCCAAAGGTCATCAACGGCTCGCCGGTGGTGCAACTCCTGGATTATGATCGCCGGTATGGTACCAATCCCCAAACGGGAGAGGAATGGGAAATCAGTCTCCCCCAATCCAACGTGCTGCAGTTTATCCTGGCCGATGGCAGTAATATTTCTGCCCGGCCCAGCGGAACGGAACCCAAGATCAAATTTTATTTCAGTGTGCATGCCCCGTTGCCCCAGGCGGCTGAATATGATTCCGTGAATCTCCGGCTGGATGAAAAGATCAAAGCTCTCATCACGGATATGAAATTATAATTCCTTTGCGCCGCTTATCTTATTTTGCATCCGGCTTATGAGACCCACGGAAGACACGTACAGGCATAAGGGCCTGCGTAAAAAACTGGTACAGGGCATTCAGTCCAAAGGCATCTCCGATGATCGGGTGCTTGATGCCCTGCTCGAGGTGCCGAGGCATTTTTTCCTGGATTCGGCTTTTGATGAAGTGGCTTATGAAGACCGGGCTTTCCCGATCGGGGAGGGACAGACCATTTCACAGCCTTATACAGTCGCCTACCAGTCCCAGTTGCTCGAAGTAAAACCTTTTATGAAAATCCTGGAGATCGGCACCGGCAGCGCTTACCAGGCCGTAGTGCTGGCCGAAATGGGTGCCCAGGTGTACACCATAGAAAGACAGAAAAAACTCTTCGACGCAAATAAAAAATTCGAATTCCTGAAAAAGTATCCCGGTATTAAATTCTTCTATGGCGACGGATACGAAGGCCTACCCACTTTTGCACCTTTCGACAGGGTGCTGATTACCGCTGCCGCGCCGGAAATACCACCCAAACTGGTAGAACAGTTGAAACCCGGCGGTATGATGGTGGTTCCGCTGGGAGCCGGCGATGTCCAGCAAATGAGAAGGATCACCAAACTGGAAAACGGGGCGTTGAAAGAAGAAGTGTTTGATAATTTTTCTTTTGTGCCGATGATCGGGGGTAAACAGTAGTCAGTCCACAGTCCACAGTCCACAGTCCACAGTCGACAGTCCACAGTTGGCAGTCTTATGTCTGCAGTTGCAACCTTGTAATTCTGAATTTTCAGACAAATTGTTCAAGCAGTTCTATTCGTTTTTCAATGGGAGGATGGGTGGCGAACATATTATCCCAGGAAGCGGATTTATGGGTGGAGGGTTTGGGATTATCGATGAAGAGTTGCGCCACGTCACGGCTTTCCACGGCTTCGATCAGGGGGTCGTTGGAGATTTTCCTCAATGCATTGGCCAGGGCGTATGGTTTTTTTGTTATTTCGGAGGCCCCGGCATCGGCCAGGTACTCGCGTTTGCGGCTGATGCCAAAACGAAGCAGAATAGAGATGAAATACGCGACCGCCGTTACCACGATGGCGATGAGGATGACGGCGCCGCTTCCTTTATTGTTCTTGCTCCTTCTGCCGCTTCCCACATGCCGCAGGCTTCGGAAAGCCACTTCGGCCAGGAAGGCGAAAATGCCCACGAAAATGATGGAAACGACAAGCAGCCGGACATCCCGGTTCCGGATATGGGTGAGTTCATGGGCGATCACCCCCTCCAGTTCCTCATCATCGAGTTTATTGATGATACCCCTCGACAGGGAAATGGAATACGAACGCCGGTCGATCCCGCTGGCGAAAGCGTTTAGCGAATCGTCCTCGATAATGTACAATTTCGGCATGGGCATGCCCAGGGAAATGCATAAATTTTCCAGCAGATTATAAACTCTTTTGTTTTCTTTTCGTTCGAGCGGCTTGCTGCCGGTGGCCATACGGATAAAGGCCGCATGACCCGTCCAGGCGATCAGGAACCAGATGCCGACGGCCCCAAGCACTACCGGCATGGCCTGCGCAAAGAGCAGGTTGGGATCCTCTTTATGCTCGGCCTTTGTAAAAAAGGCGAGCGCATAGGTCATGGCAAGCAGGAGCAGCGGGAAGGCAATCAGTAACAGGGTCGAATTGAAATTATTCTTCCTGATCTGGCTGTGTAATCCGACGTACTTCATTTTCTTTTCGTTCCGCCTTAAGGTGGCCAATTACTTTAAAACTGGATCTTGGGAGGTTCTTCCATATTCCTGCGGGTATCTTCACCCAGGTCGAACATGATCTCTCTCGGGAATCCGAAATTCCTGGCCACCAGGTTACCCGGGAACGACTCGACCGCGTTATTATATTCCGTGGTGGCACCGTTGAAGAATCGGCGCGAAGCGGCCAGTTTATTCTCTATGTCGCTGAGTTCCTCCTGCAGTTGCAGGAAATTCTGGTTGGCCTTCAGATCCGGGTACGCTTCCACCTGGACTTTTAATCCCTGCAGGGCCGCAGACAACTGTTGTTCCGCCACGATCTTTCCGTCGATAGATGTTGCGGCCATTGCAGCGGTCCGGGCTTCGGTTACTTTCATCAGCAAATCTTTTTCATGCGCCGCGTAGCCCTTAACCGTCTCCACCAATTGGGGAACCAGGTCGTGACGCTGCCGTAACTGCACATCAATGTCGGCAAACGCGTTTTGCCGCCTGTTGCGCAAACGAACAAGACCATTATACAGGGAGATGATCCATATCACCAACAGGGCGATGATACCCAATACGATAATTAATGCCATGGTTGATTGCTTTAATGAGGATGAAATTACTGAAAAACCGCGCTTCAACGGTAGGTGGTTTAAAATTTACTGATACATTTCTTATCTTTCGTCATCATTCAGAGCATATGCGTATCGTACCTTTTGCCGTTTCTACTATTTTAACCGCCGGTCTTGTATTCGCCTTAAATAAACAATGGGGCACCGTTCCGCCGATGGGTAAATTCCTCAGTCCCCAGCATGGTTTCTGGCAGAACGCGGAACCCGCCGGCCATGATTTTGATGCGGAACTTCAATTTGAAGGCCTTAAAGGGAATGCCGAAGTGTACCTGGACGATCGGCTGGTGCCGCACGTGTTTGCCGAAAATGACGAGGATCTTTATTTCATCCAGGGATATCTCCATGCCAAATTCCGCCTTTTCCAGATCGATCTGCAGACAAGGGCCGCAGCGGGCAGGGCCAGCGAGATGGCAGGGGCCAAAGCGATTAATTACGACAGGGAACAAAGAAGACTGGGAATGGTATTTGCCGCGGAGAATGCGAAAACCGAAATAGAAAAGAACCCGGTGGCCAAATCTCTCTTCGACGCCTATACAAATGGCGTAAACGCCTATATTGGTTCCCTGAAGGAGGCGGACATACCGGTTGAATATAAATTGCTCAATATAAAACCTGAAAAATGGAGCAATCTGCGGACCGCTTTGTTATTAAAAATGATGGCTAAAAATCTTTCCTCCGGAACGGAAAACGACCTGGCCTATACCAATGCCCGTTCCATTTTTTTGCCTGATGAACTAAAGTTGCTTTATCCGCAGGCGCACGATTCACTGGTGCCCATTGTGCCCAAAGGAACCGTGTTTCCGCAGCCGGGGATCATTCCGGTGAAACCCGCCACCGCGGACTCGCTCTATTTGCTTAATAAAAATACGGTGACGGCGAGCGAGAATTCAAAACCCAATGTCAATAACGGAAGCAATAACTGGGTGGTGGCCGGGAGTAAAACGCAAAGCGGCGCCCCGATCCTTTGCAACGACCCTCACCTCGAATTGTCGCTTCCCTCGATCTGGTACGAAATACAACTGGTCACCCCATCAAGCAATGTTTACGGGGTGTCACTCCCGGGCAGCCCGTTTGTCATAATCGGGTTCAACGACAGTATCGCCTGGGGTGTCACCAATTCGCAACGTGATGTCAAAGATTACTATGAAATAAAATTCAGGGACCGGAGCCGGAAGGAATACTGGTTCAACGGCCAGTGGCAACCGGCACAGCAACGAATAGAAGAGATCAAAGTAAAAGGAGGAAAAACCGTATACGACACCGTGTCCTACACGGTATTCGGCCCGGTCATGTTTGATGAAAGTTTTTCAAATGAAGCTTCCGGCAGCCGGAACCTGGCCGTACGATGGACGGCGCATGACCCCAGCAATGAGGGGATTACATTTTATCATCTCAACCGCGCGAAAAATTATGACGATTACGAGAACGCCATTCATTCTTTTACCTGTCCCGGCCAGAATTTCGTGTTCGCATCGAAGTCGGGCGATATAGCGATCTGGCAGCAGGGAAAGTTCCCGGCCCGGTGGGATAGACAGGGTCTTTATGTAATGCCGGGGGATGACAGCAGTTACATGTGGCAGGGCTTTATTCCACAGGCCGAAAACCCCCATGCCCGCAACCCCGAAAGAGGCTTCCTGGAAAGCGCGAACCAGCGTCCGGCGGATACCACATATCCCTATTTTATACCAGGCACCTACATAACCCCGAGAGGAATTACAGTTGAAAACAGGCTGACCGTGATGAACGGGATCACGGTAAACGATATGATGACGCTGCACGGGAATTACTTTAATACCCTGGCCGAAGATGCGAGACCCGTGATGCTGAAATATATCAGGGAAAATGACCTGACGGCTGCCGAAAAAAATTACCTGGATATTTTCAGGAACTGGGACCTGCAGGCTGATCCGGGGTCAAAGGGGCAAACCATTTACCAGTGCTGGTGGGACAGCCTGGAAACAGGCATTTGGAAGGATGAACTGAGCCGGGTGAATCCGCAGGCGCCGTACCCGGAAGAACAAACCACGCTCGAGATACTTTTGCGCGATACGGCTTTCAAATATGCAGATGATATCAATACCCCGCAAACCGAAACCCTGTTTGATGTGGTGACCAGTTCCTTTAAAAAAGCTGCTGCCGACCTCATGAACAAAGAAAAAGAAGGTAGGCTTTCCTGGGCAGCATTCAAGAACCCCACGGTGTATCACCTGATCAAGGATCTGAAAGGATTTGCCCGGTCCGGGTTGAATGTCGGGGGTAATGGCAACATTATAAACGCCGTCACCCATAGTCACGGTCCCAGCTGGCGGATGATCGTACACCTGACCACCCCAACGGAGGCTTATGGGGTGTACCCCGGGGGGCAAAGCGGGAACCCCGGCAGCCGTTTTTATGATGATTATGTGAACCTGTGGGTCGAGGGAAAATATAACAAGCTTTGGTTTATGCGCGATGGGGACAGGAAGGATAAGGCGGTGAAATGGGTGATGAGGTT
>CAYRHU010000083.1:0-6724 GCA_964424155.1 uncultured Chitinophaga sp.
TGTACCTGAATGCAGAAGTGTATACCGGTACACAGCGGTATACCGATGCCATCACCTATTCCAAGAAGGTCATCGATGCCGGGTATTCTCTGGAAACGAACTATCAGTGGCTTTTCCTGAATGACAACGAACTTTGCACCAACGAACTCATTTTTACGATTAATTACGATGGCCGGAAGACACAGAACTACGGGGGTACAAATTATATTGTATATGCCGGCTCCAGCGGAAATATTCCCGTATCAGTGGTAGGTGTATCCGGGTGGAGTGGTAACCGGGTTACCAAGAATCTGCCCAACCTGTTTCCTGATTATACCGGCACCGCCGATAAACGTTCGTTGTTCTATACGGCCGGCAGGAATATTGAGATTGTGGATCGCTCGGTAGATGGATTTGCCGCGATCAAGTTCAAGAACATCAACAGGGACGGATCCCTGGGATATACAGAGAATGGCAACCTGGGTGTGGGTATTGATATGCCCTTATTCAGACTTGCGGAACAATACCTGATCTATGCAGAAGCGGTATTGAGAGGGGGAAGCGGCGGGAGCTCGACTACCGCGCTCGAGTATATCAACCTGTTACGTACCCGGGCTTACCAAAACACCACCGGGAATATCAATGCGAATGAACTCAACCTGGATTTCATCATCGATGAAAGAGGTCGTGAATTATACTGGGAGGGGTTCCGTCGTACCGACCTGATCCGGTTCAACCGGTTTGTCGAGTCTTCTTATCTCTGGCCCTGGAAAGGGAATATTGCCGGGGGTACGGGTGTATCCTCTATTTATAAGCTGTTCCCTATCCCATCTTCGGAGATTAGTGCAAACAGCAATTTGATTCAAAATCCAGGATATTAATATATTAATACAATTATTATGAGAAATTTTCTGCGGTTGCTTTCTGTCCCGGCTATTGTATTCGTCCTCAGCTCGTGCGATAAGAAGGAAAATAGAATTTATTATGATGGGGGAACCCCTCCGGTTTTCAAGGCAAGCTCAACGGGTCCCTTTGTATTGGATAAGAACCGGGCAAGTGAATTTCATATCCGGTTTGACTGGACCAACCCCGATTATATGTTTACCACCGGGGTGAGCTCACAGAATGTAACCTATACGCTACAGGTGGATCTGGCCGGCCAGAATTTTAAGAGTCCCAAACTGGTGGAATCTGCCATTGCCAATGATCTGAATGTTTCCTACACCGTAAAGCAATTCAACTCCTTCTTCTCGAGAATGGAATTGGCTTTTGGCGTGTCTCATAATGTGGAATTCCGGATCAAATCCACCCTGGCTGGAGGAAGCGTTCCTTTATATTCCAATGTATTGGCCATGACCGTTACTCCGTACCTGGATTTTGTCGTGGAACCGCCCGGAACTTCTGCGGCCGGTTACCTGGATGGTGAGTTATGGGCTACGGGCGATGCATTTGCCTCCGGTTGGTCTAACCCCCTGCCGTCGCCTTACGATGTTTCGCAGAAATTTACCCGGATCGACATTTTGCACTATGAAGGGTATCTTACATTCAATCCCGGCGGCGGGTATAAACTGATCCAGCAACAGGGCGTATGGTCTTCTCAGTATCATGCCCTGGCACCCAACCTGGCCCTGTCAGGTGATTTCGAGAAAAGGGATGCCGATCCGCAATTTCTATCCCCCGGTGCTGGTGTCTATAAAGTGGAGATTAATTTCCAGACCGGTAAATACAAATTAACCAGGCAGTAAATCATCATTAAAACTGTTTTATGAAAAGAGTGATCAACATATTGACGGCTTGTGCAGGCATGGTCCTGATCTTTTCGGGTTGTGAAAAAATAGAAGAGTTACCGTATTACGATAAGGGGAATACCATTCAACTTACCGTCAATCCCACTTCGGTAGCACCAGGTTTGGGAGATGCCAATAATCCCGTGGTGACGTTCAGCTGGACTTCTCCAAATTATAAAACGGACACCAGTAATTATAAGTTTGTAATCGAAATAGATTCCACTGGCAGGAATTTTGCCCAGGCGTCTTCGAAAACCGTGATGGGCGTGTTCTCCGCTTCATTGACAGGAGCAGAGCTGAATAATTTTCTGCTGAATTATGGGTTTACCATCGGAACGCCTTATGTGCTTGATACGCGTGTGGTATCTTCGTATGGAAACAATAATGAGCAGTATATCTCCAATGTGGTGAAGATCACGGTAACGCCCTATAATCACCCCGCCACACTTTCCACACAATTCACTTCGGTGAGCGGAACCCTGGCCACTGCTGCAGAGCATTCTAACACCTTTAGCTGGACAAACGCTTTTCCCGGGTATTCCGGAAATATTACGTATAGTGTAGAGTATGATCTGCCGGCCAATAATTTCTCAAACGTGCATTCTTTCCCCGCTGGAGTGAATACCAGTCAGTTGCCCCTGACCAAAGGAGAGATGAATGATGCCGCACTGACAGCGGGTATCGTTCCCACTACAACCGGTAATCTCGCGTTCCGGTTAAAAGGCGTTACCGCACAGGGGGCCGTCTCTTACTCCAATACCGTTACCGTTACCATTCAGACCTACCAACCAATCATTCTTATGTATTTAGTGGGCTCCGTTAACGGTTGGGACATTAATAACCCTCTTCAGTTGATAAGTGATAAAAAAACCGACCGGTTCAACAAAATCTTTTACACGTATGTAAAAATGAATGCGGGCGATGCCTTCAAATTTGCCAGAACCCCGGGCGACTGGGGATCGGCTTATGGTAATACGGGTGTTAGCGGAACCGGTTTTACAACAGGGATGAACCAGGGTGGAGATTTCAGTGTGGGTGCAAATGGTATTTATCGCCTGACCATTGATATAGCCAACAACCTGGCTTGGGTACAACAAAAGCAGGTTGGGGTTGTAGGTAATATGCAGGGATGGAATCCTGCTTCACCCATTTTTGGGGGGTATGCCGGCCGGGATAAATTCCTGATCATCGCGAACAGCAGCGGTACCGATGCCTTTAAATTTCATGACGGACCTGTTTGGGATAACAGTACACCGGATAAAGCCCGTTGGTGGGGAGGAAGTGGTGGAAACCTGGATAATGACGGAAATGGACCCGATATCATCGCGAATTCCACACCCAGGACAAGAGCCATTTGGAACGGAGATGATAAAATGCAGGTAAAATACGAGTTATCACCTGCGATTGAAATGCGTGTAGTAGGAGATGGTATCAACGGAGTGCCTGCCTGGGATCCTGCGTCTAGTCCGCAAATGACCTATGGAGGTAACGGGGTATGGACGATCACCTTAAACCTGATTACCGGAAAGGATATCAAATTCCTGGCGGGAAATGCATGGGGTGCGTTTGATTACGAAGATAACAGCGGCGGAAGTACGTCCACGGGAACACCGCGAGCAATAAAGTGGGACGGCGGACCCAATTTCAAAACACCGGCTGTCAGTGGTTCCTATACTATTACATTGAATGAGCACACACAAACGGTTACTATCAATTAATAAGCATTTGTAAAAAGTCAGTGCAACAGGCGGCCGTCGGACTCCGACAGCCGCCTGTTTTATCTTTGAAAAACTTAAAGATGCGCAGGGTTATCATCATTCTCCTCTTCCCATTCCTTCTACAATGTGGCAAATCTGTTTCCTATGGGGGTGGGGGGACAACGCCGCCTCCTGCCAACAATTCCTTTGCTAAAGGAGCGGATGTTAGCTGGGTTACGGAAATGGAAGGAGCCGGAAAGTTGTTTTATAACAACACCGGCGTCGTCACGGAGTGCATGCAGTTGTTAAAGAACCTGGGTATGAATACGATCCGTCTGAGAGTTTGGGTGGATCCGGCCGGCGGATGGAATAATATGGCCGATGTACTGGTAAAAGCAGTGCGCGCGAAGAACTTGGGTATGCGGATCATGATCGATTTTCATTACAGCGACTCCTGGGCCGACCCCGGGCAGCAAACCAAACCGGCCGCCTGGGCTTCGCAGGATCTTGCGGGACTTCAGACATCTGTATAAAACCACACATTTAATGTACTCACTACGCTTAAATCAAACGGGGTCACACCCGAATGGGTGCAGGTGGGCAACGAAACCAACGACGGAATGTTATGGCCCGACGGAAGGGCCTCCGTCAATATGGCCAACTTCGCGTCCCTGGTGAATAAGGGGTATGATGCGGTAAAAGCGGTAGATAACAATATCAAAGTGATCGTTCATATATCGAATGGCCAGGAAAATAGTTTGTTCCGCTGGATCTTTGACGGGCTGACAAATAACGGGGGCAAATGGGATGTAACGGGCATGTCGCTGTACCCGGATCCCGGAAATTGGGCAACCCTGAACACGCAATGCCTGGCAAACATCAATGACATGATCAGCCGGTACAACAAACCGGTTATGATCTGTGAAACGGGTATGAGCTGGGACCAGGCCGCGGCCTGCCAGTCTTTCCTTTCCGACCTCATCAATAAGGTACGTTCGGTTCCCGCCAATAAGGGATTGGGTGTTCTCTACTGGGAACCACAGAGCTATGGAAACTGGAAAGGATATACAAAGGGCGCTTTTGATAACAGCGGAAAACCCACGATAGCGCTAAACGCATTTAACTGACGGCCCACGTATTGATACATTCAATAACTTTCCGTATGAAACGATCAGCCTGCCTGTTTGCGATCCTGTGCGGTCTTTCTTTTTTTTCGCTGGCACAAAGACAGAAACTGAGTTTAGACAGTAACTGGCAATTTCATTTCGGTCATGCCGCCATCGCGGAAAAAGATTTCAATTACGGCATTGCCAATAGTTTTTCCAAATCCGGCGCGGCCGTAAAGACGGCGATCGATCCGAAATTCGATGACAGCCAATGGAGAAAACTGGATCTTCCCCACGACTGGGCGGTGGAACTCCCCTTTGTGTACAAGAATAATTTTGACGTGATGGCGCATGGGTACAAACCCGTGGGCGGTTTGTTTCCTGAAACCAGCATCGGCTGGTACCGCAAACATTTCACCGTCGCCCCCGCCGATTCGGGCCGCCGGTTTCAACTGCAGTTTGACGGTATCTTCAGGGATGCGCATATCTGGGTGAATGGTTTTTTCCTGGGCAATAACAAAAGCGGCTATATCGGCGTATGTTATGATATCACGGATTTCATTAATTATGGTAAGGATAATGTAATCGTGGTAAGGGCCGATGCCACACAGTATGAAGGATGGTTCTACGAAGGCACCGGCATCTACCGTCATGTCTGGCTGAATGTTTATGATAATATGCATATCGCAACGGACGGGGTGTTTGCCTGGTCGGCCGTTACGGGCAATAAAGCGGTGGTAAATGTGGAGACAACCGTGCAGAATGAAACCCTGCTGCAGGGTAACTGCACTGTTAAGACACTCCTTACCAGCCGGGAGGGAAAAGTACTCGCGGTATCAAAGGAACAGCCGCTATCCCTGCGGCAGGGAGGAACAGCCGCTGTGACCAGCGCTGTTTCGCTGAATGATTTCAGGGCCTGGTCAACCGAAGATCCATACCTGTACCGGGTCGTGGTGGAAATCAGATCGGGCGGGAAGATCACGGACCGGCAATCGATTCGTTTTGGCATCCGTACGATCGACGTTAAACCCAACGGTGTTTTCCTGAATGGCCGTCATGTGAAACTGCTTGGCGTGAATTGTCACCAGGACCATGCCGGTGTGGGCAGCGCCCTGCCGGATTACCTGCAGTACTACCGGGTACGCCTTTTAAAGAACATGGGCGTAAATTCCTATCGTACCAGTCATAACGCGCCCACACCCGAATTACTGGATGCCTGCGACAGCCTGGGCATGCTGGTCATGGATGAGCAACGATTGCTCAACAGCGGGCCCGAATACATGGACCAGTTTGAGCGGCTCATCAAAAGGGACAGGAGCAGGGCCAGCGTATTCATGTGGTCGATCGGTAACGAAGAAGGATGGATCCATACCAGCAGCACCGGGAAACGGATCGCGCAGACCTTTATCGCGAAACAAAAGGAACTGGACCCCACCCGCACCTGCACTTATGCAGCGGATGTGCCGAATGTTTTCAATGGGATCAATGAGGTGATCCCGGTACGAAGTTTTAATTACCGGCAATTTGCCGTAGCGGACTATCACCGCGACCACCCGGGACAACCGATCATCGGAACGGAAATGGGAAGCACCGTTACCACAAGAGGTATCTATGAAAAAGATACGGTCAGGGGCTATGTACCCGACCAGGACATTACCGCTCCCTGGTGGGCCAGTACGGCCGAGGCCTGGTGGACCCTGGCCGCGCCCAATGATTTCTGGCTGGGAGGATTTGTGTGGACCGGGTTGGATTACCGCGGTGAACCCACCCCTTACCAGTGGCCGAATATCAATTCGCATTTCGGGCTGATGGATATGTGCGGTTTCCCGAAGAACATCTACTACTATTATCAGAGCTGGTGGACAGACAAGGACGTGCTGCACATATCTCCGCACTGGAATTTCAGGGAGAAAGGTCCGGGCTGGAACAAACCTAAAGGGGACCTGATGGATGTTTGGGTGAATACGAACGCGGACAACGTGGAATTGTTCCTGAACGGGAAAAGCCAGGGGAAAAAGGATATGCCGCGCAACAGTCATTTGAAATGGACAGTGCATTATGAACCGGGAACGATCGAAGCGGTGGCCTATAAAAAAGGAAAAAAGTTTACGAAGAAAATAGAAACGACCGGGTTGCCGGTGGAAGTGGTGGTGAC
>CAYRHU010000083.1:6824-14157 GCA_964424155.1 uncultured Chitinophaga sp.
ACCGGGCTTTGGGAAGGGGGAACGGATATCCAGGCGATTTCGCCGGAAAGCGTGGTAACGGTTACGGTCGATAAAAAATATTTGCTGCCTCCCTCCCTTATGAAGGAACCGGGCGACTACCGCATGCTGGGCGCCGATATATCATTCCTGCCGGAATTGGAGGCCAGGGGCATGAAATTTTCGGATAACGGGGTGGAGAAGGATGCCATTCAGATACTGAAAGATCATGGATTCAATTATGTGCGCCTGCGGATCTTCAATGACCCGGCCAGGGACAGCGGTTATTCCCCGCAAAAAGGATTCTGCGATCTCGCCCATACCAAAAAAATGGCAAAGCGGGTGAAGGATGCGGGAATGAAACTGCTGCTGGATTTTCATTACAGCGATTACTGGGCCGACCCGGGCAAGCAATATAAACCAGCGGCCTGGCGAAACCTGCCGTTTGAAGAACTGAAGAAAGCGGTTTACGATTATACCCGCGATGTAATTCAGCAACTGAAGGACCAGGGCACCACACCCGATATGGTGCAGGTGGGTAATGAGATCAATCATGGTATTATCTGGCCGGAGGGTAACGTGAGTAATTTCGACGGGCTGGCACAACTGGTGAATGCGGGTACGGCCGCCGTGAAAGCCGTGGATCCTTCCATTATCATGATGCTGCACGTGGCATTGGGGGGACAGAACGACGAATCGGTTTTCTTTATAGACAACATGATCGCCCGGGGCGTTTATTTTGACGTGATCGGTGAATCCTATTATCCGAAATGGCATGGCACGCTCGACGACCTGCGCGATAACCTGCACGACCTGGTGAGGAGGTATAACAAGGATGTGATCGTGGTGGAGTATTCCCACCGCAAGGAAGAAGTGAATAAGATCGCGTTTGAGCTCCCCGGTGGAAGAGGGAAGGGCACCTGTATCTGGGAGCCGCTCAGCACCTGGGAAAAGATTTTCGATGACAGGGGAGCCAGTAACAGCCTGATGAAGCTGTACGACGAAATAAAGAAAAAATACCTCGACTAAAACCGCACACTGCCCGTATGAATAAGATCCTGCAACCCGGCGATTATATCGTTTTCCTTACTTATTTCTTTATCGTGGCCGCCTATGGCTGGTGGATCTACCGGAAGAAGAAAGCGCCTCAAACCAGCACGAAGGATTATTTCCTGGCCGAGGGTTCGCTGACCTGGTGGGCCATCGGGGCTTCATTGATCGCCTCCAACATTTCCGCGGAGCAATTCATCGGCATGAGCGGGGAGGGTTTTTTCTCCGGGATCGCGGTGGCGGCCTATGAATGGGTGGCGGCGATCGCGCTGATCATTATCGCCATCTGGTTCATGCCGGTGTACCTGAAGAATAAAATCTTCACCATGCCGCAGTTCCTCAAGGAACGGTATAATGAAACGGTGGCCGTGATCATGGCGGTGTTCTGGTTGTTCCTTTATGTTTTCGTGAACCTGACCTCGATACTTTACCTGGGCTCAAAGGCCATCAGCGGACTGGCGGGCGCCCAAAACTTTCATTATATCGTACTCGGGCTGGCCCTCTTCGCATTTGTGATCACGATCGGGGGTATGAAAGTGATCGGTTACACGGATGTGATCCAGGTGGCCGTGCTGATTATCGGCGGCCTGGTGGCCGTATGGATCGCGCTCAGCACGGTGGACCAGGTGGTCAACCAGGGCAACAGCGCGCTCAGCGGTTTTAAAACGCTTATGACGCAGGCACCCGATCATTTCCATATGATCTTTGATAAACCCACCGCCAGCAGCAGTGCGGAATACATTCAGAAATACATCGCCCTGCCCGGGATCACCATGTATTTTGCCGGGCAGTGGATCGCCAACCTGAATTACTGGGGCTGCAATCAATACATCACCCAGCGGGCCCTTGGAGCCGATCTCAAAACGGCGCGTAACGGCATCCTCTTCGCCGGATTTTTGAAATTGTTCATGCCAATCATCGTGATGCTGCCGGGTATCGCCGCCTTTGTGCTGTATAAGAACGGCTATTTTGATGCGGCTGTTTTCGACGGCAAAAAAGACGGGGCCTACGCGGCCATACTGAGTTTGCTCCCCGCGGGAATGAAAGGTCTCTCCATTGCCGCATTAACCGCGGCGATCGTGGCCTCACTGGCGGGGAAGGCCAATAGTATCTCCACGATTTTCACACTTGACATCTATCATAAATATTTCAATAAAACAGCGGATGAGAAAAAACTGGTCCGGACCGGCCGGATCGCCATCCTGGCGGCCATGCTGATCGCCGTTTTCTGCACATGGGAAGATCTGCTGGGGATTGGCGGAGAAGGCGGTTTCACATTCATTCAGAAATATACCGGCTTTATCAGTCCCGGCGTATTTGCCATGTTCCTGCTGGGCATGTTCTGGAAAAGAACGACCGGTGCAGCGGCTGTGGCGGGTTTATTATCTGGATTCCTGTTATCCATTCTTTTCAATAATTACGCCCCGGCGCTTTTTGGTCATGAAACCCTGCTGTATACAGCCTATCCCAATGGTAAAGGAGGATACGAGATCCCCTTCCTGGTGAACATGGGGTGGTCCTTCTTTTTTGCCGTTGCGCTGATGGTGCTGGTAAGCCTGGCCGGTCCGCGAATCAACCCCAAAGCCTTTGCCCTGGATAAAACCATGTTCCGGCTTGAAAAGTCAACCGTTATTCTGATCACCATGATCCTGATGATCGTGATCGCGTTGTATGCTAAATTCTGGTGATCAAAAATTCAGAGCAGAAAAAAAGCCGCCCCCTTGCGGGAACGGCTCGTGTTAGCCCTGACGTAAGAAAACATTGGTTACTGTTTGATAAAAATGGCGCTGGCTAACTGGTTGGGTGATTGCACCCTGAACGTATATATCCCCGGCAGCAGGTTGCTGAGATCAAAATCCCAGTTGTTGGGACCCACTGTCGCGTTCCGGAGATAACTTCTCACCACCACCCCGTTGCTGTTGAAGATCCGTATGCTTACCGGCTCGGTATGCGTGGAGAAGAATGCCGCATGCAGCACATTGATCACCGGGTTGGGCGACAGGTTCAGCGCGGGCTGGTTATTGCCGGGAACACGCACCGGTCTGCAAATTCTCGTTTCGCATCCCAGCCTGGTTTTGATAAAGAGACATACTTCATAGGTCCCGCCCTGCTGGTAGGTATGCGTCACTTCCCGTCCCATCGCACTGGTGCCGTCGCCGAAGGTCCAGCGGTACCCAATCACCTCATCGTTTGGCACATGAATACCCTGGCCGCGGAACCGGAAAGTTTTCGGACCCATAAGCGAATCGATCATGAATCCGCCGCAAACATTGGAATTATTCCTTATGAGCACATCGGTGCAATCCTCCGCCCGGCAACCGCCTTCAAAGAGCACTTTTACACAGGCCCTGTACAATCCGGGTCCCGGGTAGGTATGCCGGATAATAAAATTGGGCAGGGGCTGTTGCGGATCGATCATGATACAGGTGTCTTCCCCGTCGCCGAAATACCAGCAGATGCGTACCGGTCTACGGGCGGGATCCGAATGAGGAACGGCGAGGAATCCGCGGACCAGGCTGGTTATGGAAGGCGTTATCTCGAACAAACGGACCGAGCAATTGACCGGGTGAGGGGGTACATTTATTTCCCTGCATTTATCTGCTTCGCATCCGCCATAGTAATCAATCTTAACACACACTTCGTATTCGCCGGGATGCGGGTAGCGGTGAGTTACGGTATAGTTTCCGGTGTAATTGGCCGGGTAACTGATACAGGTATCCGTTCCGTCGCCAAAACGCCAGCAGATCCGTTGCGGCTTTTTATTATTATTATGCCAGGGCAGGGCCCTGAATGCCACCGTCAGCGGTGAGGCGGAGGGCGAGGGCAGTCTTTCGAAATCAGCCCGGCAGCTGTCGGGACGACCGATTAATATATCATCGCATTTCCTGGCTTCGCATCCGCCGTAATAATCGATTCGCACGCACACTTCGTAGCGACCGGGCTGATCATAACGGTGACGCACACCGTAAATTCCGGTATAATTCGCCGGGTAACTGATGCAGGTATCCGAACCGTCGCCGAAGCGCCAGCAGATCCGTTGCGGCTTTTTATTGTTGTTATGCCAGGGCAGCGCTTTAAAGGCCGCTTCCAGCGGGTTGTTGGAAGGAACGGGCAGGCGTTCAAAATTGGCGCGGCAGCTGTCGGGACGCCCCACGCGAACCGGCGCACATTTGCGGGCTTCACATCCGCCCTGGTAAAGGATCTTCACACATACTTCATAGTTACCCGGTTGGGCATAGCGGTGACGTACGGTGTAAGGACCATTATAACTGTTCGGGTAATTGATACAGGTATCCTGTCCGTCTCCAAAGGTCCAGCAGATGCGCTGCGGTTTTTTATTGTTGCTGTGCCAGGGTAATGCCTTAAAACCGACCAGTAAAGGATTGGCGGAAACACTCAGGGGCAGCCGTTCAAAATTAGCGCGGCAACTGTCGGGCCGGGCGATCCGCACCGGTTTGCATTTCGTGGCCTCACAACCTCCCTGGTAAAATATTTTTACGCAAACATTGTACAAGCCGGGTTGCGCATAGGTATGATGTACGAGATAAGAGCCGGGATGGGTATTAGGGTACTGGATACAGGTATCGGTGCCGTCACCGAAATTCCAGCAGATCCTCACCGGGCGCTTGTTGTCGTTATGCCAGGGGAGCGCCCGGAATGTGGCCCTTAAGGGGTTGACGGTTACAGCCACTCTCAACTTTTCAAAATCGGCCCGGCAAACCGTATTGATCACAATGGTTTTACATATCTGGGCTGAAAGAACGGAATCGCCGTGGTTGGTACGATACCGGTAGATCTTCAGGCAGACATTATAAGTGCCGGGGTGCAGGTACCGGTGCTGCGTGCCCTGCAGGGGCGGCGTCCATTGCCCGCTGCCGTCTCCAAAACTCCAGTAGGCGCGGCGCGGTCCCGGTTCGCTCCCGATACGGGAGTGATTGGTGAATACGACATTTTTTGTTTCATGATTGATCGCCGCGGTAAAATTGGCGACATCAGGCGTCTGGGTCTGGGCAAGGGTTGTAATGGCCGGCAGGGTCAAAAGGATCCCTGCGAGCATAGCGTAGAGCTTTCTCATACGGAATTTTTTGGTGACTGAATGCTCTTACGTCGGGTTGGGATAACACGGGCAGTCTTTGTGACCTATGTTACATGGCCGGGTTTAACGAAATCTTTAAAATTATTTTCCCGCGGAGAATTACGATACCTGTTTCTGATGATCGATGATGAACTGAATCAATTCTTCCAGGCCGATACCGGCCCGGGCAACGGCGTCGTTTATATCTTCCCGGCTCACCTGGGCGGCGAAGGCGGGCGACTTTAATCTTTTCAGTACGCTTTTCACTTCCAGACCTTCATATAAGGTGGGGCGGATGAGCGCCGCCGCGTGAATGAAACCGGAAAGTTCGTCAATGGCGTAGATCATGTGATCCATCCGGCTTTGCGGGTCGACCCCGAACACATGCGGGCCATGCGAGGCGATACAGCGGATCACATCGGGATCGATATTCCTCTTTTCAAGTTCCTCAATAATGACGATGCAGTGCTGATCGGGAAATTTTTCCCAGTCCGCGTCATGCAGCAACCCGGCGAGTTCCCATTTGCGCGCCGTTGTTTCATCCGCGTTTTCTTTTTCCAGCGCCCAGGCCTTCATGTTGGCGGCCACCTGTTTCATGTGCAGGCGGAGCCGTTCATTAGGCACCCAGTCGTTGAGTAAGGCATGCGCTTCTTCAATCGGCATCAGGTTACCGGTGTTTTCCGGGTTGCCAAAACTTGTACGGCCAAGGGGTCGGGTTGCCATGCGAAATAATTTTCAGCAATATACTCAATACAGTCATTCACCCCGGCTGTTCGTCGATTCGCCGATAACATTTGATTACCCTGTCAGGGGATCGGTAATTTGCACCGGGAACAATCTTTTTTATGTCAATTAAAATTACCGGGAAACTGCCCTCAGGTCAGCAAAAGGAAAGAGTTCTGCGTTCGGCCAATTACCGCAACGGCGCCTTTCAGAATCTTTCCCCCACACCTATGAAACAGGAGGGAGTGAGTTACTGGAAGATGATGCGCGAATTTTTCAGGGATCACCCCGAAACCGCGCCAACGCGTATGCTGCCATCCGTTAAAATGGATCTGAAGAAACTGGGGTCGGCAGTACCGGTGATCGTCTGGTTCGGGCATTCCTCATATTTGTTGCGTATCGAAGAAAAGAATTTCCTTGTCGATCCCGTGTTCAGCGGAAATGCCGCCCCGCTTTCCTTTATGGTAAAGGCTTTTCCGGGGAGTAATGAGTATAAGGTGACAGACCTGCCGTTTATTGATCACCTGGTCCTCACACATGATCATTATGATCATCTTGACTACCGGACCATCATGGAATTAAGGGGAAGGATTGGAAGGATATATTGTTCACTCGGGGTGGGTTCCCATCTTGTTTACTGGGGTGTTGATCCTTCTGTTATCACGGAGATGGACTGGTGGGAGCAGGTATCACCGGATGCGGGCTTTATACTGACGGCGGCACCCGCCCGTCATTTCTCCGGCAGGGGGGTAAGGAGAGGGCAGTCGCTATGGTCCTCATTTATACTGCAAACGAAAAACCATTCGCTTTACCTCGGCGGGGATTCGGGTTATGATACCCATTTCCGTACGATAGGTGACCAATTCGGTCCCTTCGATCTTGCCATCCTGGAAGCGGGTCAGTATAATACCATGTGGCCGCTGATACATATGATGCCGGAAGAAACGGTGCAGGCGGCACTGGATCTGCGTGCCAAAGCGCTGCTGCCCGTGCACTGGGGTAAATTCAGGCTGAGCACCCACCCCTGGAATGAGCCGGTGAAAAGATTAATAAGAAAGGCGCAGGAATGCCAGGTGCAGGTAGCTACTCCCAGGATCGGGGAGCATCTCCCCGTAAATGGCAACTACACCCTAAACAGGTGGTGGGATTCTTAACGCGATCGCTGACCTCTAAAAATTATGTGCAAAATTTTGATTGATAACCAGTCAATTGTAATGGCGTAATAAAAATTAATGCCTGTTATCTTAGGCAGGGACGCTTCACAAACCTATCTTTGCACCCCCAAATGAAGCAACGGGCTAATAGCTCCGTGCGACGAGTTGGGAACATCCGGGGGATAGCCCGGTTGTATTAATTAACCGCTGAAGCGACCGGGCTCACAGCTCGAAACTTTCAGCTCAAAGCTTTCTTAAATGAGTAAACTTCATTTTACTACCAAACATGCGAACGAGGCTACCGTTAAGCGCAACTGGTATGTTGTGGACGGTA